>DAIODI010000192.1:0-5276 GCA_036746875.1 Aestuariivirgaceae bacterium | reverse complement strand
GCGCTGAAGACGCGCGCGCTCGCCCGGCGCGGCGTGTTCGAGGGCAAGCGCGCGGGGGGCGTGGAGTACGAGCAGGGCGGCAAGGTCGCCGTGGCGCGCGCCCGCCGCGAGGTGATCCTGGCTGCGTCCTCGATCAACTCGCCGAAGCTGTTGCAGCTGTCCGGCGTGGGCGACCAGGAGCGCCTGAAGGCGGCGGGCGTCGCGCCGGTGCATCATCTGCCGGGCGTGGGCGAGAACCTCCAGGACCACCTCGAAATCTATTTCCAGGTGCGCTGCAAGGAACCGGTGACGCTGAACGCGAAGCTGGGGCTGATCTCCAAGGGGCTCATCGGGGCGCAGTGGCTGCTGTTCCGCTCGGGGCTGGGCGCCACCAACCACTTCGAATCGTGCGGCTTCATCCGCTCGAAGGCGGGGGTGGAGTATCCCGACATCCAGTATCACTTCCTCCCCGGCGCGATCCGCTACGACGGCAAGGCCGCCGCACCCGGCCACGGCTTCCAGGTGCACGTGGGGCCCATGCGCTCGAAGTCGCGCGGCTTCGTGCGCATCCGCAGCAACGATCCGAAGGAGCCGCCGAAGATCCTGTTCAACTACATGTCGCAGGCCTCCGACTGGGAGGACTTCCGCACCTGCGTGCGCCTCACCCGCGAGATCTTCCGCCAGCCGGCGATGCAGCGCTACGCCGCAAGCGAAATCCAGCCCGGCGACCAAGTGACGAGCGACAAGGCGATCGACGATTTCATCCGCCAGCATTGCGAGAGCGCCTATCACCCGTGCGGCGCCTGCCGCATGGGCGCGGCGACGGACCCGATGGCCGTGGTGGATCCCGAATGCCGGGTGATCGGCCTCGAGGGGCTTCGCGTCGCCGACAGCTCCATCTTCCCGCAGGTGACGAACGGCAACCTCAACGCGCCCTCGATCATGACCGGCGAGAAGGCGGCCGACCACATCCTCGGGCGCGGCATGCTGCCGGCCTCCAACCTGGAGCCGTGGATCAACCCGCGCTGGCGCGACAGCCAGCGGTAGGGCGCTGCGTCGGGCTTCTCACCCCACCCCCGCCTCTGCCAGCGCGGCGGCGATGTAGATCACCCGCAGCCGTTTCGCCACCGGGCCGGGCTTGCCCGAGCCGACCGGCTGGCCGTCGATCTCCACCACCGGCAGGATGAAGCTTGAGGCCGACGACAGCAGCGCCTCGTCGGCCGCCTTCGCCTCCGCCACCGTGAACGGCCGCTCGACGATGCGCACCTGATGCTGCGCGGCGAGTTCGAACAGCAGCTTGCGGCGGATGCCGGGCAGGATCTCCCGGGTCAGCGGGTAGGTGATCACCACTCCGTCCCTGACGATGTAGGCCGACGACGCCGTGCCCTCGGTGACGTGTCCGTTCTCGGTCATCCAGCCTTCGAAGGCCCCCGCCTCCGCCGCCTTCTGCTTGGCCAGCACCTGGCCGAGCAGCGAGATCGACTTGATGTCGCGCCGCTTCCAGCGGATGTCCTCCACCGTCACCACCTTCACGCCGGTCTCGGCGCGCGGGTTGTCGATCAGCGCGCGGGCTTGCGTGAACGCAATCACCGCCGGCGGGGTGTCCTTCGGGAAGGCGAAATCGCGATCCGCCACGCCGCGCGTCACCTGCGAGTAGACGATGCCCTCGTCCAGCGCGTTCCTGGCGATCAGCTCCTCGTGGAACGCCACATAGGCTTCCGGCGGGCACGGCCAGGCGAGGCCGATCTCGCCGAGGCTGCGGCCCAGCCGGTCGAGGAACGGCGCCTTGTCGAGCATCCGCCCCCTCACCACCGGCACCACCTCGTAGACGCCGTCGCCGAACAGGTAGCCGCGGTCGAAGATCGACACCTGCGCCTCGCCTTCCGGCACGAACGATCCGTTGACGTAGACGATGCGTCCGGCCATGGCTCTTCCCCTTCCGATCCCGGCTGATGGACACCACGATTCCGGATCGCGGTCAAAGGCCCGGGCGGCGCGGCGCGCGGCGGGGGAAACCGCGCCGCGCTTGCCTCGCCCCCGCCGCGCGGGCTAGAACCGGATGCATCGGCAACGGCGCAAATCCGGAAATCATGCCTTCACCCGCCGCCGTCGCGGCCATGATCAGACGCGAGGAAGCCCTCTTCCTTGAGCGCAATCCCAACTCCAAAGCCCTCGCCGAAGCCTGCGCCCCCCATTGGCTGAAGGGCGTGCCGATGCACTGGATGGTGGACTGGGGCACCCCCTTTCCGCTGTTCGTGAAGGAGGCGAAGGGCGTCGACGTGATCGACGTGGACGGCCACGCCTACAAGGACTTCTGCCTCGGCGACACCGGCGCCATGTTCGGCCATTCGCCCGCGCCCGTCGCCGAAGCCATCGCGCGCCAGGCCCGCCACGGCCTCACCACCATGATGCCCTCGCCCGACGCGGCAACCGTGGGGGCGCTGCTCGCCGACCGCTTCGGCCTGCCGGTGTGGCAGGTGACGGCGACCGCCTCCGACGCCAACCGCGCGGTGATCCGCTGGGCGCGCGCGGCGAGCGGACGCAACGTCATCCTGGTTTTCAACGGCTGCTACCACGGCGCGGTGGACGAGACGTTCATCACCGTGAGGGACGGCAAGACCGTCGCCGATCCCTCGCTCGTCGGCGAGCCGCGCGACCTCGCGCAGTTCGCCCGCGTCGTCGAGTTCAACGACATCGCGGCGCTGAAGGCGGCGCTCGCCGACCGGCAGGTGGCGTGCGTGCTGGCCGAGCCGGTGATGACCAACATCGGCATGGTGCTGCCCGCCGATGGTTATCTCAAGGCCTTGCGCGAGGCGACGCGCGCCACGGATACGCTGCTCGTCATCGACGAGACGCACACGATGTCCTCCGGCCCCGGCGGCTACACCCGCGCGCACGGGCTTGAGCCCGACGCCATCGTGATGGGCAAGCCCATCGCCGGGGGCATCCCGGCCGCGGTCTACGGTCTCACACAGGAGTTCGCCGGGCGCATCCGCGAAGCGCTGAAGGATCGCCCGCCGGGTCACTCCGGCATCGGCACCACGCTGTCGGGGAGCGCCATCCAGCTCGCCGCCATGCGCGCGGTGCTCGAAACCTACATGACCGGGGAGGCGTTCGCCCCGCTGATTTCGCTGGCCCGGCGGCTGGAGCGGGGAATCGCGGATGTGATCGTCAAGCATGGCGTGGGCTGGACCGTTGCGCGCGTCGGCGCGCGGGTGGAGTTCATCTGTTCGCCGCACCCGCCGAAAAACGGCGGCGAAGCGGCCAAGGTGATCCACCGGCCCATCGACGTGGCGGTCCATCAGTACATGCTCAACCGCGGCGTCATCGTCACCCCGTTCCACAACATGATGCTGATCTCGCCATCCACCACCGCCGCCGACGTCGATCTTTTCATCGCGACGCTCGACCAGTGCATCGAAGAGCTGAAACGGCGCTGAGGCGGCGGCCGCGCAAGGAAACAAACCCATGTCTCTCATCCTTCCCAACCGCCATGAGGAGGCCGAGCGCTTCCTCAAGGCCAATCCCGACACGCGCGCCTTCCACGTCGTGTGGACCGACCTGTGCGGCGTGCAGCGCGGCAAGCTGTTGCGCCGCGACGAACTCGTCCCCGCCTGGCGCGACGGGCGCTTCCTGCCGATTTCGGCGATGGTGCTCGACGTCACCGGCCAGGATGTTCCCGAAACCGGCCTCGTCTTCGACGAGGGCGACCGCGACCTTGTGCTGTGGCCGGCGCCGGGCTCCATGGTGACGGTGCCGTGGTCGGAAGAGCCGGCGGCGCAGTACATCGCCGCCATGCACGACCTCGACGGCACGCCCGCCGTGCCCGATCCGCGCAACCTCCTCGCCCGCATGATCGAGCGGTTCGGGGACACCGGCATGACGCCGGTGGGCGCGGTGGAGGTGGAGTTCTTCCTGATGGACCGCGACGCGGCGCTCTCGGGCCGGCCGCAGGCGCCGAAGGGACTGATCACGCCGGAGCGGCCCAGGCACTACCAGGCCTACTACATGCAGGATCTCGACGACTTCTCGCCGTTCTTCCGCGACCTCTACCGCTTCGCCGACGTGCAGGGGCTGCCCGCCCGCGCGCTCATCTCCGAGTACGCGCCGGGACAGATGGAGATCGTGCTGCGCCACAGGAGCGATCTTCTGAAGGCGGCCGACGAGGCGATCATGCTGAAGCGCCTGATCAAGGCCACCGCCGAGCGCCACGGCATGATCGCGAGCTTCATGGCCAAGCCCTATTCGGAATGGACGGGCTGCGGCATGCACATCCACATCTCGCTGGCGGACGAGGCGGGGAACAACCTGTTCGCCACCGACACGCCCGAACAGCACGAGTTACTCCGCTGGTCGCTCGGCGGGCTCAAGGCGACGATGGCGGAATCGATGCTGGTGTTCGCCCCCAACGCCAACTCCTACCGCCGCTTCCGGCGCGCGTCGTATGCGCCGGTCGCCGCCAACTGGGGCATCAACAACCGCACGGTGTCGCTGCGCATCCCGGCGGGCGCGGCGGCCAACTGCCACATCGAGCACCGCCCGGCGGGCGCCGACGCCAATCCCTACCTGGTGCTGGCGGCGGTCCTTGCGGGCATGCACCACGGCATCGCCGAAAAGCTCGATCCCGGCAACCCGGTGCACGGCAACGGCTACGAGCGCCGCGCCAAATACATCCCCGGCAACTGGTTCGAGGCGATCGACGCGTTCTGGCGCGCCTCGGTCTTGAAGGAGTACTTCGGCAAGGAGTTCGTCGACATCTTCACCACGCTGAAGGAGGTGGAGGCCGACCGCTTCAACGCCGAACCCACCTCGCGCGACTTCGACTGGTACCTGCGCACCGTGTGACGGTTTGCACGCGCCCCGACGCCACGGCGAAAACCCGGCCGCCCTTGCTGTTGGTGGCCGGGGTTTTTGTTGGCGCCGCCCGGTTGACTCAGGTCGCGAACCGTGAGAACAAATAGGGAACAAGGATACTCCGATGATCCCACCCCCTGCGCCAGACAACGCGCCGGAGACTCAAGGCGTCTGTCCTCTCCCCCGGCGGCAGCCCGCTTCGGGCGAGGCGCCCGCGCGCACGCCAAACGCCCACCGCCCCGATCTGATCGCCCGGCTCAAGGCGGGAATCGCGGCGCTGGAGGGAGCCGGCCCCCGCTTCGATCCTGCGCTCCCCGCCGGCGGGCCCTCGCCGTGGCGGCTCGGCCTCGATGCGCTCGACGAGCGGCTCCCCGCCGCCGGGCTCGATCCTTCCGGCGTCCATGCGGTGCTGCCCGGCTCTCCCCTCGACATCGCCGCCGCCA
>DAIODI010000191.1:0-5292 GCA_036746875.1 Aestuariivirgaceae bacterium | reverse complement strand
CCGCGCTCCAGCCCCAGCGCCTCCATCGTGTCCGCCGCCATCATGCAGACCTCGGCGTCCGCCACCGGCGAGGCGGAGCCCACAGTGTCGGCGTCGAACTGCATGAACTGGCGGAACCGCCCCGGTCCCGGCTTCTCGTTCCTGAACACCCAGCCCTGCCGGTAGCTGCGGTAGGGGGTGGGCAAGCGCTGCTGGTTCTCCGCCACGAAGCGGGCGAGCGGCGCGGTGAGGTCGTAGCGCAGCGACAGCCACTGGTCGTCGTCGTCCTGGAAGGAGAACACCCCGGCGTTGGGGCGGTCCTGGTCGGGCAGGAATTTTCCCAGCGCGTCGGTGTATTCCACGAACGGCTGCTCCGCCGGCTCGAAGCCGTAGGATTCGTAAACCTGCTGGATCGTCGCCAGCATCCGGCGCACGCCGCGGATTTCCTCCGGGCCGATGTCGCGGAAGCCCTTGGCGACGCGCGCCTGCGGGCGATGCTGTTTGCTCATGTCACGGCGCCTCGCTTGAACGGCGGTCCAGGATAGACGAGTCCGGCGGTCAGCCGCGCACCACCCGTTGCCGCTGCTCGCCCAGCCCCTCGATGCCGAGGCGCATGACATCGCCCGGCTTGAGGTAGCGCGGCGGCTTCATGCCGAGCCCCACCCCTGCCGGCGTTCCAGTACAGACGAGATCGCCCGGCATCAAGGTCATGAACCGCGACAGGTAGCTGACGAGGAACGCCACGGGGAAGATCATGTTGGCGGTTGAGCCGTCCTGCACCCGCTTGCCGTTGAGTTCGAGCCAGATGGAGAGCGCCTGCGGATCCTTCACCTCGTCCGCCGTGACCAGCCAGGGGCCGACGGGACCGAAGGTGTCGAGCGACTTGCCCTTCACCCACTGGCCCTTGCGCTCGATCTGGAAGGCGCGCTCCGACACGTCGTTGACGACGCAGTACCCGGCCACATGGGCGAGCGCCGTCTCGACCGGCACGTTCTTCGCCCGCGTGCCGACGCCGAAGCCGCGCTCCACCTCCCAGTCGCCCTTTTCGGCGCCTTCGGGGAGAACGACATCATCGTTCGGCCCGCAGATCGAGGAGAGGTGCTTGTTGAAGATGATCGGCTCCTCCGGCGCCTTGAGCCCCGCTTCGGCGGCGTGGTCGGCGTAGTTGAGGCCGATGGCGATGAAGTTGGGGATGCCGGCGACAGGGCAGCCAAGCCGCGGCGTCCCGCGTACGGCGGGGAGCGCTGCGAGGTCGAGCCGCCGCTGCTTGCGCAAGCTCGCCGGGTCAAGCGTGGCGGGGTTGATGGCCTCCACCTCGCCCGACAGGTCGCGCAGGCGGCCTGCGGCGTCGATCGCGCCGGGCTTCTCGCGGCCCGGGCGGCCGTAGCGCACCAGTTTCATGGATTGACCTCCCGTCCCGGAAACGAAAGCGGCGGCCCCACCCGTGACCGCCGCCGGATCTGCCCATGCCGGGATGACTACTCGGCCGGCGACTTGATGTAGGCGATCACATTGGCGATGTCCTCGTCCTTCTTCAAGCCGACGAAGGCCATCTTGTTTCCGGGGATGTAGCCCCTGGGGTCCTTGAGGTAGGCGGCGATCGTCTCGTCGGTCCACACCAGGCCTTCCTCGCCCTTCTTCTTCATGGCCTCGGAGTACTTGAAGTCAGCGACGGAGCCGGCCTTGCGCCCGATCAGGTCGGCGAGATGCGGGCCGATCTTGTTGGTCGTGTTGTCATGAACGTGGCAGGCGGCGCACTTCTTGAACACGGTCTTGCCAGCCGCCACGTCACCCTCGGCCTGCGCCGCCGCCGGAACGATCGCCATGGCCATGGCAAAAAGGATTGCACGCTTCATTCGACTGGTCTCCCTTACGGCGGTCATTCCAGGACCGATCCGAAAATGAGTATCATCAAACCTCCGGACATGCTTCAAGACGTTTTGTCGCGACAGCTTCCGATCGTTACCGGACCTTCGAGATGACCGCCGCCCTCTTGCCCGAACCCGACCTGCGCACGGTTTCCGCCCGCGCCCGCATCATCGCCGCCCTCGGCCGCCTCGCCGGTCACGACGCCGTTGTGGACACCCCGCAGCTGATGGCGCCGTTCGAGCCCGACGGCCTCACCGTCTACCGCCAGCAGCCTCTGGTGGTCGTCCTGCCGCGCACCACGGCGGAGGTTGCGGCGATCCTGAAGTACTGCCACGAAAACGAGGTTCGCGTGGTGCCGCGCGGGGCGGGGACGGGGCTGTCGGGCGGCGCGCTGCCGCTCGCCGACGCGGTGCTGCTCGTCATGTCGCGTTTCAACGCCATCCTCGACGTCGACTACGAGAACCTGTGCGTGGTGGCCCAGCCGGGCGTCACCAACCTCGCCATCACCAGGGCGGTCGAAGGCGAGGGGTTCTACTACGCTCCCGATCCCTCCTCGCAGATCGCCTGCTCGATCGGCGGCAACGTGGCGGAGAACTCCGGCGGGGTGCACTGCCTGAAGTACGGCCTCACCACCAACAACGTGCTCGGCGTGGAGCTGGTGCTGATGACCGGCGATGTCGTGCGGCTCGGCGGCCGGCATCTCGCCCAGGACGGCTACGATCTGCTCGGCGTGGTGACCGGTTCCGAGGGGCTGCTCGGCGTCATTACCGAGGTGACGGTGCGGATTCTCCCCAAGCCCGCCCACATCGGCGCGCTGCTGATCGGCTTCCCCACCGTCGAGGCGGCGGGACAGTGCGTGGCGGACGTGATCTCCTCCGGCATCATCCCGGCCGGGATGGAGATGATGGACAGGCTCGCCATCGCGGCGGGCGAGGCGTTCGTGCAGGCGGGCTATCCGCTGGACGTCGAGGCGCTACTGATCGTCGAGCTCGACGGCGCCGCCGCCGATGTCGCCGACCTTTCGGCCCGGGTGGCGGAGATCGCGCGGCGCCACGGCGCGACCACGCTCAAGGCCGCCGCCGACGAGGCCGAGCGCATGCGCTTCTGGGCCGGGCGCAAGGCGGCGTTTCCGGCGGTCGGGCGCATCTCGCCCGACTACCTGTGCATGGACGGCACCATTCCGCGCCGCAAGCTGCCGGAGGTGCTGGCGGGCATCGCGGCGCTGTCGCAGCGATACGGCCTCGCCTGCGCCAACGTGTTCCACGCCGGCGACGGCAACCTCCACCCGCTGATCCTGTTCGACGCCGCAAAACCGGGCGAGACCGAACGCGCCGAAGGGTTCGGCGCCGATATCCTGCGCCTGTGCGTCAGCGCGGGCGGGGTGCTCACCGGCGAACATGGCGTGGGAATCGAAAAGCGCGACCTCATGCCCGAGATGTTCTCGCAGGCCGATCTCGATCACCAGCAGGACCTGAAGTGCGCCTTCGACGAAAGGTCGCTGCTCAATCCGGGGAAGGTGTTCCCGGCGCTGCACCGCTGCGCCGAGGGCGGCAAGATGCGGGTGTCCGGCGGGCGAACGGCGTTTCCCGATCTGCCGAGGTTCTGATGGCTCCGGTCATGACGACCGCATCGGCGGACGACGTTCGCGAGGCCGTGGCCGACGCCGTGGCGGCCGGCCAGCCGCTGGAGGTGTTGGGCCGCGGCAGCAAACGCAGCCTCGGGCGCATCGCCGCCCGGCCGCGCACGCTCGATGTTTCGGGGCTCGCCGGCGTCGTCGATTACGCGCCCGACGAACTGGTGCTGGTCGCCCGCCCGGGCACGCCACTCGCCGAAATCGAGGCGCTGCTGCGCGAGAACGGCCAGACCTTCGCGTTCGAGCCGCCCGCCTTCGGCCGGCTGCTTGGAACCAACGCCGGCGCAAGCCTCGGCGGCATGATCGCGACGAACCTGTCGGGGCCGCGCCGGTTCCAGGCCGGGGCCGTGCGCGATCATTTCCTGGGGTTCCATGCCGTGTCCGGGCGCGGCGTGCCGTTCGTCGCCGGCAGCCGCGTGATGAAGAACGTCACCGGCTACGACCTGTCGAAGCTGATGGCGGGCTCATGGGGGACGCTCGCGGTCCTGACCCAGGTCAACCTCAGAACCGCGCCGCTCCCCGAAGCGGAGTATACGACGCTGGTGCGCGGCCTCGACGAGCGCGAGGCCGTCGCCCGCATGTCCGCGGCGCTGAAGTCGCCCGCCGCCATCACCGGGGCCGCGCATCTCCCGGCCGCCGTTGCGGGCGCGCTCGCTGCGGTGGCCTCCGGCGGGGCGAGCCTCACGGCGCTGCGCGTCGAAGGCACGCCCGCCTCGGTCATGGCGCGGCGCGAAATGCTTCAGGCGGCGGGCGGCGAGCTGGCGGTGATTTCGGGGGAGGCGTCGCGGGCGCTGTGGCGCGAGATCGCCAATGCCGAACCGCTGGCCGAACCGGCCGATCAGGCGGTGTGGCGGCTCACCGTCGAGCCCGCCCTGTCGGCGACGATCGCTCGGAGCTTGCGGGAACGCCACGGCGGGCGGGCGCTCATCGACTGGGCGGGCGGGCTGATCACCGTGGCGCTGCCGGAGGCTGCGGCGCTTGCGGCGCCGGTGTGGGACGCGATCCCGAAGGGCCACGGCCACGCCATGCTGCTGCGCGGTTCGACCGCCTTGCGGCAAACGCCGTTCTCGCCGATGGATCCGGGGCTGGCGGCGCTGATCGGGCGCGGCAAGCGCGCCTATGATCCGGCCGGCGGTCTCAACCCTGGCCGCATGTACGAGGGCCTGTGATGCAGACCACTTTCGCGCCTGAACAGTTGGCCGATCCGCGCACGGCGGAGGCGAACGCGGTCATCCGCAAATGTGTCCGCTGCGGCTTCTGCACCGCCACCTGCCCGACCTATGTGCTGCTCGGCAACGAACTGGACAGCCCGCGCGGGCGCATCTACCTCATCAAGGAGATGCTGGAGAACGGCCGGGCGCCGACGAAAGAGGTGGTGACGCACCTCGACCGCTGCCTCTCCTGCCTCGCCTGCAAGACCACCTGCCCGTCGGGCGTCGATTACGCGCACCTCATCGACGAAGCGCGGGCGCACGTCGAAAAGCGCTACACGCGCCCGCCGCTTGACCGCTTCACCCGCGCGCTGCTCGCCGCCGTGCTACCCAGCCGCGCTCGCTTCCGGGCTTCCGCGGCGCTGGCGAAACTGGGCCGGCCGTTCGCCCCGCTTCTGGAGAAGGCGCCGGCGCTGAACCCCTTCGCCGCCATGCTGGCGCTGGCCCCGGCCGCGCTTCCCCGGCCGGACGGGCCGCTGTTCGGCTTTTTCCCCGCGCAAGGTCCGGCGCGCAAGCGGGCGATCCTGCTGGCGGGCTGCGCGCAAACGGTGCTCGCCCCACAGATCAACCGCGCCGCGGTCCGCCTGCTCAACCGGCTCG
>DAIODI010000190.1:0-5312 GCA_036746875.1 Aestuariivirgaceae bacterium | reverse complement strand
CCCCGCTTGCGTCACCGCCCGCGTCAGCCCCGCCCCGTCCGCCCGCCACGCCGCCTGGCGCGCCAGCCGCTCGCCGTTCAGCCCGCGCATCGCCCAGCCCTCGATCTCGATCAGCATGTCCGGCCGGGCGAGGCAGGGCAAAGGCACGAGCGTCACCGCCGGGCCGGGCAGCGCGGGATCGCCAAGACATGACGCCAGCACGGCGAGCAGCCCGTCCTCGTCCATCGCGCCGTGCGGAACGTGGAACACGGTGAGCTTCACCACGTCGGCGAGATCGGCGGCGGCTCCCTCAAGCGCGGCGGCGACATGACCCATCGCGCCGCGCGCCTGGCCGGCGAGATCGCCAGGGTGGCGGACGCGCGCCTCCTCGTCGAGGTCCGCCTGGCCGGCCACGAACACGTGCTTGTTGCAGCGCAGGGCCTGGCTGTCGTTGGCGGCGGCGAGACCCGCCGCCCGGTGGCCCTCGCGGCGGATGTGGAAGCGCGGCAGCATGGGGTGTGCTCCTGTTCGGGGGTTACCGGGTGAGGCGGATCAGATCGACGATGTAGGCCGTGGACCAGCCGAACATGAGAAAGCCGTTGGCGGCGATCATCGCCGAGAGCAGCCGCCAGTCCTGGCCGAGCGTGATGTCTCCCAGCCCCAGCGTGGAAAAACACACCAGCGCGAAGTAGAGAGCCGGCTCAAGCGCGTGCACCGCGCCCACGCCCCACAGCACCAGCGCCCAGATCCACACTTCGAAGGTGATGACGAGCAGGATGAACAGGATCGAGGCGACCGTCATCGCCGTGTTGGTGAACCGGCGGAACAGCGGCCTGAGCCACAGCAGCACACCCTCGAAGCGGCGCGAGTAGATGGAGAACAGCTCGGCCTGGAGGCCGACGATCAGCGCGATCACCGCCGACCCGATCAGCAGCTGGCGCAGCACGTCGCCGGTCGTCGCCTCCTCCATCAGCCGGCGATCGCGCCGAGGATGCGCGCCCAGCTGCGCGCGCCGCGATGATAGCAGGCGACATCGTATTTCTCGTTCGGCGAATGGATGGCGTCGTCGTCGAGGCTGAAACCGACGAGCAGGCTTTCAAGCCCGAGGATACGCTGGAACTCCCCCACCACGGGAATGGATCCCCCGGAGCCGATCCTGACCGGCGCGCGTTTCCATTCGGCGAAGAGCGCCGCTTCCGCCGCGGCGAGGAACGGGTTGCCCTCCGCCACCGTCACCGCCGGGCTGCCGGCGTCGTGATACGGGAAGGCGGCCTTCGCGCCCGGCGGCAGCCGGTCCTTCACGAAGGCGCGGAACGCCTTTTTGATCTTCGCCGGGTCCTGGCCGCCGACAAGCCGGAACGACAGCTTGGCGGAGGCTTTCGCCGGGATCACTGTCTTCGGCCCCGGCCCGGAGTAACCGCCGGTGACGCCGTTGATCTCGGCGGTCGGGCGCGCCCACACCTTCTCCAGCACCGGGTAGCGCGGATCGCCGGCGGCGGACCGGAGCCCGGCGTCGGCGAGGAACCGCTTCTCGCTGAAGCCGATGGAGCGCCAGCCCTTGCGCTCGGCCGCCGTGGGCGGCTTCACGCCGTCGTAGAACCCCGGGATCGTCACCCGGCCCCTGGCGTCATGGAGACCGCCGAGGATCGCCGCCAGAACCTGAAGCGGGTTCACCGCCGCGCCGCCGTACATGCCGGAGTGGAGGTCGATGGCCGGGCCGGTGATCTCCACCTCGTCGGTGACGCAGCCGCGCAGCCGCGTGGTGATCGCAGGCGTGCGCGCATCGAGCATCCCGGTGTCGCACACCAGCACCACGTCGGCGGCGAGCTCCTTGCGGTGCGCCTTGAGGAAGGGCACGAGCTGGGCGGAATCGGTTTCCTCCTCGCCCTCGATCATCACCGTCACCGAACACGGCAGGCCGCCCGTGGCCGCGATCCAGGCGCGGCTGGCCTCGATGAAGGTCATCAGTTGGCCCTTGTCGTCGCAGGCGCCGCGGGCGTAAATCCGTTCCCTGCCGTTGGAATCCTTGCGCCGCACGGGTTCGAACGGCGGCGACGACCACTTCTCCAACGGATCCGCGGGCTGGACGTCGTAATGGCCGTAGAACAGCACATGCGGAGACTGAGGCGGCCCAGCCCGGTGCGCCAGCACGATCGGCAGCCCGGCCGTCTCGACGCTGCGCGCCGCAAAGCCGATGCCCTGAAGCTCGCCCACCAGCCACGCCGCCGCCGCCCGGCACGCTCCGGCGCGGGCCGGATCGGCCGAGACGGAGGGTATCCGCAGAAGCTCGAACAGCCGGCCGATGCTGGCCTCCAGCCCCTGATCGACCGCGCCCAGAACGGCGTCGATTGCGGTCATCTGGTCTCCTCAAGGATCGGGCAGGCCATGGCTCAGAATCGCTTCGATCACTGTTCCACGCCGCTTCGCGCGCCCGCAAGGGGGCCACGTTGAGCGGCGCCGGGTTCCTGCTCCACCGCGACAGCCTGCAGGCGAAGGAGCCGGTGCAGCGTCTCACCCGGCTGTCGCGGGTGGGTTACCAGCGCTGGGTGATGCTGCGCTCCCAGGTCGATCTCTATTTCTTCTGGGAGAAGCGCTGGTTCTTCATCGCCATGCTCGTCGGCTTCGTCGCCATGAGCCTGCCGTCGCCGGAGGGGCTGACGCGCGAGGGCCAGATCGTGCTGGCGATGTCGCTCGCCGCCACCATCCTGTTCGTCACCGAGCCGATCCCGCTGCCCACGGTGCCGCTGCTCATCATCGTCGGCCAGATCGTGCTGCTCGGCATCAACCCGACCAAGGTGGCGCAGAGCCTGATGACGGACTCAGTCCTGTTCATCATGGGGTCGCTGATGCTGGCGGTAGCGATCGTCAAGCAGAAGCTCGACAAGCGGGTGGCGTGGGCGATTGTGCGGGTCACCGGCGTCAACGCCTACTGGATCTCGTTCGGCATCACGGCGGTATGCGGGTTCATCGCGGCGTTCATCGGCGAGCATACGGTGGCGGCGATGATGCTGCCGGTGGGCGTCCGGCTGATCATGCTCACCTCGAACGATCCGAAGAAGGTGCATAACCTCGCCGCGGTGATCCTGTTCTCGATCGCCTACGGCTGCTCGATCGCCGGCATCGCCACGCCGTCGGGGGGCGCGCGCAACGCCATCATGATCGGCTACTGGCAGCAGATCTTCTTTTCCCCCGTCGATCCCGAGACGCGCCGCTACCTCGTCGATTACCTCACCTGGATGCTCTACGCCTTTCCAATGTTCCTGTTGCGCCTGCCGATTCTCACGGCGCTTCTGTTCATCACCTTCCGGCCGGAATCCTCCGACATGTCGCGCGCCGTGGCGCGGCTTCGCACTCAGGTGATGATGGACGGGCCGATGAAGCTCTCCGACTGGCTGGCGGTCGGCATCTTTCTCGCCACGATCATAGGCTGGATCACGCTCTCCGGCACGCTGGGGCTCGGGGCGATTGCGCTGATGGGCGTTTCGGCGTTTCTCATCCTCGGGCTGGTGCGCTGGGAGGACATCAACCAGGGCGTCAACTGGGGCGTGGTGCTGCTCTACGCCGCGGCGGTTTCCCTCGGCGTCGAGATGCAGGCGACGGGGGCGGCCGAATGGCTGGCGCACTCGGTGGTGGCGGCCCTGAAACCCTTCGGCGCGGCGCAGGGCTTCGGCCTTGAGGCGGCGGTCTCGGCGCTCACCATCGGCGTTTCCAACACCATGACGGCGGGCGCCGCCGTGGCGGTGCTGGGGCCGGTCGTGCTGAAGATGGCGGCGGTCGCCGGCGACGATCCCATCACCATCGGCTTCATCACGGCGATTTCCTCGGCGTTCGGCTATCTGACGGCGGCGGCGCAGCCCGCCTTCACGATCATCTACGCTTCCGGGTATCTGAAGGGGTCGGACTTCCTGAAGATCGGCATCCGGATGATGGTGATCTCGATGGCGTTGCTGTTCTTGCTGTCGCAGTTCTACTGGCCGCTGCTCGGGTATTGACGACGGCGATGGCGCTGTTCCGCCGCACCCAGCTGAGCGAGCGCCAGGAGCGCGCCGTCCAGCGCACGCTCCAGCAGATGCGCCAGCAGCGCCGGCAGCGCTTCCGCCTGCTCGCCTGCATCGACGGCACCGAGGCCTCCTACAACACGGTGCGCTTCGCCGCCCGGTTCGCGCCCGGCGAGGATTGCGACATCATCGTGCTCTACGTGCGCCCCGTGGACCAGGGGCTGTGGTCCGGCGGGCTGCAGGTGCGCGTGGCCCGCCAGAACATGCTGGAGGCAGGGTTCGATCTTCCGGGCGTGCGCGATCTCAAGAAAGCGCTGGAGGTGCTGAAGGAGGAAGGCGTCGACGCCGACAGCTGGCCCAAGGAGGCCGGCCACGCCGACGCCTGGGGCGATCCGCTCGGCGACACCAAGGTGGAGTACCGCGCGCCCGGCGGAAGGTCGGTGGTGCTGAAGCTCAAGACCGCGCCGGACGTCGCCGCCGGCATTCTCGACCAGTACGAGCTCGGCCCCTACAATCTCATCATCATGGGCGAGCCGTCGCGCTGGCGCGGCGAGTTCCATTCGGTCTTCGACGCCGGCATCGTGCAGCGCGTGGCGGTGCTCGCCCCCTGTTCGGTGCTGGTGGCGCGCCCCTCGCTCGACCGGCAGGGCTTCTTCATCTGCACCGACGGCACGGCGCGCTCGATGCAGGCGGCGCGTCGCTCGGCGGTGCTGGCGCACGTCATCGGCCAGCCGATCACGCTGTTCTCGGCCGCCCCGCGCAAGGACGCTCTCCCGGCGGCGGAGGAGAACGTGAAGAACGCCCGGGCCTTGCTCAAGGCCATGGGCATCGAGGTGGCGAACATCGAAACCGCCGCCGGTCCGCCCGCCAGGCTGATCATCGAGCGGGGCTCTACGCACCAGGTGATCGTGGTGACCGATGAAGGGCGCTCCCGGCTGCATCGGGCGTTGCGCGGGTCCACCGCCTATGACGTGGTGAAGGGAGCCGCGACCAGCGTGCTCGACGTGCGCTGACGGCGCCGCCCTGGGCGCCCCTGCCGTCCGGTTCGCGACGGCAGGGGCCAGGGGCGATCCCGCAGCGGATAGGGAGAGGCCCGGGCAGGACGGGTGAATTTCAAGCCCGGGCGACGCCTCGAACCAACGCCCTCGGCTTAAGGGTTAAGCAATCGCTGTGCCAGCGCGGTCTCACACAGAATCTGAACGCGCGACGGCACGCGGGCGCCCTTAAGCGCCCGGATTTGTGGCGAAAGGCGCGCCAATGCCTGGAATCCGGGCAGCGCCCTAGCTGTGGAACCTCAATAGGTTGTCCTGCGATGAAGGGAGTCGGCTGACGGGT
>DAIODI010000189.1:0-5387 GCA_036746875.1 Aestuariivirgaceae bacterium | reverse complement strand
GAGGTTGAACATGCGTAACCGCTTCGGATCGTGCTTGGCGTCGATGAACGCCTCGACGTCGGGATGGGCGCAGCGCATCACGCCCATCATCGCGCCGCGCCGCGACCCCGCCGACATGATGGTGCGGCACATGGCGTCCCACACGTCCATGAAGCTCAGCGGTCCGGAGGCGTCCGCGCCGACGCCCTTCACCGCCGCTCCCTTCGGACGCAGCGTCGAGAAGTCGGCGCCGATGCCGCCGCCCTGCTGCATCGTCAGCGCCGCCTCCTTCAGGCCGTCGAAGATGCCGGACATGGAATCCCCGAGCGTGCCCATGACGAAACAGTTGAACAGCGTCACCCGCCGCCCCGAACCGGCGCCGGCGAGGATCCGCCCGGCGGGCAGGAACTTGAGGTCGCCGATCAGTCCCCCGAAGGCGTGCGCCCAGCGGCCACGCACGGGTTCGGGCTCGGCCTGCGCCACGGCGTGCGCCACACGCCGCAGCGATTGCGCCGGGCTGTCCTCGCCCGGCAGGCGGTACTTCATCGCCCAGATGTCGCGCGCGATGGGATCGAGATCGGAATCGGTGACAGGACCGGGCAAGAGCACAGGGCGGAACTCCGAAGCGAACGCCGACAAATCGTGTTCACTTTTTGTACCACAAATCGTTCATGCACCGTGAATCGATTTTCGCGCCTCGCCCACAAGGCGGGCCGTGGCCGGCTCGATGGTGCGCTCCAGCGCCGTCTCGAAGGCCCGCCGCCTCATCCCCGGCGGCAGCGGGTCGAGGAACTCGACCACGATGGTTCCGGGCAGCCGGATCGGCTTTCGGCGCGGCCAGAACACCCCGGAGTTGAGGGCGAACGGTACGCACGGCACGCCGAGCGCCGAATAGAGCGCGGCCGCCCCCGGCTTGTAGTCGGGCGGCGCGCCCGGCGCGGTGCGTGTGCCTTCGGGAAAGATCACCACCTGGCGGCCTTCGGCCACCGCCCGCTTCGCCTCCGCCACCATGCGCCTGAGCGCCGGTGCGCCCGCGCCCCGGTCGACGCCGATCATGCCGAACTTCGCCGCGTACCAGCCGAACAGGGGAATCCACATGAGCTCGCGCTTCATCACCATCGCCGGGTCGGCGAACAGCGGCAGCAGCGCGAAGATGTCGAACGCCGACTGGTGCTTTCCGGCGGCGAGGAACGCGCCGTCCGGCAGTTTGCCGTGACCGCGAACCTCGAACCTTGTGCCGCACACCACGCGCAGCAGCCACACGGAGGTTCTGGCCCACGCCTTGAGCCCAAGCATCGACCAGCGGCGCGGGGTGAGGAAGAACACCGCGCCGGCGAGCATGAACGCGGCGAGCACGGCGTAGAACAGCACGTTGACCGCCGCCGAGCGCGCCGCGGCCGCAAGCCCGCTCAACGCGCCTTCTCCATGACGGGCGGAAGGACGAGCGCCAGCAGATACTTCGCATACTCCGAAAGCCACAGCCGCCACGCCGCCGGGCCGGTTTCGGGCGACGCCACGGGATGGGGCAAGAGCGTCACCTCGGGCATCCGCCGCGCGAACTCCAGCAGTGCGCGCGGCATGTGGTAGTCGCTCGTCACGACGAGCAGACGGCGCACGCCGTTGGCGGCGGCCCACTGCTTCGTCTCGGCCGCGTTGCCACGGGTGTTGCGGGCCGAACGGTCGATGTCGATGCAGCACTCGAACAGCGCCGGCGCTGCGCCGGTGAGCTGGACCAGCTGGCGCTGCGACGTCTGGGGATGCACGCCGGTGATCAGGAGCCGCCGCGCCCGCCCCTCCGCCAGCAGCGCCAGGGCGCTGTCGATCCGCGCGGTTCCGCCGGTCAGCGCCACGATTCCGTCGGCGCGGGCGGTCTCAAGGTTCGCGCTGCGCAGCGCCTGCTGCCGGAACAGGCCGAACCCGGCCACGAGCAAAAGCAGCGCCGCGGCGATCACCCACGGCGCGGCGCGGACGAGGCGGCGAAGGCCGCCCGCCCCATCGGGCCGGGGCTGTTCCGGTCGCGGGTCCATGTCAGAACAGTTGCCGCAGAATCCGTCCGATCGCCAGATGCGCCGTCACCGCAGCGACCGCCACAAGCGCCGCCGGGGCGATCGTCAGGGTGAGGACCGAGACGAGCGCGCCGCCGGCGCCGCCCAGCGCAAGGGTGCGCACGGCTTGGGGGATTCGCCCGTCTAACCCCAGGGCGTCGGCCCCGGCGAGCAGCGCCAGCGCGGCGAGGGCCGCGACAAACCCGGCGAGCGACGCTTTCAGCGCCACGGCGAGGAGACGCAGCGCGACGGTGCGGACGATGAAGCCGTCATCGGCCCCGGCGAGATAGAGCACCTCGATGGTGTCGCGGGTCGCGTCGATAGCGCCGCGGGCGGTCACCGCGACCAGAATCGCGCTGGCGGCGACGATGACAGCGACGACGGCGTTGCCGAGCCATTCGAGCAGGCCCGCCAGCCGCAGCACCTCGCCCTGCCACTGGCGGTGAGTGTCGAGCGTGGCGCCCGGCGCCGCCGCCGCGATCACGGCGGCAAGCCGCGCCACGTCGGGCGGCGCGCCGGGATCGACCGTCAGCGCCACAAGCCTCGGCATCGGCAGGTCGTCGAGGATTTTGCCCTGTCCAAGCCACGGTTCGAGAAGCGCCCGCGTTTCCGCAAGCGACAGAACGCGGACCGCGACCACGCCGGGCGAGGCCCGCGCCGCTTCGGCGACGGCGGCAAGACGCGCCTCGATATCGTCGCCGGCGCCGCCGGGGCGCAGCTGGACGGTGAACTCCGCGCCCACCGCCGATCGCCAGCCTTCGGCGGCCTTGCCGACGAGAAGCACGCCGGCGAGCGTCAGCGTGGCGAGGAAACTCATCACGGCGATGGCGACGGCAAGCGCCGTCACCGGATAGCGCGCCGCGGGGACCAGCGCTGCGGTCACGCGCCCGCTCCTGCGCCCGCTCCCGCCCCGGGCCTGAAGGTCACCGCGCCGTGTTCGAGGCGCATCACCGGGCGGCGCGCCGCCTCCACCAGATGCGGGTCGTGGCTGGCGATCAGCACGGTGGTTCCATGCCGGTTGAGCTCGACGAACAGCCGCAACAGACGCTGCGCCAACGCCGGATCGACGTTGCCGGTCGGTTCGTCCGCAAGGATGATGTCGGGCTTGCCGACGATGGCGCGGGCGATGGCGACGCGCTGCTTTTCACCGCCGGAGAGCACCGGCGGATAGACGTCGGCGCTGCCCGAAAGCCCCACCCACGCCATCAGTTCGCGAACGTCGTCGCGCACCGCTTCGATCGTCCGGCCGCGCACCAGCAACGGCAGCGCCACATTCTCGAAGGCGGTGAGGTGGTCGAGCAACCGGAAATCCTGGAACACCACGCCCATGCGACGGCGCAGCGACACCCGCTCGCCCCGGCCCAGCGCCGCCGGATCGACGCCGCCCACGGTGATGCAGCCGCCGGTCGGGCGCTCGGCCAGGAACACGAGCTTGAGCAACGACGACTTTCCCGCCCCCGACGGTCCGGTGAGAAAGGTGAAGGATCCCGGC
The DNA here is from genome assembly GCA_036746875.1 of Aestuariivirgaceae bacterium. GTDB lineage: Bacteria > Pseudomonadota > Alphaproteobacteria > Rhizobiales > Aestuariivirgaceae > DAIODI01. The sequence goes on along the minus strand of DAIODI010000189.1, from coordinate 1,871 downwards.
TGGAGATCGAAGCTGACGTCGCGCAGAACCTCCGGGCCGTTGGCGTAGCGCAGGCTCACATGCTCGAAACGGATCACGGCGCCTCCGGCGCTCGATCGGTTAACCCCGCCTTAACCTTGTTTCCATTCTCTGGAGCAGGGCTATCGAGGTGTCGAAGCCCGGCACGAATCATAACCGGACGGCGAATCCATGATAGTGGTCTGCCCCTCCTGCGCAACTCGCTACGACCTGCCGGCCGCCGTCAGCCCCAAGGGCTCGATCGTCCGCTGCCGCGCCTGCAACCACTCGTGGCTTGAAGGGGCGGCCGTGGAGGTTGTGGACGCCGAGCCGGTTCCGGCGCAGATCCACGCCACGCCGGCGGAGGACCCGCGCGGCGGCCAGATGGCGGAACGGCTGATGCGCGTCTCCCGCGAGGCCGCCGAGGCCGAGATGGAGGAGAAACGCCGCCGCCGGGCGCGCCGCCAGGCCTGGGCGTCGCTCGCCGCCGCCGTTGCGATGCAGGTGGGCGCGGCCATCGTGTTCGCCGACTGGGTGCAGGACAGGTTTCCGCAGACGAGCCACGCCTATGCGCTGGTCGGCGTCGAACGCCCGGCGGCGTTCGCCATCACCCGTGTCGAGCAGAAGCAGATGATGACGGATGGAACCCGCGTGCTGGCCATCCGGGGCGAAATCGCCAACCGGTCGTCGCTCGCGCGCCCTGCCCCGGGCCTGAGCTTCGCCCTTACCGACAAGGACGGCCGCACCGTCCACGCCTGGACCCTCGCCTCGGTGACGACACGGCCGATGCAGCCCGGCGAGGCGACGACGTTCGTCACCCGCCTCGCCTCGCCGCCGCTGGCCGCGGCCCACGTCAAGATAGGCTTTGCCCCGGCCACGGCGCTGGCGCTAAATGCCGCTCATGATACAAGCTCCGCAACCGGGCCCGCGGCTCGAAATCCTGTTCAGTGAAGACGCCATCGCGGCGCGCGTCGCCGCGATGGCCGAAGAGATCGCCGCCGCCGATCCGCGCCAGCTTCTCGTGGTGCCGATCCTGAAGGGCAGCTTCATCTTCGCCGCCGACCTGCTGCGCGCGCTCTATCGCAGCGGTCTTTCGCCGGAGGTCGATTTCATGATGCTGGCGAGCTACCGCAAGGCCACTGTGTCGTCGGGACAGGTCGAGGTCTTGCGCGACATCACCACCGATGTCTCGGGCCGCGACGTGCTGTTGCTCGACGATATCCTCGAATCGGGCCGCACGCTCGCCTACGCCAAGGACCTGCTCGCCGCCCGCGGCGCGCGCCGGGTGATGGTGGCGGCGCTGCTCGACAAGCCGCACCGGCGCGCCGTCAACGTCGAGGCCGACTTCCGGGGCTTCGAGTGCCCCGACCACTTCGTCGTCGGCTACGGCATGGACATGGCGCACGCATATCGCGAACTGCCGTTCGTCGGCCGGGTGGTGCGGTCAGCCGACACGCCGGACGCAGGAACCTGAAGCGGCGCCCGACCTGACCGCATCCGGCCGCTCTGTCTTCTCTGGCTTCGCATCATCTTTTTCCGCCAAGCGGCGGCCACTTGGCGGGATGATGTTCCGGCCTTGCGCCGCTATGCCTTGCGCTTCTCCGCGGCGCGCCGCACGGCCGGATGGGTGGCGGCGTCGAGGATGTGTCCGGCGCCGCTCAGCACCTGGCGGGCCCGTCCCACGATCAGCGGATCGGTCGGCGCCACCACCTCGTGGTCCTTCTCCGGATAGTCGATCTGCGACAGGAAGTGGCGCATGCAGTTGAGGCGGGCGCGCTTCTTGTCGTCGGACTTGACGATCACCCACGGCGCGTCGGCGGTGTCGGTGTAGAAGAACATCGCCTCCTTCGCCTCGGTGTAGTCGTCCCACTTGT
>DAIODI010000188.1:0-5409 GCA_036746875.1 Aestuariivirgaceae bacterium | reverse complement strand
TGCCGTGGCGAGCCCGGCTCGCCATGGCCGGGGGCCGCCTCCCGCCAGCAGGTGATCCCGCCGCGACAGAAACCAGCCGCCGCCAATCCCGGCGACGAAGCCCAGCACATGCGCCATGATGTCGGTGCGTCCGTCGTTGGAGAAGCCGGTCATGGCGAGCAGCATGACGCCGCCCGCCAGCGGCACGAACGCCCGCCAGCCGTCGCGCCAGCGCGCCGGCGTCCACTCCTGCCGCAGCGCCGTGAGCAGCCCCAGCCCCGCGAAGATGGCCGTGGAGGCGCCGATCGAGACATGGCCCGGGGCGGCCAGCGCGGCGCCGGCGAGATTGGCGGCGGCGGCGGCGGCGACCATGGCGAGGACCGCCACGCCCGCGCCGGTGACCTGCGCCAGAAGCAGCGTCACCACCGCGCCGAGCAGCAGGTTGGAGAGCAGGTGCCCGCCGTCGGCGTGCAGCGTCAGGGCGGTGACGGCGCGCCACACCTCGCCGCGCAGGATCGCCGCCGCGTCGCCGCTGCCGGCGGCGAGCCAGTCGAACCCGAAAGCGCCGTTGCGGGCGGCGGCGAACACGAACAGCAGCGCCGTGATGGCGAGCATGATGCCCTCGGCGCGCACGCCCTGAACCGGACGGGCGGACGGACCGGAAGGCTGCACGGGGGGATTTTCGCGGTCGTAGGCGGCGATCTCGGCGAAGGCGCGGGCCGCTTGCGCGGGATCGACGCGCAGGCTCCAGCCCGGGTTCTCCTGCACGAGCGCGCATGGAATTCCGGCCGCCGTGAGCACCAGGGCGTAGGTCTCGGCGTCGCGCTTCAGGCCCGCCCGGCGGACGGTCATCAGTGCTTCGTGGGCGCTCCCGCGGGTCCAGGCGTCGTTCATGATACGAGCAAGGATAATCCTCGCCGGGTGCGTGGGCAATGCCGCGGTCAGCCGTGCCCGCGGCCGCCGGTGAGCTTCCGGTAGAGCGGCAGCAGGATACGGTGGGCGACCGGCGCGCAGGCGGCGCCCACGGCGAGGCCGGCCACGCCGGAAATCGCCGCGCCGGTGAACCACCCGGCCACCGCCGGGGCGACCGGAACCGCCCGCGCGGCGATCTCCGAGACGTGGTGAATCCACTGCTCCGGCCCGGGCCAGCCCAGGCCGGCAAGGCCATGCACGAGGATGCCCCCGCCGACCCACAGCATCGCCGCCATGCCGACGATGCTCAGCCCGACGAGGAAGCCTGGCATCCCCCTGACGATCAGGCGGCCAAGCCCCGCCACCAGCCGGGACGGCGACCGCGCCATGGCGAGGCCGGCGTCGTCGGCCTTCACGATGATCGCCACCAGGCCGTAGACCAGCGCCGTCATGCCGACGCCGACGATGGCGAGCACCGCCGCGCGGGTCCAGAACGGCGACGCCTCGACGGCGGCGAGCGTGATCGCCATGATTTCGGCGGAGAGGATGAAGTCGGTGCGGATCGCGCTGGCGACCTTCACGTCCTCAAGCTGCTCGGGCGTTTCCGCCGCGCCGGCGGGACGCGCCTCATCCTCGCCGTGGCCGTGCGCGCCGTGTTCGGCGCCGCCGGCGAGTTCGACGACCTTCCCGTAGCCCTCAAGGCACAGATACGCGCCGCCCAGCATCAGGAGCGGCGTGATCGCCCACGGCGCGAACAGGCTCAGCAGCAGCGCGCCGGGCAGCAGGACCACCACCTTGTTCCACAGCGAGCCCCTGGCGATCTTGCCGATGATCGGCAGCTCGCGCTCGGCGGCGAACCCCACCGCATAGCGCGGCGTCACCGCGGCGTCGTCGATGACGATGCCGATGGCCTTGGAGCCGGCCTTGCCGGCCTGCGCGGCGGCGTCATCGAGGGAGGCGGCGGCGACCTTCGCCAGCCCCACCACGTCGTCAAGAATGGCGATCAGACCGCTGCTCTTCGTCGGGTTCGGGTGGTTGCGGAGGGCAGCTCAACCACGCCGGCTCGCGGCTCGCTAGTGGCCGTCGCTTCCAGCCTTCAGGCGGGATCGCCTCAACCTCCGGCTGCGCGGCGGCTCGCGAGACGCTCCTTGAGCGCCGGCACGAACCGCTGGATCGCGAGATCCTCCACGGGATCGCGTTCGATGGCGTCCCGGATGAAGCGGGATCGCCATTGGAGTTCCCGCCGCTGCCAGCCGCGCTTGTAGGCGTAGCCCCGGCGCAGCTTGGTATCGAACTCCTCTTCGGAGCGGGTGATGTACGGGCCGTGTTGGACCGCCCCGCCGGCCGGCGCGACGCCGCCGCGAACGCCGGGACAGCGAACGTGGACGAGTTCGATCCGGCACGGATCGGCGATGGTCTTGACCTGGACGAGGTGCTTGCATTCGAGGCGGCTTGCCCCGGCCGGGAGGTCGGCCATCCGGCGGCGATAGCTTTCGGTCACCGGGCCGGGCGGCCTCGTGCGGTGGCCATCGTGGCCAAAGTTGCGCCATGGCATGGCGACCGCCGCGGCGTCGCCGAAGGTTGCAAGCGCTTCCGGGAGACTGCCTGCGCCCCCCGGGAAGATGAACTCGTCCACGTCGATGAACGCCATCCATCGGCAGCGCTCGCGCCACACCTTGATTGCATGGGCGTAAGCAGCGAACTGGCTGTTCCAGCCCTCGTGGCTCGGCCAGGGGCGCCACGCCACCAGACCGGCGCGGGCGTAACGGGCGAGGATGTCCTGCGTGCCGTCCGAGCTGCCGTTGTCGTAAATGAGGAAGTGCCCGGCGCCCACCAGGGTGTGAAACTCGATCCACTCCTCAAGGTAGGGCGCCTCGTCGCGCACGATGGCGACGATGGCGAGGGGAATGTCCGCAGGCCGGTCGCGCGCCAGTGGCTCCAGCGGGAAATGCTCCTTGCGCTTGCGGTCTTCCGCTCTCAGGTTGAACAGCCGCCGGAAGAAGCTCATCGCGCCGCAAGCCGCGCCTTCAGCGCCGGAACGAGGCGCTGGATTTCGTTATCCTCGACAGGATCGAACTCGACCGCCTCGCGGATCGCCAGGGTGCGCTCGGCGATGGCCTGGCGCTCGGACTCGTTCTTGTATCCGTATCCCCGGCGCAGCTTGGTTTCGAACTCCGCTTGCGAGCGGGTGAAGTAGTGGTTGAGGAGAAGATCGTCGCCCGCCTGCGCCAGCCTGCCCGTGGTGCGCGGTCTGTGCAGGCTGATTTCCCGCACGCGGCAGGGATCGAAGATGGCCTTGGTCTTGACGATACGGCTGGCGAGCCGCGGCGGGAGGTGGGGCGGAACCGACCCCATGCGGAAGCGAAAGCTCTCCGTCACCAGGCCCGGCGGGCGCGTCGCATGGCCGCCATGGCCGAAGTTTCTCCACCGCAGCAGCACGCCAGCTTCAGATTCATAGGGCGCCAGCGCCGAAACCAGACTGTCGCCCTCGCGCGGAAAGACGAACTCGTCGATGTCGAGGAAGGCCATCCAGCGGCAGCGCTCGCGCCACGTCAATGTCGCATGCGCCATGGCGGAGTACTGGCTGTTCCATCCGGAGAGGTTCGGCCATGGATGCGAGGTGACCAGCCCGCGGGCGGCATAACGCTCGAGGATCGCAGTGGCGCCATCGACGCTGCCGTTATCGTAGACGATGAAATGTCCGACACCGAGCATGGCATGAAACTCGATCCACTCTTCAAGGTAGGGCGCCTCGTCGCGCACGATGACGGCGACGGCGAGCGCAATGTCCGGCGCGCGCTGGCGGCTGACCGGGGTGAAGCGGAACCGCTCGTCGGGTCTTTGGCGGCCAAGTGTTTCGCGAACAAGATCGATCAGCAGCTGCATCGGGCGGGCTACTGGGCCGCGACAAGCGTTCCGCGCGGCAGGCCGTCAAGCCGGCGGAGGAGTTCGGGAACGAAGCGCTGGATGGCCAGGTCCTCAACCGTGCTCGCCTCGATGGCGTCGCGCATTGCGATCCGGCGACCGGCGAGCGCAGCCTGCTTGCCGGATCGCTTGTAACTTGCCCCGCGCGCCACCTTCGCGTCGAACTCCTCCCGTGAACGGGTGAAGTAGTGGTTGAGCAACAGGCCGCCGCCGAACGTTTCGAGACCCTCGACGGACGGGCTGTGGACATCGATTTCCGTGATCCGGCAGGGATCGGCGATGGTCTTGACCTTCAGGAGCTTGCGGCGAAGAAATCCGGAAGCCGGTTGGCCCTCCATGCGATGCCGGTAGCTTGCGATCACCGGTTCCGCCGGTTTGCGCTGATGCCCGCCATGGCCGAAGTTGCGCCAGTTAACGCGGACGGCCGCGAACGCTTCGCTTTCGGCGAGGGTTTCGACAAGCGACCGCCCCTCCTGCGGAAACAGGAATTCGTCGATGTCAAGGAAGGCGAGCCAACGGACCTGCTGGCGCAGCGTCATCGTGGCGTGCGCGTACGCGGCCTTCTGCGACGGCCACCCCTGCAACGACGGCCACGGATAGCGCACGGCAAGCCCCTTTCGGACATACGGGTCAATGATGGCCGCCGAGCCGTCGCTGCTGTCGTTGTCGTAAATGGCGAACAGCTCGACGCCCAGCATGGCGTGAAACTCCATCCACTCGCTGAGGTAAGCCTCCTCATCCCTCACAATGGCGGCGACGGCGAGCCTCAGATCCGGCTTACGGCGCCGATGCGCTGGAGAAAGGGGAAACTTCGGTTCCGCGGACAGCCACCGAGAAAGGATTGTCATGGCGACCTCAATCAATGCTTCACCGGCACCCTAGCCAGTTTGTTCCTTCCTCTCAAAGCGCAAATGCTTCCGGCGGTTGCACGTGCGGCGGCGCCATGACGACCGTAGCGACGAGGTTCAACGCCGCGGCCGGTGACAGCCGAGGCAAGCCTGCGCCGCCTCAAGCCTGACGGGGCTGTTCCCGGACCGCTGCGCGTGGCGCATGGGCAAGCCGTAGTCCTGTCGCGGCAGGATGGCGTGTGACGTATTTGTGGCAAGACAGGCGCGGGCGGTTTGCTTTAGGCTTCGGTCTACATCGCCCGGCTGCAGGGCGTGAGCAAGGGAGGTTTTCATGAGCTTCAGACGATTCGGCCTCGTTTCGGCGTTCGTGCTCGCCGCGTTCGCACCGACGCAGGCCGATGAGAGCCTGACGGTGGTGTCGTGGGGCGGCAGTTACCAGGACAGCGTCCGCAAGGCGTTCTTCGAGCCGTTCATGGCGGCCGGCCTCGGCAAGATCACCGAGGAGGAGTTCGGCGGTGAAATCGCCAAGATCCGCGCCATGGTGGAAGCCAACAACGTGACGTGGGACGTGGTCGAGAACGATTCGATGACCACGCTCGCCGCCTGCGCGGAAGGCATCATCGAGAAGATCGACTGGGACAAGCTCGGCCTGAAGCGCGAGGACTTCATCAGCGCCGACGCCAGCGAATGCACCGTGCCGTCGATCCTCTACGCCACCGTGATCGCCTACGACACCAGCAAGCTC
>DAIODI010000187.1:0-5418 GCA_036746875.1 Aestuariivirgaceae bacterium | reverse complement strand
GACGATCGACCAGCGGTCCATCTGCGCCTGGTTGATCTGCTGGGTGCCGTGATAGAGGCCGGTGGTGTCGCCGAGGCCGATGGTGTTGGCGGTGGCGAACAGCCGGAACGCCGGATGCGGGCGCAGCACGCGGTTCTGGTCGAGCAGCGTCAGGCGGCCGGAGCTTTCGAGGACGCGCTGGATGACGAACATCACGTCGGGGCGCCCGGCGTCGTATTCGTCGAACACCAGCGCGACGTTGTGCTGGTAGCACCACGGCAGAATGCCCTCGCGGAACTCGGTGATCTGCTTGCCGTCCTTCAGCACGATCGCGTCCTTGCCGACGAGATCGATGCGCGAGATGTGGCTGTCGAGGTTGACGCGGATGCACGGCCAGTTGAGCCGCGCCGCCACCTGTTCGATGTGGGTGGATTTGCCGGTGCCGTGATAGCCGGTCACCATGACGCGGCGGTTGTAGGCGAAGCCGGCGAGGATCGCCAGCGTGGTCTCGCGGTTGAACAGGTAGTCCTCGTCGAGATCGGGGACATGCTCGCCGGGCCTCGAGTAGGCGGGCACCTGCAGGTCGGAGTCGATGCCGAACAGCTGGCGCACCGAAACCTTGATGTCGGGCTGCGGCGCTGCTTCGCCGTTCGTCGTGGCGCTCATGGGGTCGTTATCCTGCCTGTGGCCCGCCCGCGGCTGGCCCTTCAGTCCGCGACAAAGGTTCCTCGCCGCCGTCGCGAACGCCGATCGTTGGTGACGGAACGCTTTTAGTCGTTGGAACAGGCGGCCGCAAGCAGGGGCGCCGCGCGGCGGATTCAGCAGTAGCCGGCGGCGCGAAGCAGGTCATACGCCTGGATGATCTCGCGGAACCGGTCCTCCATGGCCCGGCTGCCGCCGTTGGCGTCCGGGTGGAAACGCTTCACCAGCAGCTTGTACTGGGTCTTGATCTGGTCGGCGGTGGCGGACTCCTCGAGCCCCAGCGTGTCGAGCGCCTTGCGTTCGAGGCTCTTGACCGTGCGCTTGCGCGGCTGCTCCGGCGCGGCGGGCCCGCCGAGGAGATCAAACGGGTCGCGCGCGGCGCGCCGGAACGCAGAGCTTCGCAGCTTGCCGCCGTTGAACTCCGCCCACGAGTTCTGCCCGAGCTTCCAGGTGGGGCGGTGGCCGGTGGCGGCCGACTTCTGGAACCCGGCGATGTCGCCGTCGTCCATGCCGGCGAAGTAGTTGTAGGTGCGGTTGTACGCCTTCACGTGGTCGAGGCAGAAGGTGTGGTACTGGCCTTCCGCCCGGCGCCCCTTGGGGGCGCGATAGGCGCCGGCGGCGGCGCACCCCGGCCATTCGCACGCGACGTGCGCGGGACGCTGCTCGTCCTTGCGCTGTTTGCCGACCCGGATGCGGTCGAAGTAATCCACTTTTTCGATCATTGGCCGATTATGGGGACACGGTGCGCGCACCGCAACCCTTGCGGCCGGCGCGGCGCTGCGGCAAACCAAAACGCACGATCCCGTCCCTCCCCTGTCTTGCGGAACCCCCATGGCTGAAGGCCCGGTCGCCAAGTCCATCATGGAAAGGTTGACGACAACCTTCCCGAACGCAGACATCCGGCTGGAGGATCAGTCGCATCTGCATGCCGGCCATGCGGGCGCGCGGGCTGAAGGGGAAACCCATTTCCGGGTGATCGCCGTCACGGCCGCGTTCGCGGGCCTCGGCCGGGTGGACCGCCATCGCCTGATCAACGCCGCGCTGAAAGATCAGCTCGCAGGCCGCGTGCATGCGCTCGCCATCGTGGCGCTGACGCCGGACGAGGCGCAGTCGAGGGGGCTTTGAGGCTCGCCGTCGAGCGGAACCCGGCCTGACGGACTCAGGCCGGCCGCTCCATCTTTTTCGTTGTGCGTCGTCTTTTCTACGCCAAGCGGCCGCCACTTGGCGAGATGACGCTCCAGCGGGGGGTCAGAACCGCATCCACAGGTTCAGGACGCCGCCGCCCGGCTGGTCGGACGGCAGAAGGTTGGGATCGCCGCCGCCGGGGTCGCTCGACAGACCGCCCGAGAAATTGTCGCTGCGGACGAGATCGGGGTCGTCGAAGGCGCTGCGGCCAACCTTGCCGCCAACCCACGCATAGCCGACATCCTGGCCGCGGTTGTTGCGGATTGGCGCAGCGCCGGGCGCGGTCGCCACCTGCTTCCTCACGGCGCGCCAGTCGCGCGGCGCCGCTTGCGGCGCGGCTTGCGGCGCGGCGTACTGGTATCGCTCGAGGTTGCTGAAATAGTCGTCGCGCGTTTCCGCATGGGCAAGGCCCGACGCGGCGGCGGCGATCACGGCCAGAATGGCGAACGGACGAAGGGACACGGGCGGGGCTCCAAGCGTCGCTGGCGGATCCCATAGCCCGTCCCGCCGTCGCAAGGCAACCGCCGCGAACGCCACTGCGGCGGCAACGCGTGCGGCGTGGCGGCGGCCGTGGTCAGGCGGGGGAGGTTTCCGAGGTGCTGACGCCATCCATGGAGCGCAGGCGGAGCCGGAACTTCACCGGTATCCGGGTCTCCTTCAGGAAGTAGTGGGCGCACACGATGTTGAAGGCGAGGCCGGTAACGGCAAGCACGAAAGCGATCGTCAGCATGGGACGTACGAACTCCACGAACCGAAGATCTTTCAAATACGCCGGTTCGGCTTAAGGCCGGGTTAACCCTGCGCGGCGGTCTGGCGCGGGCGGTCATACGGCCTTAGGATTCATCCCATGCGCGCCGATGACCTCCCCTACATTTCCGCCGCCGAGGCGCTTGCCGCCTTTCGCGCCCGCACGCTCTCGCCCGTGGAGCTCATGCAGGCGGTTGTCGCCCGCGCCGAAGCCGTGAAACCGAAGGTCAACGCCTTCGCCGACACCTACTTCGACGAGGCGCTCGCCGCCGCCCGGCGCGCCGAAGCCCGCTGGATGGGCAGGGGCGACGCGCCGCGGGCGCTCGAAGGCGTTCCGCTTGCCGTCAAGGACGCGCAGCGCCTCGCCGGCAAGCGCACCACCCACGGTTCGCTGGTCTTCGCCGGCGAGGTGGACCCCATCAGCGATCCCTCGATCGAACGCCTGCTCGGCGCCGGCGCGATCGTCCACGCCCGCACGACCACGCCGGAGTTCTGTCTGTCGGGGGTGTGCTTCTCGCGGATGTGGGGCGTCACCCGCAACCCGCACAACCTCGACTATGGCCCTGGCGGCTCCTCCGGCGGGTCGGGGGCGGCGCTGGCGGCCGGCATGACCACCCTCGCCACCGGCACCGACATCGGCGGCTCGATCCGCATCCCGGCGTCGGCCTGCGGGATCGTTGGCTTCAAGCCGCCGCACGGCCGCAACCCGGACGGTCCGCCCGCCAACTTCGACCGCTTCAACCACTGCGGACCGATGACGCGCACGGTCACCGATGCGGCGCTGATGCAGAACGTCACCGCCGGGGCGCACCCGCTCGATCACGATTCGCTGCGCGAGCGGGTTGTGCTGCCGCTGGAGCCGGACGGGGTGAAGGGGTTGCGCATCGCCTGCTCGCTCGACTTCGGTTACGTCACGCTGGACGATGAGGTGCGCGCCAACACGCTCGTCGCCGTCGCGGCGCTGCAGGAGGCGGGCGCCCATGTCGGGGAGGTCGATCTCGGCTGGACGGACGCGGTCGATCGCGACGCGCTGCACTGGTACAACGCCATGCACTTCGGACGCCAGACGATCTGGCGGCGCGCCGCGCATCGCGAGCTGATGACGGACTATGCGCTGAAGTTCGCCGAAGCCGCCGAGCGCCTGACCGGCATCGACGATGTCCACCGCACCTTCGAGCGGGCGCACCTCATGTACCAGACGCTGGGGCCGGCGCTTTCGCAGTTCGACGCGCTCATCTGCCCCACGCTCGCCATTCCGGCGGTCAAGGCCGAGCACGATCCTTACGATCCCGAGTTCTTCGTCGCCGGCAAGCGCGTCGATCCGGAGTATGGCTGGGCGATGACGCACCCGTTCAACATGCTGCACAACTGCCCCGTGCTGGCCGTGCCTTCCGGGCGCGCCGGTAACGGCGTGCCGACCGGCGTCCAGATCGTCGGGCGCACCTTCGACGACGCCACGGTGTTCCGCGTGGGCCGGGCGCTGGAGCGGGCGCGGCCGCAGTGGTTCGTCTCTCCCTCCAACCATCCGATGCGAGCGCCATGACCGAACCGCGCAAAACCGTTCTTGTCACCGGCGGCAATTCGGGGATCGGACGCGGCATCGCGCACCGCTTCGCCCGCGAGGGCTTCGCCGTGGCGATCGCCGGACGCGATCCGGCGAAAGGCGAGGCGGCCAGCGCCGGGATCGAGGCGCTGGGCGCGCCGTGCCTGTTCGTGACGGCTGATCTTGGCGTCGAAGCCGAAGCCGCCGGCGTGATCGCCGCCGTCAAGGACCGCTTCGGCCGCCTCGATGCGCTGGTGAACAACGCCGGCGTCGGCGGCAGGCGCTCGGGCGTCGAGGATGCCGACCCGCCGGGTCGGCGCTGGGACAAGCTGCGCGGCCCCAATCTCGACGCGCCCTACTTCACGGCCGCCTACGCCATGCCGCTGCTGGCGGAGGTGAAAGGCTCCATCGTCAACATCTCCTCCACCGCCGCGCTCGACGGCAACTGGGGCCTCTACTGCGTGGCGAAGGCGGGAGTGGAGGGGCTGACGCGGATGCTGGCGGCGGAAGGCGCGCCGTTCGGCGTGCGCTGCAACGGCGTCAGCCCGGGGTGGATCGAGACCGACCCGGCGATGGCCAAGGCCGCGAGCGGCGGAACCGGCGACTGGGAGCTGCCGCCGTCGCTGCTCAACCGCATGGGCGCACCGGAGGAGATCGCCGCGGCGGTGTTCTTCCTCGCCTCATCCGAAGCCTCGTTCGTCACCGGCCAGACGCTGATCGTGGATGGCGGCTACGCCGTGATCGACTATCCCTCCCGCCCGATGCTGGAGAAGACGGGTCACCGGCTGTTTCCGGGACCGCGCCCGCTGCCCCGCCCGTGAACGCCCGGCGCGGCGCTCAGCCGAGGCGGCCGGCCGCTTCGAGCCAGGCGACGATGGCGACAGCGGCGTCCTCAGGCGCAGTCGCCGCCGTGTCGATCCTGATCTCGGGGTTCTCCGGCGCCTCGTACGGCGAGGAAATCCCGGTGAAGTTGGCGATCTCGCCGCGCCGCGCCTTGGCGTAGAGGCCTTTCGGGTCGCGGCTTTCGGCGAGCGCCAGCGGCGTGTCCACGAACACCTCGACGAACTCGCCGGGCCGCACCAGCTCGCGCGCCAGCAGCCGTTCGGACCGGAACGGCGAGATGAACGACACCAGCACGATCAGCCCGGCGTCCACCATGAGGCGCGCCACCTCCGCCACGCGGCGGATGTTCTCCACCCGGTCGGCGGCGGTGAAGCCGAGGTCGCGGTTGAGGCCGTGGCGCACGTTGTCGCCGTCGAGCA
>DAIODI010000186.1:0-5496 GCA_036746875.1 Aestuariivirgaceae bacterium | reverse complement strand
CGCCGCTCGGCCTGTAAATCACGAATGTCCCGGCTGTTGATCTCGCCCGTCCTCCCTTCCTCCGGCCCCGGCGCATAGCCCAGTTCGGCCAGGCCCTTCTGCACGAACAGCACCTCGTCCCTGGCCGCCGTCAAGGCCGGCGGGCCGTCAGGCTGCGCCGGCGCGGCTGCGCCGACGGCGCTTTCGCCCTCGGGGCGGAAGTTCGCCGCCTGCACGATCTCGGCGGCGAAGCGCGCGTGATCGAGCACGCCGTCGAGCGGCAGCCCGGCGTCGAGGCCGTGGCGCGCCCGGTAGGCGTCCACAGCCTGGAGCGTCGCCGCGTCGAGCGCCCCGTTGGCCGGCCCGGCATAGACGCCGAGCACGGCAAGCTGCGCCTGCAGCGCCGCCACCGTCTGCGCCGGCGCCCCGCCCGCTCCCGCCTTCGCCGGGGCCGCCTTCACCGCCACCTCCGCCGCGCCGGCGCTGGCGGCGGGCTTCGCCGGCCTCGCCGCCGGGCGTTGCGCGGTGAGTTCGATGGTGCGCGCCGTCACGCCTGTGGCCTTCGGGCGCTGGTTGTAGAGCGCGTTCCACGCGATCGCCGTCCCGGCGATGGCCACCAGCGCCAGGCTCACCAGCGTCGAGACCGGCGAGCGCCGCCGCGCCCGCGGGGTGGCGTCGAGGTCCTCGCCGGCGTCGTCGCTGATCGAAGGCTGGGCGTTGGCGCGCATCGTGAACGGTAGGTTTCGGGCTTTTGGCTACTGTGCGCGAAACGCGGTTAAGAAGCGGTTTCCAAAGCGCGCGGGCCGTCCCCGCTCACGATCGCGTCAGCAGCCAATCACCATTGAGTTTCAGGGGGTTGCAGAACAGCGCCGAAATCGTGTGCCAAATTGCCCGGGCGATTGAACAAACGTTCACCCTGCCGCTTGCAGAGGTCGGAAAGAAATCGTCGCTAGCCTTGAGCGCAACAACGAACAAACAACCTTTCCAGGGCGTCAAACGATGAGGATGATCCGGGTGCTCATGTACGTGGGCGGGTCGGCGTGTCTTCTGCCGTCGCCGCCGCAGCCGGCGGTCCCGCAGGCCGCCGTGAACCAGGCCGCCGGGACTGCGCTTCCGCCGGAAGACATGGTCGCCGCCGCAGTCAGTGCGGCCGATGATCTTTCCGGTTTCTGTTCCCGCCAGCCGCAGGCATGCGAAACCGCCCACGCCGTGCTGGCGAAGCTTGAGGCGAAGGCGAAATACTCCTTCCGCCTGCTGTACGAATGGGCCGTGCACCCCGAAGTCGAACAGGCCCCGGCCGGCGCGCCGCCTGGTCTTCGCGCCGATCCGATGCCCACCGGCAGCCTGACGCGGATCGCCGCCGCTCCCGAATCGCAATCCACCCTCACGCTTGAGGACCTGATCCCCGAGTGGCGCGGCCCGGCGGAGACGAAGCGCGGTTGACCGGTCCGCATCCGCGACATCACAACGGTTGTGACAGCCGAAACCGCCCGCTATCTGAAGGGCCATGAGCGCCGCCGCCCGACCCGAAGGTTTGCCTCCGTTCGCCGAGGTGGAAGCCAACTTCGCCGTCCTCGACGACTGGGAGGACCGGTACCGCTACCTCATCGAGCTTGGCCGCCAGATGGGCGCGTTCCCGGACGAGGCGCGCAACCCCGCCAACAAGGTGCAGGGCTGCGCCAGCCAGGTGTGGATGACGACACGGCTTGAGCGCGGCGCACGGGGCGAGACGCACCTCATCGTTCGCGGCGACAGCGACGCCCTGATCGTGCGCGGTCTCGTCGCCCTGCTGGTCTCGCTGGCCTCCGGCCGCGATCCGGGCGAAGTCGCGGCCATGGACATCCACGGCACGCTCGCCGGCCTCGGCCTCGACCAGCACCTCACGCCACAGCGCTCCAACGGGCTCGCCTCGATGGTGAAGCGTCTGAAGGCGCAAGCCGCCGCAGCCGCCTGAGCATCATCCCGCCTATTGGCTCCCACTTGTCGGGCAAAGATGATGCGACCCTGAGAGCATCATCCCGCCAAGTGGATACCGCCCGACGCGCGCCATCGCGTCAGCGCCGCGAAAGGCCGTAGTGCGCCGCCAGCCGGCCAAGCGCGATCTTCAGCACCAGCTTGCCCGACCGCTTCGGCCAGCCGAGCGCCCGCTCCGCCGCCTCAAGGCCGCTGTCGAGGCAGCACACCTTAAGGAGGATTTGCGCCAGGTCGTCGCCCACGGCGGTGAGCGCCGCGTGCACCCGGTCGCGGGCGGCGAGCGCCGACTCCGGGGCCGCCAGCAGGCCGAAGTGGCGGCCCTCGCCGCGCGGCTCCGTGTCCCAGCGCATCGTCAGGCGCGGCGCTTGTGCGGCCGCCTCGAAGTCGCGGCGCAGGCGCTCGCCGGCGGCCAGCTCGGTCTCGTCGATCAGCCGGGCGCCGTGCGCGTCGCGGCGATGGAACAGCCAGGTGAGCGGGCTTTCGGCCGTGTTCACAAGAACCGCCGTCTCCCGGCCCTCCCGGTCGCGAAAGGCGCCCTGCCGCAAATCGTTCTTGATTCGTTCCATAACTATGATAACCCGTTACGCCTTGGTCGGGATCTGTGTCTAGGATATATTTCCTAGAATGTCAAGAATGATGGTCAGCCGGCCATCGCGTCCAGCACCTCGCTCGACAGCGAACCGGGCAGGCTGGTCGCCGGAACGCAGGTGTCGAGACAAAGGATCATCGCCGGCCGGTGGGCGCCGTCGCCCGCCAGCGGCAGCTTCAGCCAGAACTGGACGAGGTGCTCCTTGGTGGCCCGCGGACAGCGAATCACCCCTTGCGCCGGCCGCCCCGTTTCGGCGACGCGGGCATAGGAGGCGGCCCAGTAATCGCGGGCGCGGCCGCACTCGAGATCGTCGATGTAGAGCCCGGTGATCTCACGGTCGTAGATGTCGCGCAGCGCTGTTCCGGCCAGGCGCACCCGGTAGCGGCCGCCCGCCTCGATGTCGATCAGGCTGACTGCCGGCAGGAGCTTCGGGAAATGCGACGGCGAGATATCCCGGCGTTCGGGCATGGCGCGCGCTCGGCAACGCTCCACCCAGTAGTCGAACAGCTGACGCTGCCCGTCGATCACGAGCTGCGCGCGGAATGCTCGATGGGACTCCTCACGCACGCCCGGCACCTCCCTGGACGACCGAATCGCGACGCCGCACCATCCAGAAGAGTATATGAATCGCCGCCGCGGCCTCGGCAAGCGACGGCCGTGCAACACCGGGTCCGAAAACGCAAAGGACCGGCGCACACGCCGGTCCTTCAATGTTCAAGACTGGCAGGTTACTTGCCGCGGCGACGTTGGCCGAGACCCATCTTGCGAGCGAGCTTGGAGCGCGCTTCGGCGTAGTTCGGCGCCACCATCGGATAATCGGCCGACAGGCCCCACTTCTCGCGGTACTGCTCCGGCGTCAGGTCGTAGTGGGTGCGAAGGTGCCGCTTCAGCGACTTGAATTTTTTCCCGTCTTCAAGACAGACGATATAGTCGGGCGTAATTGATTTCTTCACCGGCACGGCCGGCTTTTCTTCCACCGGTGGCTTTGTTTCCACTTGCCCACCCACCGCGCTCGCCAGCGCCCGGTAAACATCGTTGATCAGGTTGGGCAGGTCGCTGACCGGAACAGCATTGTTGCCAACATAGGCGGCGACGATATCGGCTGTCAGATCGACAAGTTCGGTCTTGCTATCCATGAAGTCCTCAGTCCTTTGGATCAGGGGCGCAGTCCATGAGGTGACATCACGAACTGGCGCTGTCTGGTGGTTTTATTGCCGACGACCCGCTAGTATCGTGGGCGCCCTTCAAGTCGACGGCTCACGGGCGCGCGTACTGCAAGCTGAACGACAGTCACTCTATGACTGCAATAGTATAACTATTCAAGCGTTTTCTTAATGCGCTGCTCGCCTTTGAAAGCTTGTCGGCGGCTGAACGTTGCAGGGAGTCCCAGTAGTAAAAATATGCCTTACAGTGACATACTAAAGTCTTCATGCCATGCTGATACGTCGATCCCACCAGTTCCAATAGCTCAAAAGAATACGCGCTTTGTTCACCGAAAGTGAATCAAAGACGTAATACAAATCCTCCAAGTTCCGATCGACACGAATTGGGGTAGTCTCTGCTTTGACCAGCGTCGCGATGATCTTGGCGGCGTTGCTGCGGTTCATGCCGAGCGCCCTCAACGCCGCCGCCAGTGCTTCGCCTTCGCGGTCGGTTACAATTCGCTCTGCCGTACGCCGGGCGATCCCGAGCAACCCTGAAAGTGCTTGCGTTGCGAATGGAAGTTGCCCGGCCGCCAGCAACTCCACGAACCTGTCCACCTCGGCCGGCTCGGCGACGCTTCGGGGCAAGAGTCCGGCTGCATCGAGGCTGCGGAGGAGCTTGCCGACAGATTCGGTGTCGACGAGGAACCGGGTCAGAGTGTAACGGCGCAGTTCCGGCGGGGCGTGCCAGAACAGTTCGAACGCGAAGGCAGGCGTGAGTTCGGCGCGATTGGCGAGCGGGACCTGAAGCGCCGTGTAGTCGGCGGCGACGGCGCACATGATCTCGAACGCCGCCGGCGTTAGCTTGGCGGCGGCGTTTCGCGCCAGCGCGAGCAGAACCGGGCCGTTGCGGGTTTCCGCCAGCCGTTCGCACACCCGGCCGGAGACATGCCGCCTCTGCGCGACCGCCAGCCAGATGCTCTCGCTGCCATGCTCGATCGCCCGTATCAGATCGGGATCGCTGACCGACATCGATCGCTCGACGATGAGTTTCGCCGCGGGCGAGCTGGGATGCGCAAGCAGGAGCGAAAGAAGCTCCGGCGGCGGCGCTTCCAGGCCGGCCACCCGGCGCGCCACCTGCTCTGCGGCGGCGTCGGAGAGAGTAGGCAGCAGCAGCGCCAGAACGTCGGCGGCCAGCGCCCGCTCCTGGGGCAGCGCGGTGCTGGCGAAAATGGTGGCGGTGTCGGTCAGCGTTCTGACCGTCTGGTCAAGGGTATCGTCGGCGTCAACAAGCTGGGTTGCGGCGGTAGGCGCCGGTAGAGCTTCGGGCGCGCCGACTGCCGTTAGCGCGGCCATCGTGATGGCGGCGGGCGCCGGTGAAGGCTCATCGGCTGGCGGGGACAGGTCTTCCAGCACCGCCGCAGGCAAGGACTCGGGGCTGATCGGCTCGTGCCGGGGGGCTGTGTGGGCGTGCGACGGCGTCGTGGCCAGCGCGGCGCGGGCCTCATTCTCCGCGGCGGGCGCCATCGCCTTCGACCGAATGGACCGGAAGACTGTTGCCGGGGGCCCTGGCTCGGGCGGGGGCGGAGGTGGCGTCCGGACGGCTGGCGGCGGCAGGACGACGACTTGGGCGGAACCCTCTGGCCGTCGCGTACGCACCCGGTCGACGGGCGCTGGTGGCGGTCCCGCATAGACGGTCGGCTCGGGGTGCGGTTCTACAACCGGTTTGACCAGCGTTTCAGGCTCTGGTTCAGGCTCTGGCTCCGGTTCCGCGAGGGCGGCAGGCTGGGGCGCGGACGCCGGAGACGGATC
>DAIODI010000185.1:0-5556 GCA_036746875.1 Aestuariivirgaceae bacterium | reverse complement strand
GCGGGATTGGTTGTTTTGGTCGAGGTCGTGGCCGGTCTGGTTGTGGCGCGCCGCTTCCATGTGCACCTTCGACACCAGCGGGCAGGTGGCGTCGAGATAGAACAGGTTGCGGTGGCGCGCCTCGTCCGGCACCGACTTTGGCACACCGTGGGCGGAGAAGATCACCGGATGCTCGCCGTCCGGCACCTCGTCGAGCTCCTCGACGAAGATCGCGCCCTTCTGCTTGAGGTCTTCCACCACGTAGCGGTTGTGGACGATCTCGTGGCGGACGTAGACCGGCTTGCCGTACATCTCCAGCGCCCGCTCCACGATGTCGATGGCGCGCACCACGCCGGCGCAGAAGCCGCGCGGCGCGGCCAGAATGAGCTTGAGGGGACGCTTTTTCATGGGCTCGGGTCGTCTCGGGTTTGGCCGGGTTCGGCTCAGGCTGCTAGATGCTTGATCGCGCCGGATTTTGCAAGTTTCGGGCAAAGCCCGGAGTGTTGACTTCGCCGGTCGAAGCAGTGAAAGGTAATCGAGCGATGTGCGTTTTCCGCCTCGATCCGGATTTCCTGAACCTTCACGCTGCGGTTGCGGATCGCGCCCGATGACCTCCGCCGCTGATCCCGCGCCGCTCGCGCGAACGCCGCTTGACGCGCTCAACCGGGCGCTGAACGCCCGTATGGCGCCGTTCGCGGGTTACGACATGCCCGTGCAGTACGAGGGCATCATCGCCGAACACCTGTGGACGCGGGCCAGCGCCGGGCTGTTCGATGTCTCCCACATGGGGCAGGTGACCCTCGCCGGGGCGAGCCACGCGGCGGTGGCGGCGGCGCTGGAGCGGCTGGTCCCCGGCGATATTCTCGGCCTGAAACCGGGCCGCATGCGCTACACCCAGCTCACCAACGAGACCGGCGGCATCATCGACGACCTGATGGTGACGCGGCTCGACGCGGAAGGCGAACTTCTCGCCGTCGTCAACGCCGGGCGCAAGGCGGTGGTCGTGCCCTGGCTTCAGGCGAACCTGAAGGCCGCCTCCGTCCATCTGCATGGCGATCTGGCGCTTGTCGCCCTCCAGGGTCCGAAGGCCGAGGCCGTGCTGTCGGGCCTGATCCCCGCCTGCCGCGATCTCTTCTTCATGGAGGCGAGACGGGCGGACTGGGGCGGCGTGCCGGTCATCGTCTCGCGCTCCGGCTACACCGGCGAGGACGGGTTCGAGATCTCGGTTCCGGCTGCTCAGGCGCAGGGCTTCGCGGAACGCCTGCTGGCCCACCCGGAGGTGAAGCCGGTGGGCCTCGGGGCGCGCGATTCGCTGCGGCTCGAAGCCGGGCTTTGCCTCTACGGCCACGACATCGACGACACGACCTCCCCCGTGGAGGCGGCGCTCACCTGGTCGATCGGCGCCCGCCGGCGCGCCGAGGGCGGCTTCCCCGGCGAGCAGCGCATCCGCAAGGAGCTTGCAGGTGGACCGGCGCGCCTGAGGATCGGGCTGGGCTTCGAGGGCCGGGCGATCGCGCGCGAAGGCGCGGCCATCCTGTCGGACGGGCTGGAGACCGGCCGGATCACCTCCGGCGGGTTCGCGCCCTCGCTCGGCAAGCCGGTGGCGATGGGCTACGTGGCCCGCCCGCACGCGGCGGCGGGAACCGCGCTTGCGGTTTCGGTGCGCGGATCGAGCCTGCAGGCCAGCGTTGTTCACCTGCCGTTCGTTCCGGCGCGCTATCGCCGCCGGGGATAACTGATCAAGAGGACCAGCCATGGCGAAGCGCTATTTCACATCCGATCACGAATGGATCGAGGTCGAGGGCGAAACAGCGACCTTCGGGATCACCGATCACGCCCAGTCGCAGCTTGGCGACATCGTGTTCGTGGAACTGCCCGAGGTCGGCCGCAAGGTGACCAAGGGCCAGTCGGCGGCGGTCGTCGAGTCGGTGAAGGCGGCAAGCGAGGTCTACGCCCCGGTCTCGGGCGAGGTCGTCGCCGCCAACGATGCGCGCGCCGGCGATCCGGCGCAGGTGAACCGCGACGCCGCCGGAACCGGCTGGTTCGGCAGGATCCGCCTCGCCGACCCGTCCGAACTCGACGGGCTGATGAGCGAGAGCGAGTACCAGGCGTTCCTGGGCGCCAAACCCTGATCGGCGAGAGATGACCATGGCCGACCGACCGACCCTGAGCGAGCTTCAATCCGGAGCCAACTTCATCCCGCGCCACATCGGGCCGCGCCAGAACGAGATCGCCGCGATGCTGAAGGCGGTGGACGCGGAAAGCCTCGACGACCTCATCGCCAAAGTGGTGCCGCAGGCGATCCGCGCCGCCCGCCCGCTCGACTTGCCGGAGCCGTTGTCCGAGCGCACCGCGCTGTCTCACCTGCGCCGCATCGCCAGCCGCAACGAGGTCTACACCTCGATGATCGGCATGGGCTACTACGGCTGCGTCACCCCGAAGGTGATCTTGCGCAACATCCTCGAAAATCCCGGCTGGTACACGGCCTACACGCCCTACCAGGCGGAGATCGCGCAAGGCCGGCTTGAGGCGCTGCCCAACTTCCAGCAGATGGCGACCGACCTCACCGGGCTTGAGATCGCCAACGCCTCGCTGCGCGACGAGGGCGCCGCCGCGGCGGAGGCGATGGCGCTCGCCCATCGTGTCTCGAAGACCGGCCGCGAGCGCTTTTTCGTCGACCGCGACACCCATCCGCAGACCATCGCCGTCATCGAAACCCGCGCCCGCGGCTTCGGCTTCGAGCTTCAGGTGGGCGATCCCTTCACCGACCTCGACCCCTCGCAGGTGTTCGCCGCGCTCCTCTCCTATCCGGGATCGTCGGGCGAGGTGCGCGATCTGTCCGCCGTCGCGGCGGCGCTGAAGGCGGCGGGCGCGCTCTGCGTCGTCGCCACCGACCTGCTGGCGCTGGCGCTGCTCAAGCCGCCGGGTGAGTTCGGCGCCGACATCGCGGTCGGCTCGGCCCAGCGCTTCGGCGTGCCGATGGGCTACGGTGGCCCGCACGCGGCGTTCCTGGCGACGCGCGACGCCTACAAGCGCGCCATTCCCGGCCGGCTGATCGGCGTCTCGGTGGACGCCGAGGGCGAGCCGGCCCTGCGCATGGCGCTGCAGACGCGCGAACAGCACATCCGCCGCGACAAGGCTACGAGCAACATCTGCACCGCGCAGGTGCTGCTTGCCGTCGTCGCCTCGATGTTCGCCGTCTACCACGGCCCCGAAGGCATCCTGAAGATCGCCCGGCGCGCCCATCGCTACGCCGAGATCGTGGCGACGGCGCTGAGACGGTCCGGCTACGGCGTCGTCACCGGGGCCTTCTTCGACACAATCACGGTGGCGCTCCCCGGCCGGGCGCACGCCATCGCCGCCAAGGCGAAGGCGCGGCGCATTAATCTGCGGATCGTCGACGCCGACCACCTCGGCGTCTCCTTCGACGAGACGACGCGCGGCAGCGAGGTGGAGAGTCTGCTCGCCTGCTTCGACAGCGCCCTCATGCGGCGCACCACGCTGGACGAGCTCGATGCGCTCACCATCGAATGCATCCCGCCGGCGCTCAGGCGCGCCTCGCCGTTCCTCACCCATCCGGTGTTCGCCGCCCACCATAGCGAGACGGAGATGCTGCGCTACCTGCGGCGGCTGCAGCAGAAGGACATCGCGCTCGACCGTGCGATGATCCCGCTGGGGTCGTGCACGATGAAGCTCAACGCGACGACGGAGATGATTCCGGTCACCTGGCGCGAGTTCGCCCAGATGCATCCGTTCGCGCCGCTCGAACAGGCGCAGGGCTATCAGGAGCTGTTCGAGAACCTCGAACGCTGGCTGGCCGAGATCACCGGCTTCGACGCGGTGTCGCTGCAACCCAACGCCGGCAGCCAGGGCGAGTACGCCGGACTGATGACCATTCGCGCCTACCAGGCGGCGAAGAACGAGGCCCACCGCGACATCTGCCTGATCCCGAGTTCGGCGCACGGAACCAACCCGGCCTCGGCCGTGATGGCGGGGCTCACCGTGGTCGTCGTCGGCTGCGACGCCCACGGCAACATCGATCTCGCAGATCTCAGGGCCAAGGCGAAGCACTACCGCGAGCGGCTGTCGGCGCTGATGGTGACGTACCCGTCAACGCATGGCGTGTTCGAGGAGGGCATCCGCGACGTTTGCACCATCGTCCACGAGGCGGGCGGGCAGGTGTACCTCGACGGGGCCAACCTCAACGCGCTGGTCGGGCTCGTGCGCCCGGCCGAAATCGGCGCGGACGTCTGCCACATGAACCTGCACAAGACGTTCTGCATCCCGCACGGCGGCGGCGGCCCTGGCATGGGGCCGATCGGCGTCAAGGCGCATCTCGCCCGCTTCCTCCCCGGCAGCCCGGTGGTGCAGGGCGTCAACCCGGCGGCCGGAAACCGGCCCACCATCGGCGCCATTTCGGCCGCCCCGTGGGGTTCGGCTTCGATCCTGCCGATCTCATGGGCCTACATCGCCATGATGGGCGCGCAAGGGCTGACGCGGGCGACGCAGGTGGCGATCCTCAACGCCAACTACATCGCGCGCCGGCTGGGGCCGCACTTCCCGATCGTCTACACGGGGCCGGGCGGCTACGTCGCGCACGAGTGCATCCTCGATATGGGGAGGCTGAAGGAGACAACCGGCGTCACCGCCGAGGACGTGGCGAAGCGGCTGATGGACTTCGGCTTCCATGCGCCAACGGTATCTTGGCCGGTGCCGGAGGCGCTGATGGTCGAACCCACCGAGAGCGAGGGCAAGGCCGAGATCGACCGCTTCTGCGACGCGATGATCTCGATCCGCCGCGAGATCGCCGAGGTGGAGGAGGGCAAGGCTGACCGCGCCGACAACGTGCTGAAGAACGCGCCGCACACTCACCGCTCGCTGATCGGCGAGTGGAAACGTCCGTACACGAAGCAGCAGGCGTTCTTTCCGCTCCCCGGCCAGACCGCCGACAAGTATTGGCCGCCGGTGGCGCGCGTCGACAACGTGTTCGGCGACCGCAACGTGGTGTGCACCTGCCCACCGGTGGAGGTCTACGCCGAAGCTGCGGAGTAGGGAGCGGCGGAGCAGGGGCCGGGGGAGCAGGGGCGACGCCTACCGCTCCACCTTCGACAGGTCCGCCACCGGCAGCGTGGCGGCGCGGATGCGGTCGAGCAGCTTCAGGCGGTTTTCGCGGAACGTCGGGTCGTCGGCGTTCACCGTCACCGTGTCGAAGAAGGCGTCCACCGGCGCGCGCAGCTTCGCCACGGCGCGCATGGCGGCCCCGAAATCCTCATTGTCGATGGCGATCCTCGCCTGCGCCTCGGCGCGGTCGATGGCCTGCGCCAGCGCCTTCTCCTCGCCCTGGACGAGCAGCGACTTCTCCGGCCAGCCCTTGTAGGAGCGGCCGTCCTTCTTCTCCTCGATGCGCAGGATGTTGGTGGCGCGCCTGACGCCCGCGAGCAGGTTCCGGCCGTCGTCGGTGTCGAGGAAGGCGGCGAGCGCCGCGACGCGCTTCACCACCAGCACCAGATCGTCCTGGCCGCCGAGCGAGAACACCGCATCGATGAGGTCGTGGCGCTGGCCTTCCTCGCGCAGGTG
>DAIODI010000184.1:0-5604 GCA_036746875.1 Aestuariivirgaceae bacterium | reverse complement strand
GACCGGCACCACCACCGAACTGAACCTCGCCGACTTCTTCCGCGCCAACAAGATGACCTACGAGGTCGTGGCGTTCGAGAAGAACGAGGAAGTGCTCAAGGCCTACACCGAAGGCCGCTGCGACGCCTTCACCACCGACCAGTCCGGCCTTTACGCCGAGCGCCTGAAGTTCGCCGACCCCTCGGCGCACGTGGTGCTGCCCGAGATCATCTCCAAGGAGCCGCTGGGCCCGGTCGTCCGCCAGGGCGACGATGCGTGGTTCAACGTCGTGAAGTGGACCTACTTCGCGTTGCTCAACGCCGAGGAACTGGGCGTGAACTCGAAGAACGTCGACGAGATGCTGAAGAGCGAGAACCCCGAGGTCAAGCGCCTGCTCGGCGTCGAGGGCGATTTCGGCAAGGGCATCGGGCTCGAGAACGACTGGGTTGTGCGTATCCTGAAGGGCCCCGGCAACTACGCCGAGATCTTCGAGCGCAACGTCGGCGAGGGCTCGAACCTGAAGATCGCCCGCGGCGAGAACGCCCTGTGGAACAAGGGCGGCCTCCAGTACGCCCCGCCGATCCGCTGAGCGGCTGAACGAACGTTCGCCGGCGTCCGGGACGAACCCGGGCGCCGGCCATGCCCCGCAACGGCGCCGCCGCAGCAACGAGCGGCGCGGGCGGGATCGGAGGGAACGGGGATGGGGTCACAGGTGGATGACGACGGCTGCCGGCGGTGACGGGCGCGCGCACGCGCGGCCCTCGCTCGTGAACGATCCGCGGGTGCGCGCCTACGCGGTGCAGGCGCTTCTGCTCCTCGCCCTCGGCTGGTTCGCCTGGGAGGTCATCCACAACACGGTGACCAACCTGCGCACGCGCAACATCGCGTCCGGGTTCGACTTCCTGGGATCGACGGCCGGTTTCTCGGTGACGCAGGCGCTGGTGCCCTACAGCGAGGCGTCGAGTTACGGCCGCGCCATCTTCGTCGGCTTTCTCAACACCCTGCTGGTGGCGGCGCTCGGCATCGTGTTCGCCACCATCCTCGGCTTTGCGCTGGGCGTGATGCGCCTGTCGAGGAACTGGCTGGTGTCGAAGGTCGCCGAGACCTACATCGAGATCGTTCGTAACGTGCCGCTGCTGCTGCAGATCTTCGTCTGGTACGCAACGGTGCTGAAACCCCTGCCGCCGCCGGCCAAGGCGCCGCAGGTGGGCCTGCCCTATCCGGGGCTCGGCGCACTGGTTCTGGCGGGCGTCGCCATCGGGGCCATCTGGGTTCTGCGCCGGCTCTACGCCGCCACCACCAGCGTCGCGGCGCGGATCGCCGGAACGGCGGCCGTGCTGGCGGCGATCTGGGGGGCAAGCGGGGTGATCGCCGCGTCGGGCTTCACCGTCCTCGGCTTCGTGCCCATGGGGGTGTTCCTGTCGAACCGCGGTTTCATCGTGCCCGCGATCACGTTCACCGACGGCGTCTGGGTGGAGCTTCTTGCGCTCGCCGTCGGCGTCGTGCTGGCGGTCCTGATGGCGCGCTGGGCGCGTACCCGGCAGGCGGCGACGGGCGAGCAGTTCCCGGTGGTCTGGACCGGGCTGGCGCTGGTGATCGGTCTTCCGGCGATGGCCTATTTCGTCGCCGGCGCGCCGGTGACGGTCGAGTACCCCGAGCTGCGCGGCTTCAATTTCCGTGGCGGCGTCAACGTCGTGCCGGAGCTGATCGCGCTGCTCGTGGCGCTGTCCACCTACACGGCCGCGTTCATCGGCGAGATCGTGCGCGCCGGCATCCAGGCGGTGAGCCACGGCCAGACCGAAGCCGCGCATGCGCTGGGCGTGAAGCCGGGGCCGACGCTGCGCCTGGTCGTCATCCCCCAGGCGCTGCGGGTGATCATTCCGCCGCTCGCCAGCCAGTATCTGAACCTGACCAAGAATTCCTCGCTCGCGGTCGCCATCGGCTACCCCGACCTCGTGGCGATGGGCGGCACGGTGCTGAACCAGACCGGGCAGGCGATCGAGATCATCGCCATCTGGATGGTGGTCTACCTCACCTTGAGTCTGCTCACCTCGGCGTTCATGAACTGGTTCAACTCGCGCATGAAGCTGGTGGAGCGTTAGGCCATGGCCGACATCGGCACGGACCGCGGCGGCTGGGTGCGCAGCGAAGAGGCGCCGCGTATCGCTGCGCCCGCCAACACCACGGGGTTTGCGGGTTGGCTGGCGCAGAACCTGTTCTCCTCGTGGCTGAACGGGCTCGTCAGCCTGCTTGTGCTCGCCTTCGTCGTGTCGGTCCTGTGGGGCGTCTTCGACTGGGCCGTGCTCAAGGGCGTGTTTGCGGGCGAGGACCGCGAGGCGTGCGTGGCGAGCCCCGAAGGCGCGTGCTGGGCCTTCGTGTGGGCCAAGTTCCCGCAATGGCTCTACGGCTTCTACCCCATCGACCAGCGCTGGCGGGTGAACACGGCCTTCATCCTCGGCGCGCTCGGCCTTGTGGCGATGCTCGCGCCGGGGCTTCCAGGAAAGCGGTTCACCGTGCTGGCGATGCTGTTCGCCTATCCGCTGGTCACGCTGATCCTGCTGACCGGCGGCCACTTCGCGCTCTCCGCCGGAACGTGGGTGTTCATGCTGGCGCTGGTGGCGCTGCTCGCCGCCGTGCTGTTCGGGCTGGCGCTGGTCGCCCGCGCCTTCGAGCCGGCGACGGCGCTCAAGGCGTCGCTCGCCGCGCTCGGCTTCGTGGTGATCGTGCTCGCCCTGCTGTCGGTCGATTTCGGCCTCGTTCCGGTCGAGACCTCGAACTGGGGCGGGCTGATGCTGACGCTGGTGGTGGCCGTCACCGGCATCGTGGCGTCGCTGCCGCTGGGCGTGCTTTTGGCGCTCGGGCGGCGGTCGGAGATGCCGGTGGTGCGGCTGTTCTCGATCATCTTCATCGAGGCGTGGCGCGGCGTGCCGCTCATCACGGTGCTGTTCATGGCCTCGGTGATGCTGCCGCTGTTCCTGCCGCAAGGGGTGAACTTCGACAAGCTCATGCGCTGCCTCATCGGCGTGGCGCTGTTCTCCTCCGCCTACATGGCGGAAGTGGTGCGCGGCGGCCTGCAGGCGATCCCGAAGGGCCAGTATGAGGCGGCGAACGCGCTGGGACTCGGCTTCTGGCAGTCGATGGGGCTGATCGTGCTGCCGCAGGCGCTGAAGATCGTCATTCCCGGCATCGTCAACACCTTCATCGGGCTGTTCAAGGATACGACGCTCGTGTCGATCATCGGCCTGTTCGATCTGCTCGGCATCGTGCAGTCGGGCTTCGCCGACGCCAAGTGGGCCTCGCCGCAGACCGGCACGACCGGTTACTTCACCGCCGCGCTGATCTTCTTCCTGTTCTGTTTTCTGATGTCGCGCTACTCGCTCTACATGGAACGCCGGCTGCACACCGGCCACAAGCGTTAGGGAGCCTTCCGATGGCCAGCGCCGAGACCGTCGAACGCCGAATCCGCAGCGCTGTGGACCGCTCCGGCGGCGATGTCGCCGTGCAGATCTCGGGCATGAACAAGTGGTACGGCGATTTTCATGTGCTGCGCGACATCAACCTCACCGTCTATCGCGGCGAGCGCATCGTCGTCTGCGGCCCCTCCGGCTCCGGCAAGTCCACGCTGATCCGCTGCATCAACCGGCTGGAGCAGCACCAGCAGGGGCGCATCGTGGTGGACGGTATCGAGCTCACCGACGACGTGAAGCGGATCGACGAGATCCGCCGCGAGGTCGGCATGGTGTTCCAGCACTTCAACCTGTTCCCGCACCTGACCGTGATGGAGAACTGCACGCTCGCCCCGATCTGGGTCCGCAAGATGCCGAAGGCGGACGCCGAGGATGTGGCGATGAAGTTTCTCACCCGGGTGAAAATCCCCGAGCAGGCGGCGAAGTATCCGGGCCAGCTCTCCGGCGGCCAGCAGCAGCGGGTGGCGATTGCGCGGGCCTTGTGCATGAACCCGCGTATCATGCTGTTCGACGAGCCGACCTCCGCGCTCGATCCCGAGATGATCAAGGAGGTGCTGGAGGTGATGGTGGACCTCGCCGAAAGCGGCATGACCATGCTGTGCGTGACCCACGAGATGGGCTTCGCCCGCCAGGTCGCCGACCGGGTGATCTTCATGGACCAGGGCCAGATCGTCGAGCAGAATGCGCCGGAGGAGTTCTTCTCGAACCCGAAGAGCGACCGCACGAAGCTGTTCCTGTCGCAGATCCTGCATTGATCGCAAGCGCTGGACGGCGGCTCGCCTGCGCCGCAGCCGCGCCGGCGCCGGCCGCCGGCGTGTCCGTCCATCTCGCCGCGGCGCGCGCCTTGGTGCGGCCGGCGTGATACGCATCGGAATGCTTTAAGCTCGCCAGAGCCCGTTTGGAGCCCGCGATGTACCGCACGTGTCCCGCCATCCTCCTGGCCTTTCAGGTGGCGGTCTGGTCGCCGGCGCTGGTGTCGGCGCAGACGACGGCTCCCGAACCCGCCGCGCCCGCCATCCCTGCGGCTCCCCCCGAACCCGCCGCGCCGCCTGAGGCGGCGGCGCCGCCCGAACCCGCCGCGCCGCCTGAGGCGGTTGCTCCACCTGCCGCGCCGGACAGCGAGGGCGCCGCGCCGGATCTGCCCCCCGCCGGCGGCGAATTCGCCGCGCCGGATGAGACGGGCGCGCCCGACGGGCCGCCGGCCTCGTTCTCGCAAGTCGAGCTCACGCCGGAGACGGCGCGCAAGGCGGTGGACTCCCTCCTGCTCATCCAGGAGAAGTACCGGGACGCCGATTTCGGCGATCCCTCCGATCCTGAAGGCTTCGCGCGGTCGATGAAGGAGGCCGGCGTGCTCGACCAGGTGCTGGCCGAACTGAAGCCCTTCGGCTTCGCCTCGGTGGAGGAGTGGGCGCGCACCTTCATGAGCCTTTGGCTCGCTGGGTCGCTGATCCTCGAAGGGCAGGAACCGGCGGACGTCGACAAGGAGATCGCCGAGATCGCAGCCGACACCTCCATCCCGCAGGCCGAACGGGACGCCACGGTGGCGTGGCTGAAGGTGACGCGGCCGCCGGACAAGAACATGGAGGTGGTGCGCGCGCTGTTCGACGATCCGGCCTACAAGGACAAGCTCAACGAGATGCTGGCGATCGACGCCGGCGAGGGCGTGGAGTAGGGGTCCCGGCCGCCTACATGCCCGGCAGCAGTTCCAATAGCTTCGCCTGCCGCCGGTAGGGCGTGAACCCGGCCTTCTGATAGAGCGCAAGCGCCCGTGGCCCGTCCAGTGTGCAGGTCTCGACGATCACCCGCTCGGGCTTCAGGCTCCACGCCACCTCGACCGACTCTCCCAGGAGCCACCTGCCGAGGCCCCGGCCGTGGAACTCGGGCGCAAGGCCGATGTAGTTGATCTCCACCAGTCGCGGCCGGCGGTTGTCGAGCTCGAAGTAGCCGGCAGGAACGCCGCCGACAAACGCGACGTAGACGTGCGTGTTGTCGTCGTCGAGGATGGCCTTCAGCTCGCCGTCGCTGATCTTCTTGCGGTCCACCCAAAAGTAGTCGCGCCCCACGGTGTCGTAGAGGTAGCGGTAGAAATGGCCTGGTTCTCGATCCAGGCTTTTGGTTTTTCTGGCAAGGGAAGTTTTCCCGACTGGTATTTGATGAC
>DAIODI010000183.1:0-5724 GCA_036746875.1 Aestuariivirgaceae bacterium | reverse complement strand
GGCGGGCGGGGCGCGCTGCCGCGGCTTGAACGCCGGCCGGCTCGCCGCCATGGGCGCGCTCGCCGGGATACCGGCGCTGGTCGCCATCTCCATCGCCGGCGCGTTCGGCGAGCCGTGGTTGTTGCGCGCCGGCGCGCTGTTGATCGGGTTCGGCGGCGGGCTGCTGACCGTCGGCACGCTCACCGCCGCGTTGCGTCTGCCCACGACCGGCCATGACGGCCTCGCGATCGGCGCCTGGGGCGCGGCGCAGGCGACCGCGGCGGGCGTGGGCCTTGGCCTCGGCGGCGCCATCAAGGACGCCTTCGGCGACGTTGCCGCCACCGGCGCGCTCGGCGCCGCGCTTGAGGCGCCATGGGCGAGCTACGGCGTCGTCTACCAGATCGAGATCGTTCTGCTGTTCGTCACCCTGGCGGTGATCGGGCCGCTGGCGCGCTACGCCGGCGAGGAGCGGTCTGCGCAGTCGTCTTTCGATCTTGCACAGTTTCCCGGCTGACGGGGAAAGGAGGGTTGTCATGCAGTTCGGCGCGTTCACTTCCTACATCGATGTGGCGCAAATCGCGCTTTACATCTTCTGGTTCTTCTTCGCGGGGTTGATCCTGTACCTGCGCCAGGAGGATCGCCGCGAGGGATATCCGCTCGAGTCCGATCCGGAAGGGCGCACGTCGCCGAACGCCTTCCTGTGGCTGCCGAAGCCCAAGCGCTTTGACCTGTTGCACGGCGGCACGGTTTACGCCCCGCGCGACGAGAAGGACCCGCGGCCGATCAAGGCCCGGCGGCTGTCGCCCTCGCCGGGCGCGCCGCTTGAGCCGACCGGCGACCCGATGGCGGATGCTGTCGGCCCGGCGGCCTATGCGCTGCGGGCCGAGACGCCGGACCTCACCGCGGAAGGCCACGTCAAGATCGTGCCGATGCGCGACGCGTCCTCGTTCAGCGTCGCCGCCGAGGATCCCGATCCGCGCGGCAAGCCGGTGATCGCCGCCGATGGCGCGGTGGCCGGGACCGTCACCGACATCTGGGTCGACCGCTCGGAGATGATGGTGCGCTACTACGAAGTTGCGCTGCCCGCCGAAGGCCGCCGCAAGCCGGCGACGGTGCTGCTCCCCTACGGCTTTGCGCGGGTGCGCGGCGACGGCGGGATCCGCGTCCAGGCGATCCTCGCCAGCCAGTTCGCCGGCGTGCCCAAGACCGCCGCGCCCGACCGCATCACGCTGCGCGAGGAAGACCGCATCATGGCCTACTATGCGGGCGGCATGCTGTACGCCACTCGCGAGCGCCAGGAGCCGCTTGTATGAGCCACCACGACGATTTCGCCGTAGAGCCCGTCCCCGGCCTGCCGAAGCAGCTGCCGGAGGGCGAGGCGATGCTGTGGCAGGGATCGCCGGACTGGAAGGCCTTCGCGGTGAGCGCCTTCCATCTCCGGAAGATCGCGGTCTACCTGGGCGTCCTCGTGGCGTGGCAGGTGATCACCGCGGTCTACGACGGGCGAACGCTCGCCGAGACCGTGTCGCGCGGTGTCCTGTTCACGGCGCTCGCCGGCATGGCGCTGTCGATCGTGGCGGGGGCCGCCCGGGTCTACGCGAAGTCGTGCCTCTACACGATCACCACCCGCCGCATCGTGATCCGTCACGGCGCGGCGCTGCCGGTGACCGTGAACATTCCGTACGCGCTGGTTGACGGCGTCGATCTGCAGCCGCTGGCCCACGGCCGGGGGAACATCGCGGTTACGCTGAAGCCGGCCGAACGCGCCTCGCTCTTTGCGCTGTGGCCGAGCATCCGGCCATGGCGCTGGCGCAGGCCGCAGCCGGCGTTCCGCTGCGTGCCGCGCGCCGCCGACGTGGCGCGACTTCTCGCCCGCGCCGTGGCGCAAACCGCCGAGGGCGAAGTGAAGGCGGTGATCGCCGAACCGGCGGCGGCGGGTTCGGCCGTGGACGCCTTCGCCGGCGCCGCTACAGCCTGAGGAGACGACGATGACGACCGCGCTCAGAGACGATCGTGACCCACTGCGCAAGCCGATCATGGCGATCGGCGTCATGCTGGCCGTCATCGTGCTGCTGGTCGCCGGCGTCCGAATCGAGCGGGCGATCAACGGCCCGGGCGAGGCGCCAAGCCCGGTCGTCGCCGAACTGTCGTTCACCGTGAGGGACGACCCGGACGGAACCGCCCGGCTGATCGAGATCCGCTCGGGGCGGGAAATCGACGTCATTGCGCCCGATCAGGAGAATTTCTTCCGCACCATCCGCCAGATCATGCAGCGCGAACGCAAGCGCGCCGGCGGCGGAGACGAACACCTCACGCTGCGCCGGAGAGCCGACGGCGCGGTGGAGTTCACCGAGGAAGCCTCAGGCTTCACCCTGGACGTCCGGGGGTTCGGCTCGCAGAACGGACGATTCTTCAGCGAACTGCTCAGTAGGGAGAGCATAACGCCATGACCACCGCAGTGAACCAGGACGGGCGCAGTTTTGACGTGGGCTGCACCATCGAAGTCTCTCACACGTTCGAAAGCCTGCACGCGCACGTGGAGCTTGACGGCGACGTCGAGATCCAGCCGGGCGACACGGTGAAGGTGCACGGTGAGCCGATCGCCGTGCCGTACGGCGAGGTGCGCACCATCCGCCGCACCGCCACCGTCACCCGCGCCTCCGCGCTTGAGCGGGCCTGGACCCGCGCCACCGGCGATCTCGAGTTCATGGAGCTTCTCGAGTTCAGCTTCTCCCCGGAGACGAAGCTATGACCATCGAAAACCTTTCGCTCGCCCCCAACACCCAGAAGATGGCGGAGGAGACCACGCTGCTCTCGCCGCGCTTCTACACCACCGACTTCGACGCGCTCGACAAGATGGACGTGTCCTCGATCCGCAAGGAATGGGATGAACTTCTCGACGAGATGCGCTCCGACCCCAACCGCAACCACTTCAAGCGCTCCGAAGCCTGGGACCACGTGGACCTGTCCACGCTGCCCGAGGGCTTGCGCAAGGAGTTCGTGGACTTCCTCGTGTCCTCGCTCACCGCCGAGTTTTCCGGCTGCGTGCTCTACAAGGAGATGAAGAAGCGCGGCAAGAACCCGGACATGTGCGAGCTGTTCTCGTACATGAGCCGCGACGAGGCGCGCCACGCCGGCTTCATCAACGACACGCTGAAGGATTTCGACATCGGCGTGAACCTGGGCTTCCTCACCAAGGCGAAGAAGTACACCTACTTCCAGCCGAAGTTCATCTTCTACGCCACCTACCTGTCGGAGAAGATCGGCTACGCGCGCTACATCACCATCTACCGCCAGCTCGAGCGCCATCCGGAGCTCAGGTTCCACCCGATCTTCAAGTGGTTCGAGAAGTGGTGCAACGACGAGTTCCGCCACGGCGAGGCGTTCGCGCTGCTGATGCGGGCGAACCCGGAGCTGCTTCAGGGCCGCAACAAGCTGTGGGTGCGGTTTTTCCTGTTGGCGGTGTTCGCGACGATGTACTTGCGCGACCACGCCCGGCCGGAGTTCCACAAGGCGCTGGACATGTCGATCGACGAGTTCGACGACAAGGTGTTCCGGCTCACCACGGAAATCTCCAAGCAGTGCTTCCCGATCACCATCGACCTCGACAACCCGGCCTTCAAGGCGAACCTCAAGCGCCTTTTGAAGATCAACGCCGGCATCGAGGCGGCGAAGGCGCAGGGCGGCGTCGCCGGCCGGGTCAAGCAGGCGGGGCTCGCCGCCGCCGCCGGGTTCACGTTCCTCCGGCTGTTCATGATGCCGGTCAAGGACAACGCCCTGCCGCAGTCCAGCCGCCTGCAACCGGCCTGGTAGGAGCAAGCGATGTCAGCCTATCTCGGGCCGGCCGCCTACGCGCTGTTCGTCTGGTGGTTCTCGACCGGCGTGATCATCTTCCTCGACGGTCTGCCGCAGAGGACCTTCAAGTGGAGCCTGTTGGGCGCCACTGTGCTGCTCGGCGTCTCGTTCTGGGGGCTTGCGACGACCGCGCCCGACACCAGCGTGCAGGCCGCCTACCTCGCCTTCACGTGGGGTCTGCTCGCCTGGGGCTGGCAGGAGATTTCGTTCTACATGGGCTACGTCACCGGCACGCGCAAGGAAGCCTGCCGGGACGGCTGCTCGGGATGGCCGCACTTCGTCCACGCCATCCAGACTTCGATCTGGCATGAGCTCGCCATCATCGTGTGCGCGGGCGTGGTGGTTTGGCTCACCTGGGGCCAGCCCAACCATATCGGCCTTTGGACGTTCATGATCCTCTGGTGGATGCACCAGTCGGCAAAGCTCAACGTGTTCCTCGGCGTGCGAAACCTCAACGAGGAGTTCCTGCCCGAGCATCTCGCCTTCCTCACCGGTTTCCTGAAGAAGAAGCCGATGAACCTGCTGTTCCCGGTCTCGGTGTCGATCTCGACCGTGATCTGCGTGATGCTGGCGCAGAAGGCCCTTTCCGAAACGGCGACGCCGTTCGAGGTGGCGGGCTACACCTTCCTCACCACGCTGATGGCGCTGGCGATCCTCGAACACTGGCTGCTGGTGCTGCCGCTGCCGGGCGCGGCGCTGTGGCAGTGGGGCCTCGCCTCGCGCGAGGTGAAGAAGCCGTTCGAGGTGGATGTGGCCGTGGGCTTCCTCGGCGCGGGCAAGACCACGTTCCTGCGCCGGATGATGGCCGATATCGACCCGAGCCAGCGCACCGTGGCGCTCGTCAACGACTTCTCGGAGCTCGGCGTGGACGCCTCGCTGCTGAAGGGCGGCGGCGCGGAGGTGGTGGAGCTGCCCAACGGCTGCATCTGCTGCTCGCTGCGCAAGGATCTCGCCAACCAGCTGAAGGAGGTGGTGGGCAGGTTCGCACCCGACCGCGTTGTGATCGAACCTTCGGGCGTGGCGGATGTCGCCTCGCTGCTCGGCGTGCTGGCGCAGCCGGACGTGGCGCAACATGTCTCGAAGCTGCGCGTCTACACAGTGATCGACGCCGGCGCCTTCGTGCGCGATTTCGGCCGTATGCCGGAGTACTTCGCCACGCAGGGCAAGCTCGGCGGGTTGTTCATCGTCAACAAGGCGGACGTCGTGTCGCCGGCCGGGATGCGCACCGTGGTCGCCACCCTGCGCTCGCTCAACCCGTCGGCGGAGATCCTCACCTCGCGCTACGGCGTCGTCGAGGGCGTGGACGCAAAGCAGCTCGGCCGGCTCGCGCTGGACTGGGCCGGTTCGCCGCACAAGGCGGAGGCTGCGGCGCAAGGGCCCGACCCGGCGCACGACCATCATCCCGCGCACGATCACGGGCATGAGCACGGGCATGAGCATGGGCATGAGCACGGGCACGCCAACGGCGTGGCGAACGGCCATCGCCACGGCCGCCATCACGATCGTGCGCATGCGCGCCACGCCGACGAGGGGCTTGGCCTCACCCACTGGTCCACACGGCTTTCCGGCGCGTGCGATCAGGACGGGCTGTCGTCGGTGTTGGACCGGGTGGTGCGCGGCGCGTTCGGCGAGATCGAACGGCTGAAAGGCATCGCCCGCACGCACGGCGGCTGGATCAATTTCGACGTGGCGGGCGGGCGCGCCAGTATCACCGCCTTTGCCGCGGGCAAGGACGAGCAGCCGCGCGTGATGGCGATCGGAAAGCGGGTGGACAGCGATGGTCTGGCCGGCGCGTTCGACGCCGTCAGCGTCAAGGCCGTCAACTGAAGTCGAGGGGAGCGACGACGCGGATGGACTACGAGAGCTACTTCCAGAGCGAACTGTCTGGTC
>DAIODI010000182.1:0-5812 GCA_036746875.1 Aestuariivirgaceae bacterium | reverse complement strand
ACCACCGACATCTACCCCGCCGACTTCGGCTGGACGCCCGACTGGCGGCTGCGGCAGGAGCGCATCGACCGCTGGTACCACAACATGACCTCGGTGAAGCAGGCCGGCGTCGCCGCGATGACCAACCAGCTCGAATACGACGACGCGGTGGCGTTCCTCGCCACCCGGCGCATCTTCGATTTCGCCCGCTACGAACGAGGCGCGCCGTTCTGCCTCGTCGTGTCGTTCACCCACCCGCACGACCCTTACGCGCAGCGGGCGAAGTTCTGGAACCTCTACCGCGACGACGACATCGACCTGCCGCAGACCGCCGCCATCGCCCGCGACGATCTCGACCCGCACAGCCGCCGCCTCCACGCCATGTCGGCCATGGACGACTACGAGGTGACGGAGCGCGACATCCGCCTTGCCCGCCACGGCTACTACGCCAGCATCTCCTATGTGGACGAGAAGGTGGGCGAGCTTCTCGCCGCGCTCGACACCTGCGGGCTGAGGGAAACGACGGCGGTGATCCTCACCTCCGACCACGGCGATTTCCTGGGCGAACGGGGCCTGTGGTACAAGATGTCGTTCCTTGAACCCGCCGCCGCCGTACCGCTGATCGTGAACCTGCCGTCGCGGTTCCCCGCCGCCCGCGTGACGACGCCGGCCTCGCTCGCCGACATCGCGCCCACCCTGTGCGACCTCGCCCGCCCCGGGCTTGCCGACGAGATGGCCCGCCCTTCGGACGGGCGCAGCCTTCTGGGCGAGCTCGACGGTTCGGCGCCGGAGCCCACCGCGCCGGTCTACGGCGAATACCTGGCCGAGGGCGTGGTGGAGCCGATGGTGATGATCCGCCGCGGCCGGTGGAAGTTCATCGCCTGCCCGGGCGACCCCGACCAGCTGTTCGACATCGCCGCCGACCCGCAGGAGCGCGAGAACCTCGCCGGGCGCGGGGCCTTCGAGGACGTGCACCGGCGGTTCATCGCCGAGGCCGCCCGCCGCTGGAGCCTCGACGAGCTGCGCGATCAGGTGACGCAGAGCCAGCGGACGCGGCTTGTGCTGTTCGAGGCGCTGAAGCGCGGCGCGCGCTTCCCGTGGGATTTTCAGCCGCTCAGGGACGCTTCCGAGCAGTACACGCGGAACCACATGGACGTGACCGCCCGCGACCAGCTCTCGCGCTTCCCCCCGGCCCCTGAGCCGGGGAAGCGGAAGGACCGGTAACGACGGGGGGTTAAACGTATCCCGAAAAGGAATTTCCCCCGTGCAGTTTCCCGCACGAGGGATCATCCTTCAGTGGAATACCACTTTGCCGTGGTTTCCCAACCGACTTCCCACCTTTGGTTGCCACGTTGCACGGCGCGCGTCAATATTCAGAGAGCGCCCTTCGACCATACGGACAGCCATGAAAGTTCTCGGCCTTGATTGCGGGATTGCCAGCGTCGGCTGGGCAGTGCTGCACCTCGATGACAGCGAAACCACGGGCGAGATCATCGCCGCCGGCACCCGCATGTTCGACGCGCCGGAGACCGAAAAGGAACGCCGTCCGAAGTCCGAACAGCGTCGGATGTATCGCGGACAGCGGCGCGTCATCCGGCGGCGGAGACAGCGGATGAATGCGGTTCGCCAGCTTCTCCATCGTCACGGCCTGATCCCCGACGGGGAACGGGACGCGCTACGTTTTCAAGGTCTCGATCCATGGGCGCTGCGCGGCATCGCCCGCGAACGTCTTCTGACGCCCTATGAGTTCGCCATCGTCCTTGGCCATATCGCGCGACACCGCGGCTTCAAGTCGAACGCCAAGTCGCGCGGAGAAAACGCCGCCGAAGACTCCAGGATGAAGAAGGCGATGGCCGAAACGCAGGCGATGCTCGCCGGGCGCACCTTTGGGGAAATGCTGGCGACCGATCCTCGCTTTGCCGACCGCAAGCGCAATCGCGTGGGCGACTACCACCAAACGCCCCAGCGCGCCGACCTTGAAGCGGAGACGCGGCAGATCTTCGCCGCCCAGCGGCGGCTCCAAAACCCGGCGGCGATACCTGAACTGGAGCAAGACTTCGCCGCCAAGGCCTTCTTCCAGCGTGGCCTTCAGGACAGCGAAAATCTCGTGGCAGACTGCGCGTTCGAGCCGGGCGCGAGGCGCACCGCAAAGCGTGCGCCCTCCTTCGAGTTGTTCCGCTATTTGTCGCGGCTGAACACGCTCGAAATCCGCGAGGGGCGAAGGGGACGGCGGCTGGCTGCGGAGGAACTCGCGCGCGCCATGGCCAGCTTCGGAGCGACGCGCAAGATCACTTACAAGGCCCTGCGCAAGATCATGAGGCTGCGCGCGGAGGAAACGTTCGCGAATGTGCGCGTCGAGGATGAGACCAAAGACGTTGTCGCGCGGCATGGCGAGGCTGCGGCCGGAACGACCGTGCTTCGGGACACGCTTGGGCAGCACGCATGGGAAGCGTTGCGCGACACGCCGGAGAAGCTGGATCGCATCGCCGAGGTTGTCTCCTTCCGCACTGATCACGCCAGCATCCGCAAGGGGCTTGAGGAAGCGGGACTCGATGCGCCCACAATCGAGCGGTTGATGGCGGCGGTCGCCGACGGGACGTTCGACAAGTTCACCGGCGCGGGTCACATCTCAGCGAAGGCGTGCCGGAACATCGTCCCGCATCTGGCGCGCGGCCTCGTCTACTCGGATGCGGCCGCGGCCTGCGGCTATGACCATACCGCCAGCCGGGAGCGGAACGCCTTCAGCGTGGGCGTAAGAGGCAAGGCCGCTCTGGCGAGAATCCTCAGCGGCGAGGTGATCGATCGATCGCTGGTGGGAAGCCCCATCGCCCGCAAGGCGCTGATCGAAGCGGGTACGCAGGTCACGGCGACTGCCGAGCATTACGGCACCCCCGACGCCATCCTCGTCGAGCTTGCCCGCTATGCCGGCAAGGTCATTGAGGATCGGCGCGAGATCGAGCGCGGCATCGAAAAACGCAACAAGGAAAAGGAAAAGCTGCGCGAGCGGTTCGCCGAGGATGTCGGCGTGCCGTGTGGTTCAGCGGAAGACCTGCTGCGCTACGAGCTGTGGCTCGAACAGAGCGGACGCTGCGTATACTCCGACGCCCCCATCTCACCGCGAGACATCGTCGCCACCAGCAACGCCGTGCAGGTCGATCACATTCTGCCGTGGAGCCGTTTCAGCGATGACAGCTTCAACAACAAGACGCTGTGCACGGCGCGCGCCAACCAGGAGAAACGGGGGCGCACACCCTTTGAGTGGTTCTCGCAGGAGAAGCCGGAATCTGACTGGGACGCATACGTCGCCCGGATTGCGGCGCTGAAGTCGCTGCGCGGTTTCAAGCGGCGCAACTACACGATCAAGGATGCGGTGAGCGTAGAGGAGAAGTTCCGGACCCGGAACCTCAACGACACGCGCTGGACATCCCGCCTGCTCGCGGAAGTGCTGAGGCAGCTTTACCCGGTGGACGAGGACCAGCGGCGTGTGTATGCGCGGCCCGGCGCGCTCACTGACCGGCTACGCCGCGCGTGGGGCTTGCAATGGATCAAGAAGGATGAGGGGGGCAAGCGCATCGCCGACGACCGCCACCACGCGCTTGACGCCATTATCACGGCGGCCTGTTCGGAGAGCCAGCTTCTAAGGTTGACCAAGGCGTTTCAGGAGGAAGAGCGCAAGGGAAGCCCGCGGGACTTCCGGTCGTTTGAGCCTCCTTGGCCCGGCTTCCGAGAGAAGGCGCTTCAGGCCGTGGAGAAGGTGTTCGTCTCGCGCGCCGAACGGCGCCGGGCGCGCGGCGAAGCGCACGCCGCAACCATCCGCTCGGTGTCGGAGCGCGACGGCGAGGCGCTGGTGTTCGAGCGCCGTTCGGTGGCCGATCTGAAACTCGCCGATCTCGACCGGATCAAGGACAAGGAGCGTAACGCCGCGATCGTGCAAAGCCTCAAGGCATGGATCGACGCGGGGAAACCGAAGGACACGTCGCCACGCTCACCCAAGGGCGATGCGATCACCAAGGTGACGCTGCTCACCAACAAGAAGCCGGAGGTGATGATGCGCGGTGGCGTCGTGGATCGGGGCGAGATGGCGCGCGTGGATGTGTTCCGGAAGCGCAACCGCAAAGGTGCATGGGAATTCTTCCTGATTCCCATCTACCCTCACCAAATTGCAAATGATGAACTCCCACCAATGAAAGCGGCTCAAGGAGGCAAGCCGGAAGCCGAGTGGCCGACAATTGACGCGTCGTTTGACTTTCTATGGTCGCTGAACCCAATGGCTTACCTTGAGATCGAAACCAGCAAGAATGATCTCATTGCAGGCTACTACCGAAGTATGGATCGGAGCACCGGCGCCATCGTGCTTTCAAACCATGAAAACCCCAATGCGATCACAAGGGGAATCGGCGCGCGGACCCTGAAGGTGATGAACAAGTACTCGGTGGACCGCCTCGGCCGTCGTCATCTGGTCGAGCGGGAGCAGCGGACATGGCGTGGAAAGGTGTGCACATAAGCCGCCCGGCGCGGCTCGCCTGTCATGACGGCCAGTTGATCGTCTCGCAAGAGGACGGCGAGGTGTCGATGCCGGTCGAGGACGTGGCGTGGATCGTCCTCGACAGCATGCAAGTCACGCTCACCGCCGCGCTGGTCTCGGCCTGCATGGAGGCGGGCGTGGCCATTATCTTCTCCGATGCCCGGCACACGCCTTCAGGCATGGCCCTGCCCTTCCACCGGCATCACCGCCAGGCTGCGGTTGCCGCACTTCAATTGGGCGCAACCCACCCATTGAAGAAACGCCTGTGGCAGGCGCTGGTCGTCGCCAAAATCACAAATCAGGCGATCTGTTTGTCAGGCTGTGGGCGTCAGGCCGATGCCGTTTCCGCGATGACCCGGCTGGTGACATCTGGCGACCCGGACAACATCGAGGCGCGAGCCGCGCGCGCTTACTGGAGCGAACTCTTTCCCCGGTTCACCCGCGCCGATGAAGCCGATTTGCGGAACAAGATGCTGAACTACGGCTACGCCGTGATCAGGGCGGGCGTCGCCCGCGCCCTGGTGGCGAGCGGCTTTCTTCCTTGCGTAGGGTTGTTTCATGCGAACGCGGCAAACGCGTTCAACCTCGCCGATGATCTCGTTGAGCCATTTCGCCCGATCGTGGATCGACAGGTTTTCGAGCTGACGGATAAGGGCGCGACTGGTGAGGGCGAACTGACGGTCGAACATCGCCGGCGCCTCGCCGGGCTGTTGACCGCGGACATCCGGATCGGAGAGGAAACCGTCAGCGTGCTGACGGCAACGGAACGGGCTTCGGCCAGCCTTGTGCGGGCGATGGAGGCGTCATCTCCAGCTATGCTGTGCCTGCCGCGTTTGTGAGTGAGCGTTGAGCGATGAAGTCTGTTGAGGTGCGTTACATGTGGTTGTTCGTATTCTTCGACCTGCCGGTCGGCACCAAGGCCGAGCGGCGGGCTGCCACCCGCTTCCGGAACTTTCTGAAAGACGATGGATTCCTGATGCTGCAATGGTCGGTCTACGTGCGCGTCTGCCGGGGTGATGAAGCGGTGACCAAGCACGAGACGCGGGTGACAAGAAACTTGCCCGGCAAGGGAAGCGTGCGAATGTTGCAGGTCACCGAGCGCCAGTATGGGCGCATGAAACTGTTGCTGGGCGAATCGAAAAAGAGTGAAAGGGAAGCGCCAAACCAGTTGGTGCTGCTCTGATTTTCTTCCTGTCAGAGAAGAAAATCAGAGCAATGACAACCATTTGCGGGCAGTGCAGCCTACCATTGGGAAGTCGGTAGGGAAACCACGGCTCGCCCAAAAAACCATACGACCGAGCGACAAGC
>DAIODI010000181.1:0-5827 GCA_036746875.1 Aestuariivirgaceae bacterium | reverse complement strand
CGATGCGGGCGCGCAACGCGGCGTCGGAGGGCGCGCTCACCGGCCGCTCCGGGGATACCACAGCACGCGGTCGTTGCCCGGCATGTGCGGGAAGCCGCGAAAGTTCGCTACGTTGGAAAACTTCTCCCGGCACGTCTGAAGCCGCCGGTCGCAGCCCGCCGTCACGGCGAAGCGGACGCCGGGCGAGAGCGCGCCGGAGGCCGGCGTCCAAAGGTCGAGCAGCGCAAAGCCCTGCGCCGGGTCGATGCGGTGCGCCCGCACCTCGAACGCGCGGCCCGGGGCGGGGCCGTCCGTGGCCGTCAACCGTCCGCCGGCGAACCATCCGGCGGCGAACGCGCCAAGCCCGTCGGCGGCGATGGCGGCGCCGGCGCTGCCCGCCCGCACCACGCCCTCGCCGCGAAACTGCGCCGACGCAAGGTTGACGCGGCAGCGGTGATCGCCCACCACCGCGTCGCAGCCGGGCTGGAAAATCCGCCCGCGCTCCTGGTTGAGCGCGTGCGTCAGCCCGCGCAGTTCTGCCGCGAAGCGGGCCCCCTCGCGGCGCACTTCGCCCAGGTGCGCGGCGCGCAACAGATGGCGGCGCGACGGGTCGCGCCAGTCCACGAGCCACACCTCGATCTCCGCGCCGTCGAACACACCGTCCTGCAGCGCCGCCTCGTCGAGGGTGTCGGCGGAAAGCGCGCCCTCGATCTCCTGGTTGTCGATGGCGAGCCCCAGCGCCGCCTGCGCCTCGCTCGCCGAAAATCCGGCGGCGGCGGCGTAGGTCACGCCGGCGAACGCCAGCGGCCGGTCGTGGTCGGTGAAGCCCAGCGTCACGCCGTCGCGCCGCGTCAGCTTCCAGCACAGGCACAGCGTGGTCGCGCCGGAGTCGAGCTCCGCCTGGAGCGCCGGGTCCACTTCCCTCATGGCAGGATCTCGACGAGCGGGATCGAGGGGATGTCGCCGGCGCGAAACGCCGCAAGGTCGATGGTCAGCCGGTCGGTGTCGAACCGCACCGGCACGTCGAACTCGAAGCCCGCCGTCACCGGCGCGCCGGCCGGCGGCGTCGCGAACGCCGCGAAGGTCACCACCCCTGTCGTGGCGTCCACCGAACACGCCGGGCCCGCCGCCTCAACTCCCGCCACCGCCACCCGGACCGTCCCGGCCACCGGCTTGGCGATCGTACGCACGAAGGCGGACGCGCCCGTGCCGTAGCGCTTGACGAGCTGGAAGGTGCGCGCCGCGCCGTCACCGATGGCGATGAGCTGGTCGGTCGGCTGCGGTGTTTGCAGCGGCGGGCATGAGCGGAAGTCGGCGTGATCCTTGAAGCGGAAGCCGGTGAGCCGCCCGCGCCGTTCCTCGAAGAAGGCGATCACCGCGTGGATCTCGTCGAGCGTGCGCACGCCGTAGCCCACCTCGTAGCGCCGCCGCGACTGCGCCCAGCGGGCGTTGCGCTCCTCGGCGCCGGTGGAGAGCGTCACGATCTCGGTGCGCCGTTCCGGCCCGCCCGTGGCGCGCCGCGAAATCGCCGTCGGAAACCGCGCCTCGTGGAAGGCGTCCGCCATGAACTGCTCCGTATCCTGAATGCCGCGCGCCGAACGTCGGCCGAACGTCAGAGGTTGCGAAAGCCCTGGCTCACGCCGCGCGCCAGGCTCGCCGCCACCTGCGACTGGGAGCGCCGGAAGCTCTCCACGTCGGGCGTGGCGATGTTCACCGTCACCGAAGGCGACGCCGCCGTCCGCGCCGCCGGAGAGGCGGCCGTCGCCAGCGCGCCCACCGCCGAGGCCGCCAGCGACGACAGCGCGTCGCCGCCGCCCGCTCCCGCCCCCGGCATTGCGCCCGCGAACAGCCCGCCCGCCAGCCGCGACAGCGGCGCAAGGCCCGCCGAAAGCGCCTGCGCCGACAGCGACAGCGCCAGGCTTCTCAGAACGTCGCCAAGGTCGCGGCCGCTCGCCGCCGCCTGGCCGAGCGAGCGCGCCATCGTCGCGCCGAAGCGCGCGGCGAGCCGGTCCAGCCCGTCGAGTTCGGCGGCCAGCGCCCGCGTATCGAAACCCTGCGGTTCAGGCGTCATCTTGTTCTCCGAGCACTGAAGAGTCGGGAAACCGCGCCAGCAGCGCCTCGAACGCCGCGCGCCCCATCGGCTGCGCGCCGCCCGTCCGCCCGGCGGCGCCGTCGAGCGCCGCAGCGAGCTCCTTCGGCGTCATCCGCCAGAACTGCTCCGGGGCAAGCCGCAGCCGGCCCATCCCGGCGCGCATCAGCGCGCTCCACGGGAAGCGGTCGGGACCGCCGGGGGCCGTCACGGCTCGCCGCCGAAGGTGGCGCGCAGGAGGTCGGCGACGATGGCGATCAGCCCGGCTGCGCCGCCCTCGGCCTGCAGCCGCGCCACGTCCTCCTCGCCCATCTCCACCCCGCCGCCATGGAGCCCGGCGGCGAGAATGCGGATCGCGTCGGCCGCGCCGATGCGCCCGCTCTCGAAGCGTTTCACCAGCGCCAGCAGGTCGCTGTCGCCGTAAGTCGCCTCAAGCCGGGCCAGCGCGCCCAGCGTCAGGCACAGCGTATAGCGCCGTCCGTCCAGCACCGCCTCGATCTCACCGCGCCGCCGGTTCGCCATCGCCGCCGCCTCACGACGCCTGGAAGGCGAGCGCGCCGGCGGACGCCAGCGCGATCTCGAAGCTGATCTCGCCGTCG
This sequence comes from Aestuariivirgaceae bacterium, assembly GCA_036746875.1. Classification (GTDB taxonomy): domain Bacteria; phylum Pseudomonadota; class Alphaproteobacteria; order Rhizobiales; family Aestuariivirgaceae; genus DAIODI01. The sequence continues at coordinate 3,160 of DAIODI010000181.1, read as the reverse complement.
TAGGCTCCGGTGTAGGCGAGGCTGGTGATCTGGAACGGCCCGGTGAGCGTGCCGAAGTCGGGGATCACCACCTGCCACGGGCAGATGCGGCCCTCGAAGAACAGGGTGCGGATCGAGGCGTCGGCGGCGGTGTCGCGGAAGATGCCGGCGCCGCGAAGGGCCGCCGTCCTCGGCGCGGCTTCGGCGAGCAGTTCGCGCCATTGCCCGGGCGACTCCTGGCTCGTGGCGTCGATCGTGTCGGCGGAGAAGGTGAGCGTCTGGGTGCGAAGCCCCGCCACCGTCGCGAACGCGCCGGTTCCGGCGGCGTCGAGGCGAAGCAGGAGATCGAGGCCGCGATGCGCGGGCATGAACAACCTCCGTTGGCTGATGCAGGGGTCAGAGCGGTTCGGTCACGGCGCGCAGGCGGACGAGACCGCGCGTGCGCTTGCCGTCGGGGTCGGGCAGCGCCGTCCAGAACAGCGTGCGCAGGTTGACGATGCGGTGCCCGTCCGGCTGAAGATCGGCGTCGTCCAGCCGGTCGTCGATGGCGCCGACGATGGTCTGCGCCTCCGTACGCCCGGGCTTGCGCGACCACACGTCCAGCGTCATCAGGTGCTCCGCGCCGCGTCCGCCGCCGGCCGACCAGTCGCGGGTCTCGATCTGCGCCACCGTCACATAGGGCGCGCGCGGATTGGGCGGCGGCTCGTCGTAGACGTGCGGGCCGCCGAGCATGAGCTGGAGATTGGGGTCGGCGCGCAGGTGCGCCACCACCGCCCGCTGCAACGCGAGCGCCGGATTCGTCGGCATGGGAAATCGCTCCGTGAACTGATGGATCAGCCGGCCGCCTCGGTCCGGCAGGAAAGCTCGAGGAAGCGGCGCCGCCCCACCGGCTTCACCGCCTCGATCACATGCGTCTCGCCGCCGCCGGTCCGCCGCATCAGCGGCGCGACATCGGTCCGCCAGCGGATGGTCACCCGCGTTGCGGCCGTGGCGTGAACCGCGCCGCCCGGGCGCGACACGCCGCCGCCAACCGTCTCCACCGCCGCCCACACCTCGGCTACCGGCTCGAACGTCTCCGTCGCGCCGCCCTGGCCGTCGTAGGTCCGTACCGGGCGTTCGAGGGTGAGCCGGCGGTCAAGCGCCCCGGCCGGAATGCGCCCGATCACAGCCGCGCCCTCCGCCACGGCGCCAGCAGCCGGCGCGCCGCGGGCGGCAGCGTGCCGGCGTCGGCGTCGTCGTGGCGGCGGTCGTAGAAGTGCGCGGCGAGCGAAAGCACGGCGAGCTTCAGCGTCTCCGGCGTCGCGCTCGCTGGGCCGAAGCCCGCCGTGGCGATCACCTCGATGGAGACCGCCCCCGGCGGCCGCGCGTTGAGCGTCAGCACCGCCGGCCGCCCGGTGGCGTCCACCCACCACTGCTCCGGCCCGAGCGGCGTGCTGGCGCCCGTCGACGTCACGTCCCGCACCTCGCTCACCGCCACCGGCCACACCGGCAGGGCGAGCGTGCTGCACACCGGCCACGCGTCGTCGATCGCCACCGTGCGCGTCACCAGGGCGAGGCCCGTGAAGGTCTCCGCCGCCATGCGCGCGGCGGCGACGAACCGGGCGAGGAGGTCGTCCTCGCCCGTCTCGTCGAGGCGCGCGAAGGCGCGAAGCGCCGCCAGCGTCACCGGCTCTTCCGCTGGCGGTGTCAGCACCCGCACCAGCATCCTCAGACGCTCACGCGCAGAAGCTTGATCGCCTCGAAGTTCTGCACGCCGCCGCCCACGCGCTTGGTCGTGTAGAACAGCACGTAGGGCTTGGCCGAGAACGGATCGCGCAGCACCCGCACGCCGACGCGGTCGACGATCAGGTAGCCCTGGCGGAAGTCGCCGAAGGCCACCGGGAAGGCGTTGGCGGCGATGGCGGGCATCGATTCCTCCTCCACCACGGGGAAGCCCATCAGCGTCGGCGACGCGCTCGCCACCGCGCCGGGTTGCCAGAGGTAGGCGCCGGTCGAATCCTTCAGGCGGCGCAGTTCCCCTTGCGTGCGCCGGTTCATCATCCACACGGCGTTCTGCCGGTAGGCGCTCTTGAGCGAATAGACGAGGCTCACCAGCACGTCCGAAGGATTGGTTGCCGGAAGCCCCGCCGCCGCGCCGGTGACGAGGAAGCCGAGGCTGCCCCACGCCCACGAGGCGTCCGCCACTGTCGGCGAGGCGAGGAAACCGCGCGGCCGGTTCACGCCGTCGCCATTGACGAACGCCTGGCTCTCCTGGGTGGCGAAGGCGAGCTGCACCTCCTCGGCCAGCCACTGGTCGATGTCGACGATCGAGTCGTCGAGCAGCGTCTGCGTGGTGGAGGGCATGGCGTAAAGCTCGGCCGCCGGGAACTGCAACTCGGCGATGATCTGCGAGGTGGTCTCCGGTCGCGCCGTCCGTTCGGCCACCCAGCCGGCGCCTGCGCCTTGCGTGGTGAACGGCTTGCGGTACACGGACGCCGAGATCTGCCGCACGCTCGCCACCTGGCGCATCGGCGAGGCGAGCTGCAACAGCCGCCCGATCGCCGCTTCGGTCTCCAGCGGAACGGTGAAGCCGCCGTCCTGGCCGATGGTGACGGAAAGCGCCTTCTGCTCCAGCCAGTGCATGGCGCTGGCGTCGCCTTTCCGAACGTAGGCGTCGAAGGCGCTCTTGTGTTCGGAGGGCGCGCTTGCGGCGTGGCTGGCGCGCGTCTCCAGCGCCGGGCGCTGGCTCTTCAGCACCAGGTCGTCGAGGCGCGCCGAGATGCGCTCCACCTTCTCCTCCAGCAGCACGTCGGCCGACTTGCGCCGGGCGAGGCCGTCGAGGCGCTCGTCGTTGGCCTCGCGGAAGGCGGCGAACGTGCGCTGCTGCTCCTCGTGCAGGGCGCGGACGTTCGCGTCGGCCACCTTGGTCTCAAAGGGAATGTCGTCGAAGTCGGTCATCGTCGCTCCTTCAGCGTTGGATGGCGAGGGGAAAGCGGGCCGGCGCGAGCCTTCGCGCGCGGGTGTCGAGGCGGGCTTGCGCCAGCATCGGAAAGGTCACGAGCGAGATCTCCCACAGGTCGATCTCGCGGATCAGACGCAAGCCGCCGCGCGCGCCGCGCGCCGCGCTGCGCGAGGGCAAGACGATGGAGCGGCCGTCGACGGCCCCGGCGGCGCTACGCCGCGCCAGAAAGTCGGCGCGCGG
>DAIODI010000180.1:0-5859 GCA_036746875.1 Aestuariivirgaceae bacterium | reverse complement strand
CGCAGTTGAACACCCACGCGAGTTCGGCGTGCTCGGCCACCTGGCTCTGGTTGAAGATGATCGAGCGCCCCGGATCGAGCCCGCAGGCGAGATAGGCGGCGGTGACGTCGCGGATCGCCCTCGTCAGCTCCTTCGGGTCCTGCCACACGGTGATCGCGTGCATGTCCACCACGCAGTAGATGCAGGCGTGGGTCTCCTGGAGCCTGATCCAGTTGATCATCGCGCCGAGGTAGTTGCCGAGGTGCAGATTGCCGGTGGGCTGCATCCCGGAGAACACGCGCGGGTGGAAGGCGGGCGTCGTCATCGCTGGCTCTCGTGCCTCGAAACCGGCCGCCCGTATGCCGGGAAAGCCCGCGTCGCTCAAGTCCTGCGCGTGCGCCTCAGCATGGCCTTGAGTTCGCCGGGCGTCATCGCGCCGGCGGCGAACGCCGCGCCGAAGTAGGCGGCCACGCCCGCCGCCACCAGCGCCGCCAGCGCCGCCAGCCGGGTCAAGGCGGGCGAACCTTCGCGGAACGCGCCCTCCGTCAGCCACAGCCCCGCAACGATGACGGCCGCCATGATCGCGGTCGCCAGGAGAATGCGCGGCAGGCGGCGGATCAGGCGGTCGTCCGGGCGGAAGTGGCCGCGGCTGGTCAGCGTGAAGGCGAGCAGGAAGGCGTTCACCCAGGCGGCGATCGCCGTCGCCAGCGCGATGCCGACATGGCCGTGCCAGCGCGAAAGAAGCAGGCTTCCCGCCACGTTCACCGCCACCGAGATCAGCGCGAACCGCATCGGCGTTCGGGTGTCCTCGCGGGCGTAGAAGCCGGGCTGGAACACCTTGGTCATCGAGAAGGCGGGCAGCCCCGCGGCGAAGGCCGCCACCGCGCCCGCCACCGCAAGCGTGTCGGCGTGGCGGAACGCGCCATGCTCGAACAGCGCCGAGAGGATCGGCACGGGCATGAGCATCAGCGCGGCGGTTGCGGGCAGCGTCAGGAACAGCGACAGCTCAAGCGCCCGGTTCTGGCTTGACCCGGCCCCGGCGGCGTCTCCGGCGCGCAACCGGCGCGACAGTTCCGGCAACAGCACCACCCCGATCGCCACGCCGATGACGCCGAGCGGCAGCTGGTAGAGCCGGTCGGCGTAGTAGAGCCACGCGACCGCATGCGGGATCGTCGTTGCGATCATCGTGGCGATCAGCAGGTTGATCTGCATGATGCCGCCCGAGACGACGCCCGGCACGGAGAGCGCCAGCACCTTCTTCACGCCCGGCGTCAGCTTCGGCCAGCGCGGCAGGAGCGCCATGCCGGCGCGCCTGCAGGCGATGGCGAGCAGCGCGTACTGCGCCACGCCCGCCACGAACACCCCCCAGGCGAGGATACGCCCCGTGGCCTCGCTGTCGCCGGTGCCGAGATACCAGGCGACGACGTTGGCGCCGATCAGCGCCAGGTTGAGCAGGATCGGCGCGGCGGCCGCGGCGGTGAAGCGGTTGAGGCTGTTGAGCACGCCCGATTGCAGCGCGGTCAGCGACATGAACAGCAGGTAGGGGAAGCAGATGCGCGTCAGCTCCACCGCCAGGTCGAACTTTTCGGATGTGGGCGAGAAGCCCGGCGCGATCACCATCATCACCAGCGGCATGGCGGCGATCGCCACGGCCGTAAACGCGACAAGCCACGTGAGCAGGACCGAAAACACCTCCACCGCGAAGGCGTGCGCCTGAACCGGCCCCTCGCCCTCAACGCGGCGTGCGAACTGCGGCACGAACGCGGCGTTGAACGCGCCTTCGGCGAACAGCGCCCGGAACAGGTTGGGGAAGCGCTGCGCAACCGCGAAGGCTTCCGCCACCGGCCCCGTGCCGATGACGAAGGCGACGAGCTGGTCGCGGATGAAGCCGAGGACCCGGCTGACCAGGGTCAGCCCGCCCACGGTGAGGGCAGACTTCACAAGCGACATGGATGGCGGGCGTCGGTCCGGTTGGCGCTCACGCTCAGGGCCTATAGGGCGTAACCACCAGGGCGGCAAGCCGAAGCGGCGGCCTCCCGGATCAGGCGGCGGCGCGGGCGGCGAGCCGTTAGATAGCCGACTCGAGATCGGCGCGCACGGACGGCGTGGGAACGTGCCCGTACATGCCGGCCTCGAGGCCGGCCTGTGCGTCGGCGGCGCGGGCGTTGGCGGTGAGCGCCAGGATGGGCAGCCGCGCGGGGCGTTGGGCGCGCCGTTCCATGTCGCGGATGCGCCGCGTCGCCTCGAGGCCGTCGAGTTCGGGCATGGTCATGTCCATCAGCACGAGGTCGAAGACCGGCGCGCCCGGGCCGCCGCGAAACGCCTGCGCGGCGTGGGCCAGCGCCTCGTGACCGTTGAGCGCATGGGTGACGCTGTGCCCGGCCCGTTCAAGGATGGCGCGCGCCAGCATGGCGTTGATGTGATAGTCTTCGACGAGCAGCACGGATCGCCCGGCGCCGCGCCGCGGCGTCCGTCTCGCCGTCGCGCGCAGCGCCGCCGCGGCCGCGGTGGCGGCGGCCTCGCCGCGCTCGCCGAGCAGCCTGAGGAGGGTTGCCCGGCGCACCGGCTTGAGCAGGTAGCCGGAGACGGGGCCGTCCAGCAGATGGCGCAACGCCCGCCGTTCCTCCGGCTTGAGCAGCAGCCACACGCGCGCCTGGCGCGGGCTGGTCGGCTGCGCCTTGAGCCAGGCGCGCGCGGCGGCGTCGCGGCTGTCGATGAGGATATCGCACGGCGCCGCGCCGGCCGCGGCCGCGATGGTCGCGGGATCGACGCCAGCGGACACCTGCGCGCCGTGGTCGGCGAGGTAGCGGGCGATCGCCTGCGACGTGGCGCCGTCCGGCGCGGCGATGGCGATGCGCCGGCCGGCGAGCGCCGGCGGCGGCGGGACGGCGGCCGATGCGGCTGCGAGCGGCGTCTCGAACCAGAACGTCGAGCCTTCGCCCACGGTGGAGACGACGCCCATCCTGCCGCCCATCCGCTCGACGATCTTGCGCGAGATGGCGAGGCCGAGCCCGGCCCCGGCGGCGCGGCGCGCCGGGTCGAGCGCGCCCTGGTGGTACATCTCGAAGATGCGTTCCCGATCCTCGGGGCCGACGCCGGGACCGGTGTCGCGCACTTCCCAGCGCAATGCGCCGGGGCGGTCTTCGGCGGGCGCGACGCTGACGAGCACGCCGCCGCGATCGGTGAACTTCACGGCGTTGCCCACCAGGTTGAGAAGCACCTGCCGCAGCCGGCTGACGTCGCCGATCTGGCTCGCCGCAAGCGCGGGACTGACGTAGCTGGCGATCTCGATGCCCCTGGCGTGGGCGCGCGGCGCCATCAGTTCGGCGATCGATTCGACGGTCTCGGCGAGGTTGAACGGCCGCGCCTCGATTTCGAGCTTGCCGGCCTCGATTTTGGAAGCGTCGAGGATCTCGTCGATGATCGACAGCAGGGCACGCCCCGAGGCTTCGACGGCGGTCGCGTAGTTGCGCTGCTCCGGCGTCAGCCCGCTGTCGAGCAACAGGCCGGTCATGCCAATGACGCCGTTCATCGGCGTGCGGATCTCGTGGCTCATGGTGGCGAGGAAGCGGGTCTTCGCCTGGTTGGCGGCCTCGGCGTTGAGCCGGGCCTGCTTCAGCGCCGCGATGGACTCCTGAAGCTCCAGCATGCGCCGGTGCGTGCTGCGCCGGATGGCGGCCATCGCGCCGCAGGCGTAGAGCGCCAGCAGTACGCCGGCTGCCGCGACAAGGCCGGGCGGCTCGCCGCCGGGCCCGGCGTAGGCCGAGAGCACCACCAGCGCCGCCAGCGCGCAGGTGAGCACGCCGGCGGCGATGGTGAACACCACCGGCAGCGCCGCGCGCAGATCGGTCGGGCGGTGGCGAGGCTCACAATCGTCCTCGGGTTGGGGGGCCGTGGTCGGTTTCGGGCTGGTCATGGCGCCTGGCGTTCATGTCTCCCCCGAGACCCGCGGAGAGTGCCATCCCCCGCGCTTACAGTCGTTTACGCCGGGCGGGAAAAATCGCCCGGTTCGGCAACGGTGCGCTAACCCTGGTTCCGGCTCGCTGGCGCTTCAGGCGGCGGTCGCGAACGCTGCGAGGCGCTGGCGGTAGGACAGCGCCTCGGCGACGTGGATGCGGCGCACCGATTCCGAGCCGTCGAGGTCGGCCAGCGTGCGGGCGACCTTCAGCACCCGGTGGAACCCGCGGGCGGAGAGGTTCATGGCGTCGGCGGCGTCGCGGATAAGCTTCAGGCCCGCGTCGTCGGGCCGCGCCACCGCCTCCAGCACGTCGCCGTCGGCTTCGGCGTTGAGCCGGACGCCGGGCTGCCCCATCGCCGCGTAGCGTTCGCCCTGGAGCGCGCGGGCGGCGGCGACGCGGGCGGCCACCTCGGCGCTGCCTTCGCGGGGGGCGGGGGCGATGAGGTCCACCGCGCGCACGGCGGGAAGTTCTATCTGGATGTCGATGCGGTCGAGCAGCGGGACGGAGAGGCGGCCCTGGTATTCGGACGCGCAGCGCGGCCCCCGGCGGCAGCCGGCGCCGTCGGCGGAGGACGCGCCGCACCGGCACGGGTTCATGGCGGCGACCAGCTGGAAGCGGGCGGGGTAGGTGACGTGGTGGTTGGCCCGCGCGGTCACCGTCTGGCCGGGCTCCAGCGGCTGGCGCAGCGCTTCCAGCGTGCGCGGCTGGAACTCCGGCAGCTCGTCGAGGAACAGCACGCCGTTGTGGGCGAGCGCCATCTCGCCGGGCTTCGCCTTCTGGCCGCCGCCCGCCAGCGCCGCCGGGCTTGCGGTGTGGTGCGGATCGCGGAACGGACGCCGCCGCGACAGCCGCCCGCCCGCCAGTTCCCCGGCGAGCGAGGCGATCATCGACACCTCCAGCATCTCGCGCGGCTCCATCGGCGGCAGCAGCGAAGGCAGGCGGCGGGCGAGCATGGACTTGCCGGCCCCCGGCGGCCCCACCATCAGCAGGTGATGGCCCCCGGCGGCGGCCACCTCCAGCGCCCGCTTGGCGGCTTCCTGGCCCTTGATGTCGCGAAGGTCGGGCAGCGCGGCGTCGGCGGCGGCCACCGCCGGCAGCGGCTTGGGCAGCGTGTCGTGGCCGCGCACGTGATTGACGAGCTGGATCAGGCTTTCGGGGGCGAGGATGTCGAGCCCGCCGCCGGCCCAGGCCGCTTCCGGCCCCGAGGCCTTCGGGCAGATGAGGCCCAGCCCTTGGGCGTTCGCCGCCACCGCGGCCGGCAGCACGCCCGCCACCGGGGCGATGGAGCCGTCGAGCGCCAGCTCCCCCAGCACCGCGTAGCGCGAAACGAAGTCCGCCGGCAGCACGCCCATGGCGGCGAGCAGGGCGATGGCGATGGGGAGATCGAAGTGGCTGCCCTCCTTGGGCAGATCCGCCGGGGCGAGGTTGACGGTGATGCGCCGGGCGGGCAGCGCCAGCCCCACGGCGGCGAGCGCGGCGCGCACCCGCTCGCGGCTTTCGCCCACCGCCTTGTCAGGCAGCCCGACGAGGGTGAAGGCGACGACGCCGGAGGTGATCTGCACCTGCACGTCGACGGGAACCGCCTCGACTCCCTGGAACGCCACCGTGGCGCAGCGCGCGACCATCGTCACTCCTCCCCGGACGTTGGATGCTACCGGGAGATCCGGGCGAAACGCAAGAACATAATGCGAACGCGCGCTGTGTTCGTCCCTGCCTCGATCGCTTGGGACATCACAGATTGATGCGTGAGCGATCGATGCCATACGGGAGATATCAACTGTGAGGTGCTGCATGACCAACACGGCGAAGCTGTTTACCCACGGGCGAAGCCAGGCTGTGCGCCTGCCCAAGGCCTACTGTTTCGCTGGCGCGGAGGTTAGGATCACCCGGGTTCGCGACAGGGTCGTCTTCGAACCGCTGA
>DAIODI010000179.1:0-5905 GCA_036746875.1 Aestuariivirgaceae bacterium | reverse complement strand
CTCGACCGGCGGGGCGAGCCGGGGCGAGGCCGATCACATCGTCGCCACCATCGCCGGGCTCGGCCGACTCACCGCCTGGCAGATCGCGGTGAAGCCCGGCCGCCCGCTGGCCATGGGGCAGATCGGGGATACGGTGTTCTTCGGCCTGCCCGGCAATCCCGTGGCGGCGTTCGTGACCTTCCTGCTCTACGCCCGGCCCATGCTGGCGATCCTCGGCGGGGAGACGTGGCGGGCGCCGCGGCGGTTCGCCGTGCCTGCGGCCTTCGCCGTGCCGTCGCGCAAGACCGGGCGGCGCGAATTCTGGCGGGCGGCGCTTATCGATACGCCGCGCGGGCTGGCGGTGGAGAAGTTCGCCCGCGACGGCTCCGGCCTGATCTCCGGCCTGTCGTCGGCGGGCGGCCTGATCGATGTGCCGGAGGACACGGTCTCGATCGCCGAGGGCGACCCCGTGGGGTTCATCCCGTACGGCGAATTCGGCCTCTGAGGGCGGCGTCCCGAAGGGGTTTCCCTTTCCCCCCCCGGCCGGGTTAAAACGCCGCCGAAAATCGCAGTTACGGGTCGAGCAACAATGGCCAAGCCGCGCACGCTCTACGACAAGATCTGGGACGACCATCTGGTGCACGAAGGCGAGGACGGCGCTTGTCTCCTCTATATCGACCGCCACCTCGTCCATGAGGTGACGAGCCCACAAGCCTTCGAGGGCCTGCGGATGACCGGGCGCACGGTTCGCCATCCGGAAAAGACGCTGGCCGTCGTCGACCACAACGTCCCCACCACCGACCGCTCGAAGGGCATCGACGAGCCGGAAAGCCGCATCCAGGTGGAGACGCTGGCGCGCAACGCCGCCGAGTTCGGCATCGAATACTTCTCCGAACGCGACCGCCGCCAGGGCATCGTCCACGCCATCGGTCCCGAACAGGGCTTCACGCTGCCCGGCGCCACCATCGTCTGCGGCGACAGCCACACCTCCACGCACGGCGCCTTCGGGGCGCTGGCCCACGGCATCGGCACCTCGGAGGTCGAGCATGTGCTCGCCACCCAGACGCTGATCCAGTCGAAGGCGAAGAACATGAAGGTGGAGGTGAAGGGCGAGCTTGCGCCCGGCGCCACCGCCAAGGACATCATCCTCGCCATCATCGGCGAGATCGGCACGGCCGGCGGCACCGGCCACGTCATCGAGTACTGCGGCGAGGCCATTGAGTCCCTCACCATGGAAGGCAGGATGACGGTGTGCAACATGGCGATCGAGGGCGGCGCGCGCGCCGGCCTCATCCGTCCCGACCAGAAGTGCCACGACTACCTGAAGGGCCGCCCGCGCGCCCCGAAGGGCGAGGCGTGGGACAAGGCGGTGCGCCACTGGGAGTCGCTCTACTCCGACGAGGGCGCGCATTTCGACCGGATCATCACGCTCGACGCGGCCAGGCTGCCGCCCATCGTCTCGTGGGGCACGAGCCCGGAGGACGTGGTGTCGGTCGATGGTGTGGTCCCCGATCCCGACCAGATCGCCGACGAGACCAAGCGGCAGTCGAAGCGCCGCGCGCTCGATTACATGGGGCTGAAGCCCGGCACGCGCATCACCGACATCGCCATCGACAAGGTGTTCATCGGCTCATGCACCAACGGCCGCATCGAGGATTTGCGCGAGGCGGCGCGGGTGATCGCCGGGCGCAAGGTGAGCGCGCACGTTTCCGCCATGGTGGTGCCCGCGTCGGGGCTGGTGAAGGCGCAGGCCGAACAGGAGGGCCTCGACAAGCTGTTCCTCGCCGCGGGCTTCGAGTGGCGCGAACCGGGGTGCTCCATGTGTCTCGGCATGAACCCGGACCAGTTGAAGCCGGGCGAGCGCTGCGCCTCGACCTCGAACCGCAACTTCGAGGGCCGCCAGGGCTACAAGGGGCGCACGCATCTCGTTTCGCCGGCGATGGCGGCGGCGGCGGCGATCGCCGGCCGGTTCGTCGATATCCGGCGATGGAATTGATTTGCGACGGAGCCGTGAATCTGCTCAACACGTTAACGCGCGATCAAGGGTTGGGACGTAAATTCGGCAGCGGGGGAAGCTACCGGATTTCCGGGATTGGGGAGTTTGCAAGCGGTCATGACCACCGTCACGGCAGATGCGCGGTTTCTGCGCAGAATTCTCGTTGGCCTCATCGTCGCCACCTGTCTGGCGGGCGTCGGCACGGCCATCGCCTCGGTTCAGGCGGCGCCGCCCGCCGTCAGCTCGAACTGAGCCGTCGCGCGCCGCCCGTCGCCGGCGCAGCGTGAGCCCGCCACGGGGCCAGCCATGGGCCGACGCCCATGCGCCATCGCTTGAGGATATGCGCCTTCTGGGAGAGAAGGCGTTCGCCGCGCTCCCGGCGGAGTTCCGGGCCATGTCGGGCGATGTGGTGATCCTGGTCGAGGACTTTCCTTCCGATGAGGCGCTCGACAGCCTCGGCATCGAGTCCGAGTACGGCCTGCTCGGGCTTTACCAGGGCGTGAACCTCGTCGAAGGTGGGGCCAATGAGGCGCTGACCGCGCCCAACATGGTGATCCTCTACCGCAGGCCCATTCTCGATTACTGGGCGGAGTACGAGGAAACCGTGGGCGACATCGTCACCCACGTTCTCGTTCACGAGATCGGCCACCACTTCGGGTTGTCCGACGACGACATGGCGGCGATCGAAGCCCGCGCCGACGACGGCGGGGCCGAGTCGTGACGTCCTCCGACCCGAAGCTGAAGCGCATGCAGGAGCAGGGCGAGAAGCTGCTTGGCGCCGACGCCGGGCTTCCGCCACCCTCCGATGACCCGATCGAGGTGTGGGGACGCCGCATCGGCCGGGGGCTGTCGGTGGTCGTCGCGCTGGCGGCGCTGTGGTTTCTCTGGACGACGCTGGGGCGCTAGAACGTCGCCTGGCCTGACTGAATCAGGTCGGCCGCTCTATAACCGCAGCCTCACCGTATGCCTTTCCGCTATAGTTTCATGGGCCAACTGATTCGCAGACCTTTCCGATCTGTCCCGTGACGCGCCGATGACCGACGACCTCCGACGACCGCTGAAGCGTCGCAGCGCTTGGATGCGCGCGCTTGCGCGCCGCCCCGATCCGCTACACGCCACGGCGGCCGTGGCTGTTGTGGCCGCCCTTGGCGGCGTCGTCTGGCTGGCGCAGCTGCCGCCGCCCACCCCGACGGGTCAGTCCGTCCAGGTGGCGATCGAGCAGACGCCCGATCCCATCACGACCGGCTCGAACGACGCCCCCGAAGCCGACGCGCCGGTTGACGCCAGCGGCGACGACCTCACTACGCTCGATCCCGGCGACGCCATCGCGGCGATCGACTTTGACGAGCTTCCGCAAACCGCCGACGATCCGGGGTCGCTCGCCGAACAGGAGGCGGCGCTCATCGGCGCGGCTTCCGTCTCGCTGGCCGCCGCGCCGGTGAAATCCGTGATGGAGACGGGACCGCACGGGCCCTTGCCACGCATCGGCAAGGACGGCCGCAAGCCGTGGACCGTCTATGCGCGGCCCATCCACAAGGAAGTGCTGGCGGGTTCTGCGCCCAAGATCGCGCTGGTGCTCGGCGGCATGGGCCTCTCCCCCGACCTGACCGAGAAGGCCATCCGCGACCTGCCGGGCGAGATCTCGTTGGCCTTCGCGCCCTATGCGGAAGGGGCGCAGAGGATGGTCAACCGCGCACGCGCCGAAGGGCACGAGGTGCTGCTGCAGGTGCCGATGGAGCCGTTCGGCTATCCGGGCCTCAACCCCGGGCCACGCACGCTGCTCTCCAGCGCCACACCGCAGGAAAATCTCGACAATCTCGCCTGGCTGATGGGCCGCTTCGCCGGCTATGCGGGTGTGGTCAACTACATGGGCGCGCGGCTCGCCGGCAATCGGGACGCGGTGTCGCCAATCATGGAGGAGATGGCGCGCCGGGGCCTCGTCTTCGTCGATGAGGGACTGGCGTCGCGAACGCCCATCGCCGAGGTGGCGAGCGCCGCCGGGCTGCCGCTGCGCAGCGCCACAACCGTCATCGCCGCCGATCCCGACCCGCAGGCCATCGCCCGCGCGCTCGCTGAGCTTGAGGCGGCGGCGCGCGCCGACGGCATCGCCATCGCCACCGGAACCGGCCTTGCGCCCACCATCGAGGCGGTCACCGCCTGGATCAGGCAGGCGCGCGAGCGCGGCATTGTGCTGGTGCCGGTGACAGCCGCTTTCCGCCCGCGCTCGGGCTGACGCCGCCGCCCCGTACTGGCCAACGCCCTGGCGCGCAGCTATAGCTGACATCCTCCGGACGCCATCCCCGACAGGAATCGACGTGACCGCTTTTCGCGACGAGGATTATCGCCCGTGCGTGGGCGTCATGCTTCTCAACCCGCAAGGCCGTGTGTGGGTGGGCCACCGTATCGACACCGGCAACGATGAAGGCTCGGGCAACTGGTGGCAGATGCCGCAAGGCGGGATCGACGACAACGAGGCTCCCGCGAACGCCGCCTTGCGCGAGCTTTACGAGGAAACGTGCGTGCGCTCGGCCTCGCTGATCGCGCAAGCGCCCGGCTGGCTCTACTATGACCTCCCCGCCCACCTCATCGGCGTCGCCTGGGGCGGGCGCTGGCGCGGCCAGCGGCAGAAATGGTTCGCCGCCCGCTTCGAGGGCGCGGAGAGCGAAATCGACATCGCAGCGCCCGGCGGCCACAAGGCCGAGTTTGACGCCTGGCGCTGGGCGGCCATGGACGAGCTTGAGACGATCATCGTGCCGTTCAAGCGCGAGGTCTACCGTGAGGTGGTGGCGGCGTTCCGCCATCTTGCGGACTGAGGCCACTGAAGGCCACGCCAGCCCCCAAAACAACGACCCGGCTTGAAGGCCGGGTCTTGCTTCAGGACCGGTGAGCTGCGAACGGCGCGTCAGCGCAGCGCCGCCTGCAATTCCTTGAGGTGGCCGACAGTTTCCTGGGCGCGCTGGCGGTGTGCGTCGTCCTTCGCATCGGCGAGGTCTTCCTCGGCTTCGCGGATGTCCCGCGCGATTTTCTCGGCCGAAACCTCGGCCACCGGCAACGCCTCCACCGCAAGAATGGTGAGCCCGTGGGCGTTCACCTCGGCGAAGCCGCCGCGCACGAAAATGCGCTCCGTCCTGCCGTCGGTTCCGGTGACGGTGACAACGCCCGGCTTCATCGTGGAGACGAGCGGCGCGTGGTCGGCGAGCACGGTGAACTCGCCGTCGGTTCCAGGCGCCACGACCTGCTGCACGTCGCCGGAGAACAGAAGCCGCTCCGGCGCGACCAGATCGAACTTGAGCGGCATCGCGTGATCCTTTCAGGCGCGGACCGTCAGGCCGCCTCGGCGGCGAGCTTCTGGGCCTTCTCGATGGCTTCGTCCATCGAACCCACCATGTAGAACGCGGCCTCGGGCAGGTGATCGTACTTGCCTTCGCACAAGCCCTTGAAGCCCTTGATGGTGTCCTCGAGCGAGACGAGCTTGCCCGGCGAGCCGGTGAACACTTCGGCGACGAAGAACGGCTGCGACAGGAAGCGCTCGATCTTGCGGGCGCGCGCCACGGTCAGCCTGTCCTCCTCGGAAAGCTCGTCCATGCCGAGAATGGCGATGATGTCCTGCAGCGACTTGTAGCGCTGGAGGATCGACTGCACGCGCCGCGCGACAGTGTAGTGCTCGTCGCCGATGATGCGCGCGTCGAGCATGCGCGAGGTCGAATCGAGCGGGTCCACCGCCGGATAGATGCCCTTCTCGGCGATGCCGCGCGACAGAACGGTGGTGGCGTCGAGGTGGGCGAACGAGGTGGCGGGCGCCGGGTCGGTCAGGTCGTCGGCCGGCACGTAGATCGCCTGCACCGAGGTGATCGAGCCCTTGTTGGTGGTGGTGCTGCGCTCCTGCAGCGCGCCCATGTCGGTGGCGAGGGTGGGCTGATAGCCCACCGC
>DAIODI010000178.1:0-5912 GCA_036746875.1 Aestuariivirgaceae bacterium | reverse complement strand
TCGGTGAGCTCGCCACGGCGGCGGGCGAGGCGTTCAGTCTCGCCGACACGGCGCTGGGCCGCAAGGCGTTCGTCGCCGGGCGGCGCTTCTCCACCGGCGATGTGCCGCTGGGCTGCATCTACTGGCGCTACCAGAACTTCGACATCCAGCGTCCGAAGCTCGCAAACCTCGACCGCTGGATCGAAAGCCTCAAGGAACGACCCGCCTTCCGCCAGTGGGTGATGGTTCCGCTGGGGCGCACTCCGGCCGACTGGACGGCGAACGAGAAGGCGCTGGCGTAGCGGCGACCGCCTATTCCGGTATCGCCGCGCCGATCTCCGCTTCGTAGGGGTCGGCCGCACCCTGCGCCGTCCGCGCCTTGGTTCCCGGCATGATCTCGAAGCGCGGATCGAACTCCACCATGGCCGCCGCCAGCTTGCCGAGGATGCTCACGTCGCCCTCCGCCCTTGCGGTTCCGTCCTTCAGCTGCTCGTCCAGCGTCTTTGCGCCCATCATCGTGAGTTCGAGGTCGGAGCGGTTGACGGTAAGCGTGAGGTCCGGTTTCTCCGCCTGGAAACCCTGAATGTTGGTGAGCGTGGCGTTTTCCAGCTCGATCAGGAATTTCTCGCCGTTGTCCGGGGTGACGAGGTTGATGGCGAAGCTCAATCCCTCCGCCTTGCGGCTGTCCATCTTGATGCCGAGGAAGTTGAGGAACAGCTCGGTCGACATGGCCCTGATGACGTCGGGGCTGCTGGAGCTCGCCGTCTCGCCCTGCGGGATGCCGGAGCGCAGTTCGTAGGCGCCCGAGAGGTAGCTGTTGCGAATCCCCGGGTTCTCCTGCTGGTAGCCCAGCTGCTCGAAGATGTCGGCGAGCAGGTCCTTCGCGGCCTCGTTCTGCGGCTCGGCCTGCACCAGCTTGTTGACGATTTCCATCGCCAGCAGGTATTTGCCCTCGTTGAACAGCTCCTGCCCGCGAGCGATGATCTTCGCCGAACCGCCCATCATCTCCACATAGAGCGGCGCCGAGTCCTCCGGCGACAGCGGCACGAGCGTCGCCGGGTTGCAGTCCCAGAAGCCCAGGAAGCGCTGGACGACACCGCGCGAGTTGTGCTCCGGCGAACCATGATAGCCGCGGCAATGCCACTTCTGCAGGATGGACTCCGGCAGGCGGTAGACGTTGTGGATCTGGTTGATGGTGACGCCCTGGTTGGCGAAGTGCAGCACCTGGTTGTTCATATGCGCATAGAGGTCGCGCTGGTCGCGCAGGATCTCCTGGATGCGCGCATTGCCCCAGCGCGGCCAGTGGTGGGAGGCGAACATCACCTCGGCCTCCTTGCCGAAGCGATGCAGCGCCTCGTTGATGTACTTCGACCAGCGCAGCGCATCGCGCACCTGCGCGCCGCGCAGCGTGTAGATGTTGTGCAGCGTGGCCGTGACGTTCTCGGCCATCCACAGGGCCTTCATGTCGGGGAAGTAGGTGTTCATCTCGCGCGGCGCTTCGGTGTTCGGCGTGTTCTGGAAGATCATCCTGACGCCATCGACTTCGAATTCCTCGATGGGTTCGGAGACGAGGCGCGTCGGCGCGATGAGGCCGGTCTGCCCGGCGGAGATCTTGTGCCCCAGCCCTTGCGTGACGAAGCCGTGCGGCGCCACCGGCAGCAGCATGCCGTACTGGTAGAACAGCCGCCGGTTCATGGCGTTGCCGGCGAACACGTTCTCGGCGACGGTGAAGTCCATGAAGTCGACGGGCGCGATGACCTGCACCTTGCCGGAGGTCACGTCCTCGTCCTTCAGGTCGAGGCCGCGCACGCCTCCCCAGTGGTCGCCGTGGGTATGGGAATAGATGACCGCCGTGATCGGCCGACCCTCGCCGACCTTCTCCTGGAACAGTTTCGTCGCGGCGCGCACGGCTTCCGCCGTCACCAGCGGATCGAACACGATCCAGCCGGTCTTGCCGCGCACGAAGGTGATGTCGGAGAGATCGACGCCGCGCACCTGGTAGATGCCGGGGATCACTTCATAAAGCCCATAGTTGTTGTTCAACCGGGCGATCCGGAGCATCGACGGGTGGATGCTGTCGAATTCCCTGTCTTCGTTGAGGAATTGGAAGCGTTGCATGTCCACCGCGTCATGGCCCGCGTCTGCCTTGATCTTGAGATCCGGCATCGGCGCGATGAAGCCCTTCTTCAACTCCTCGAAATCGCGCGCATCGGCAAAGGGAAGATTGGCGGAGGAACGCTTGAGGGCCTCGATCGTGTGTATCGAGGGCGCCTTGCCCTTGGGGTGAAAGTGCCCCTCCAGCGGTTGCGGCGCGGTGGCGGCCGCGGCGGCCTCGGCAAGCGGCAGCGAGCCCAGCGCAAAGGCGGTTCCGAGCGCAGGCACGGACTGGATGAAATCGCGGCGGGTGGTCATGCGGGTGGGCTCCTCGGGCGTCAGGGGATTGGAACACCCTAAGGGACAATCGCAATCGTTTCACCTTAACGTTAGGGCAGGTCGGCCCGGGCGGCGGTTGCGATCGCCGCCATCGCGGCGTGTGTGGGGGAGGGAGGACGCGCCCCGCCGATCACGAAATCGTGAAGTCTGGCGCTGAGAACCAAAACCTGAAATCTTCGTAAAGTTCGCGATGCCCGGAACTCTCCACGTAGAGCGGGCGAGACCAGAGAACATGCAAGGGAGCTCGTTTCCATGAGAGGTTTGCTCGCCACCACGGCGCTTGCCGCGCTCGTCGCCTTCGCATCCCCGGCCGTGTCGCAATCCACGGACAATCTGGAGAAACTCGGCCAGTTCAAGGGCACCGGCACCTCGATGGACATGAAGACCATCGAGCAGACCGGCGCGTTCGCCGACCAGATCAAGAAGAATCTCGAAAAGATCAAGCTGCCGGAAGGCTTCAAGATCAGCCTTTACGCCATCGTGCCGGACGCCCGCCACATCGCGGTGGGTCCGCAGGGCGTCGTCGCCTTCGTCGGCACCCGCAAGCAGAACGTGTGGGCCGTGACCGACCGCAACAAGGATCGCGTCGCCGACGAGGTGAAGGAGTTCGCGCCGTCGATCCAGTTCACCATCCCGAACGGGGTGTGCTTCTCGAAGGACGGCTTCCTGTTCGTCGCCGAGCAGAACCGTGTGCTGCTGTTCCCGGCCGCGGAGTTCTTCTACGAGGGTCCGGACGTCGCCGCGTTCAAGGTGGTGGACCAGGGCAAGCTCATTCCGCCGGACGAGGAATCCTACAACCACACCGCCCGCGTCTGCCGCATCGGGCCCGACAACAAGCTGTACATCTCGCTTGGTCAGCCGTTCAACGTCTTCCCGCCGGAGAAGATGGAACTCTACAACGAGACCGGCATCGGCGGCATCATCCGCATGTCGCGCGAAGGCACGGACCGCGAAGTGTTCGCTCGCGGCGTGCGCAACTCGGTCGGCATGGACTTCAACCCGAAGAACGGCGAGCTGTGGTTCACCGACAACCAGGTGGACGGCATGGGCGACGATATTCCGCCGGGAGAGCTGAACCGCTCGACCGCCGCCGGCCAGCATTTCGGCTTCCCGTACTACGGGGGCGGCAACGTGCGAACGGTGGAGTTAAAGGACGCCGATCCGCCGGCTGACGCGGTGTTTCCGGCCGTCGAGATGGTGGCGCACGCCGCCGACCTCGGCATGACGTTCTACACGGGCAAGCAGTTCCCGCAGAAGTACCAGGGCGGCATCTTCTCGGCCCAGCACGGCTCGTGGAACCGTACGACCCCGGTCGGCGCGCGGGTGATGTTCACCGCCGTCAACGAGGATGGCTCGGTAGGCGAAACCAAGCCGTTCGC
Organism: Aestuariivirgaceae bacterium; assembly: GCA_036746875.1. Taxonomy (GTDB): domain Bacteria; phylum Pseudomonadota; class Alphaproteobacteria; order Rhizobiales; family Aestuariivirgaceae; genus DAIODI01. The sequence continues at coordinate 2,121 of DAIODI010000178.1, read as the reverse complement.
CGAAGGCTGGCTTAACGAGAGCGGCGAGTACATCGGCCGCCCGGTGGACGTGGCGCAGCTGTCGGACGGGTCCATCCTGGTCTCCGACGACCTCGCCGGCGCGATCTACCGCATCTCCTACGGCGACTGACCGCCCGACGGCAACGATAAGGTGACGCCTCGCCGCCGTGAAGCGGCGGGGCGTCGATCACACCGGCAACGATGGGGTCGAGATGAAGCCTTGGGTCGGATTGCTGGCGGGGATCGTGGCGGCCGCCGCAACGGGGACAAGCGCGCTGGCGGACCCCGCAGCCGGGCGCAAGAAGGCGCAGATGTGCGCCGCCTGCCACGGCATCGACGGCGTCGCCCGAATGCCGGAAGCGCCGAATATCGCAGGCGAAAGCGTGATCTATCTCGACCGCCAGCTCAAGGCGTTCCGCTCGGGCGAGCGCAAGCACCCGCAGATGTCGATCGTCGCGCAAGGCCTGTCGGACGAGGATATCCGCAACCTGGCGGATTGGTACTCGAGCATCAAGATCACGGTTGTGGCGCCGGAGTAGCACCGCCGCCGTTCCTCATCCCCAGCCGCCCGGCGAGGTCCTGCACGAACTGCCAGGCGACGCGGCCCGAACGGGAGCCGCGCGTCGCCTGCCATTCGATGGCGCGGGCGCCAAGCTCGCCGGCGGCGATGTCGAGGCCGAGGCGGCGCGCATAGCCCTCGACCATGGCGAGGTAGTCGTCCTGGCTGCAGTGGTGGAACCCGAGCCACAGGCCGAAGCGGTCGGACAGTGACACCTTTTCCTGCACGGCTTCCGAGGGGGTGATGGCGGTCGCGCTTTCGTTCTCGATCATGTCGCGCGCCAGCAGGTGGCGGCGGTTCGAGGTGGCGTAGAACACCATGTTGTCCGGCCGGCCCTCGATGCCGCCTTCAAGCGCCGCCTTGAGCGACTTGTAGGAGGTGTCGCCGGCGTCGAAGGAAAGATCGTCGCAGAACACGATGAAGCGCCGCGAGGGGTTGGCGCGCACCAGCGCCATGAGGCGGGGCAGCGTCTCGATGTCCTCGCGATGGATCTCGACGAGCTTCAGCGGCCCGCCCCGGGCGGTCACAGTTGCGTGAACCGCCTTCACCAGGGAGCTCTTGCCCATGCCGCGCGCGCCCCACAGCAGCGCGTTGTTGGCGGGCAGCCCTTCCGCGAACCGGCGGGTGTTGTCGAGCAGCAGGTCGCGCACCTGGTCGATGCCACGGAGGAGATCGAGGTCCACCCGGTTGACCTTCGCCACCGGCTGCAACGCGCCGCTCTCGCCGTGCCAGACGAACGCATCCGCGGCGGAAAGGTCGGGCAGGGCGGGTGGACGCGGGGCCAACCGCTCCAGCGCTGCGGCGATGCGCTCCAGCCGGTCGGCCAGAGCGTCGTCGGCGGCCGCAAACGGCCCGGGCGGTGAGCGGTTCATGGCGTGGAGCCATAATCTGCAAGGCATCGCGCCGCAAGGGCGGGCACGGTTGCAAATGGAGCCGCCGCCGGTATAGTCCGGCCGAATTCAATGTGCGCTTGCGTGTTCGCCAGCGTGCCCGCCGCCGTCGCCGGCCCGCCGGGGGCCGCGCCCTCACTTCAGGAGTGGCCGATGTTCGTTTCTCCCGCCTACGCCCAGGCCGCAGCCGCACCGTCGCCCGCCGGCGACCTGTTCGCCATGCTGCTGCCGCTGGTGATGATCATGGGCGTGTTCTGGTTCTTCCTGATCCGGCCGCAGCAGCGGCGCATGCGCGACCATCAGGAGATGCTGAAGAACATCCGCCGCGGCGACACCGTGGTCACCGGCGGCGGCATCATCGGCAAGGTCCACAAGGTGATGGACGACAACGAGCTCCAGGTGGATATCGCCGACAACGTGCGCATCCGCGTTCTGAAGGGCGCGGTCTCGGACGTGCGCGCCAAGGGCGAGCCGGTGAAGGACGAATCGGCCAAGTGACGGTTCCACCGCCAAGCGCGCCGCAGCGAGGGTCCGGGCGATGCTGAAGTTCTCGGCCGTCAAGGCCGCCGCCATCCTCGTCGTGGTGCTGATCGGCGCGTTGTTCGCGCTGCCGAACGCGCTGCCGGAGTCGTGGCGCGGCGACTTGCCGCTCAACGGTCCGGTGGTGCTCGG
>DAIODI010000177.1:0-5931 GCA_036746875.1 Aestuariivirgaceae bacterium | reverse complement strand
ACCCGCTCGATCGCCGACCAGGCGCGCACCATCCGCATTCCGGTGCACATGATCGAGACGATCAACAAGATCGTGCGCACCTCGCGCCAGATGATGCACGAGATCGGCCGCGAGCCGACGCCGGAGGAGCTGGCCGAGAAGCTCTCGATGCCGCTGGAGAAGGTTCGCAAGGTGATGAAGATCGCCAAGGAGCCGATCTCGCTCGAAACGCCGGTGGGCGACGAGGAGGATTCGCACCTCGGCGACTTCATCGAGGACAAGAACGCCATCCTGCCCATCGACGCGGCGATCCAGGCGAACCTGCGCGAGACGACGACGCGCGTGCTCGCCTCCCTCACCCCGCGCGAGGAGCGCGTGCTGCGCATGCGCTTCGGCATCGGCATGAACACCGACCACACGCTGGAGGAAGTGGGCCAGCAGTTCTCGGTGACGCGCGAGCGCATCCGCCAGATCGAGGCGAAGGCGCTCAGGAAGCTGAAGCACCCGAGCCGGTCGCGCAAGCTGCGGAGTTTTCTGGACAACTGAGGGTGGTTACTGCGCGCCGCCCAAAAGACCGGGTCGGAAGCCGAGCCATCGACGCCTGACAATCGAAGGCTTTCCACTGTGCCGTACTTTCCCTTAAATCTGCGGCATGGGCCCCGCAAGAGATTCGAGCCGAACTGTCGATATTCTCCGCCATCTCGCGAACCAACCTGGCCACGATGAGGTCAAGGCGGGTTTTCGCGAATTGCTCGTCGAGGAGTTTCAGGCGCAACGCGAGAACCTTGAGTTCGAGCGCCGCATTCCTGAGGTGCGCGGCCGTCTCGACGCCCTGATCGGCCGCACCATCTTCGAGGCGAAGTCCAACCTCGCAAGGGAATGGGCCGACGTCGAGCGGCGTATGCCCGACTACCTCAAGGACCGCGAGGCCGCCGAGAAGGAGCGCTTCGTCGGGATCGCGTCCGATGGGTTGCGGTGGACGGTCTTCGAGCTTTCCGGCGGCGGGCTCGTAAAGATCAAGGACACGACGCTAGACCCCGAGAAGCCTGACGAGTTTCTTGCGTGGCTCGACGGCGCGCTGGCGCTGAAGGCGTCGCTGCACCCGGATGTCATCAACATCAGGGCTGAACTGGGTCAAGTATCAGTCGCCTATCGCCGCGCCAGCGACGGCTTGCGCGACTTGTGGCGGCGGCAGAAGGAGGAACCCGCAAGCGCCCTGAAACGGCAGCTATGGGCGTCGCTGCTCAAGCTCGTCTACGGCAAGGAAATCGAGAACGACGATCTCTGGCTCCAGCACACCTACCTCGTGGTCGTGGCGAAGGCCATCGCGCTTGCGGTGCTGGACGTCAACGAGGACGATCCCAGGCGTGTGCTGTCGGGCGAAAGTCTCCAGCGCCTTGGTGTTCTCGGCGCGGTCGAAAGCGATTTCTTCGATTGGGTCGTGGCGACGGCCGAGGGCGAAGACCTCGTGCGCCGGGTCATGGCGCATGTGCGGCGCTTCCGGTTGCGGGAAGTGCAGTCGGACGTGCTCAAGGTTCTCTACGAGTCGCTCATCGACCGCGACGAGCGGCACGGCCTCGGCGAGTACTACACGCCGGACTGGCTCGCGGCGAAGATCGTCCGTCAGGCGGTAGACCGGCCAACCGAACAGCGCGTTCTCGATCCGGCCTGTGGCTCGGGCACGTTCCTGTTCCATGCGGTCAGAGCCTTCATCGCCGAGGCGAAGGACGCCGGCATGCAGGAGAGTCGTATCGCATCGGAGGTGACCGAACACGTCGCCGGCATGGACATCCATCCGGTGGCCGTCATCATCGCCCGCATCACCTACCTTCTGGCGCTGGCGCCGGCGCTCAAGGAGCGCGCGGGGGGGTTGTCGATCCCGGTTTATCTCGGCGACGCCATGCAGCTTTCGATCTCGCAGTGGATGGGCGGCAAGGAGCTCACCATCAAGGTGCCGCCCTCGCCCGCCGGGCACGGAACCAGCGGCGAACACGGGAACGGCCGCGAGCAACTCGACTTCCCGGATACGTTTTGCCGCGATCCCGGCCTGTTCGACAAGGCCATCGAGAAGATGCGCCAGGGCTCGCTGGAGGACTGGACGCGCGAGCAGGTGGAAGCGGCGCTGACGCAGGTGGTGCGGGAACGCTACAAGCGCGAGATCAATCAGGAGGAGGAGTTCGCGATCAAGGACATGGGCAAGACCTATGTCGTGTTCGACCGGCTGCGGCGGGAAGGGCGCGACACGGTGTGGGCCTATGTTGCGCGCAACCTGTCGCGCCCGCTGGCGCTGTCGGCGGCAGGCGGATGGGCGAACGTGGTGGTGGGCAACCCGCCGTGGGTGGCGTTCCGTCACATGAGCGCTGACCTTCAGAAGAAGTTCAGGGAGCTCGCCAACCGCGAGCGCGTCTATGTCGGCGGTAAGCTCGCCACGCAGAACGATATCTGCGCCCTCTTCCTCGTGCTGGCCGCCGGGTACTACCTGCGGGCGGGCGGCAGGATCGCCTTCGTGCTGCCGCTGGCGGCGCTCACACGCGGGCAGTATGCGGCCCTGCGACGCGGCTCGTTCGATGTCGCCCGGCTCGCCTTCGATGACGCCTGGACGATGGACGACGGCGTGCAGCCGCTCTTTCCCGTGCCGTCCTGCGTGCTGTTTGCGCGCAGGCGGGCCACCGCGAAGCCGGTGCCCGAAACGGTGAGAGCCTACGCGGGTGTCCTGCCGTACCGGGACGCGCCGGAAGATCTGGCCGACGCGCAGTTGCAGGTGCGCGAGAACGCGCCCCGGCCCGACGAAGCGAACTTTGCCACGGGATCGCCTTACCGTTCAGCCTTCCGGCAGGGGGCGACGCTCGTGCCGCGCATGCTGTGTCTGGTGGAACGCGGCCCGACCGGCGGCAGGCTTGGCGCAGACACGGCGTCCCCGTTCATCGTCAGCCGCCGCAACACTCAGGAGAAGACGCCGTGGAAGACGCTGCCCGGGATCGAGGGTCGCGTCGAGGCCGAGTTTCTGCGGCCGGTGCTGCTTGGGGAAAGCATTCTGCCGTACCGGGTGTTCCGCCGCTTCGAGGGCGTCATTCCGGTGACGGAACAGGGCGTGGTGCTCGACGCGCAAGCTTCAGCCAATCGAGGATATTCGGGCCTGACGTCGTGGATGAAAGCGGCCGAGCGAGTCTGGAACAGTAGTAAGGCGTCTGACATCTCGCTGATTGAGCAATACGACTACTACGGCAAGCTCGGGTCGCAGTTTCCGATCCCCGAACTTCGGATCGTTTACGCCAAGGCCGGAATCCAGCCGGCCGCATGTCTCGTCCGGGAAGCCAGCGCGGTGGTCGACCACAAGCTCTACTGGACAGCGGTCAGCAATCCCAGGGAAGCCCACTATCTGGCGGCGATCCTGAACTCGGAGACGGCGCGCAGGCGGACCGAGGGCCTTCAGTCGCGCGGCCAGTGGGGGGCCCGCGACTTCGACAAGGTGGCCTTCACCTTGCCCATCCCGGTCTATGACAAGAAGAGCGCCCTGCACCGCGACCTCGCGGCGGCGGCCGAAGCGGCGGAGCGCCTTGCCGCTCAGGTGCCGATGCCGGAAAACGTAAAATTCCAGCGTGCTCGCAAGATGATCCGCGACGCCCTCACCGAGGCCGGGATCGCGGAGAGGATCGACAGGCTCGTCGCCAAGCTGCTGGGCGGCGCGTAACGTTCACCCCACCTCCCCCCGGCCGGTTCTCCTTCCAACGCGCACCAAGTCCCGCTTGCAGCGGCAAGGTCGTCGCCGCTGCGAAGCTGCGTCACGGTCACCGTCACGGCGGGCGCTCCGCCGGGCGGCCCGTTCAGGTGTAGTCGTCCTCGAGCAGCGCCTTGTAGATCAGCGCGCCAATCGCCGCGCCGATCAGCGGGGCGAGCCAGAACAGCCACAGTTGCGCCAGCGCCCAGTCGCCCACGAACAGGGCCTGGCCGGTGGAGCGCGCCGGGTTGACGGAGGTGTTGGTGACCGGGATCGAGATCAGGTGGATCAGCGTCAGCATCAGGCCGATGGCGATGGGCGCAAAGCCCGGCGTGGCGCCGCGCCGGGTGACGCCGAGGATGACGATGAGGAACATCGCCGTCATCACCACCTCAACCGTGAAGCCCGCCCACAGCGAGTATCCGCCGGGCGAGTTGGCGCCGTAGCCGTTGGCCGCGAAGCCGTTGGCGAGCGAGAAGTCGGGCTGGCCGGAGGCGACGACGAAGAGGATCGCCGCCGCCACGATCGCGCCCGCAACCTGCGCGCCCCAGTAGGCCGGGAGATCGCTCCACGGGAAGCGCCCGCCCACCGCCAGCCCCAGCGACACCGCCGGGTTGAAGTGGCAGCCCGAGATGTGGCCGACGGCGTAGGCCATCGTCAGCACCGTGAGGCCGAACGCGAAGGCGACGCCGACAAAGCCGATGCCCACCTCCGGGAAGCCCGCCGCCAGCACGGCCGCGCCGCAGCCGCCGAGGACGAGCCAGAACGTGCCGAAGAACTCGGCCGCGAGTTTGCGTGTCATGTGTTTTCCCCTCCCATTCCCGGGAATCAATCGCAGCCCACAGGTTTGCACAAGCCTGCGACGGCGTCTTGCCGAAAGCGGCCATCCGGCGCCGTTCAGGCGGGCGGGGGCGGCCGGGCGCCGTCGCCGTCGCCGGAGAAGGCGAGCTCCTCCGGCCCCACCGCGCCGCCGGGCATGATGAAGCTCCTCGCCGGTCGCCTTGTCGCGCATCGTCCTCGTGAGAAGACCCAGCACCTTGGCGCCTTCGAGCGGGAAGTCGATCAGCACCACCCGCTGGCTCGCCTGGTCCGGCTTCACCTGCAGCGCGTCGATCAGCCGCCGCGTGCCGCCGTAGACCTGCTTAACCACCGGCATCCGCTCCAGCGTGCGGTCGATCAGCGCCACCACGCGCTGGCCGATGACGAAGGTGGTGAACAGCCCAAGCAGCCACAGGCCGGAAACGGTGAACAGAATCGCCAGCGTCCACTGGAACCACGGGTCGAGCAGCCATGCCGCCCACGCGCCCTCGGCGGTGTCGAACAGGCGCGCCAGCCACTGCGCCACCGGCGCGCCGAAGCGGGCGAGCAGCGACAGGATGAAATCGAACACGAACCAGGTGACGGCGAGCGGAACGACCGTCAGCAGCCCCGTGAGGATGTTGCGCTGGATCCGCGTTCGCATGTCCCGACCCCGTCTGCGCCCGATGGTAGCGCAGACGTGCGCCCGGCGCGAGAAGAGCCGGCGGGGTTTTCACCCGACTCCTGGAGCGGCGCCCGGCCTGGCTGAACCGGGCAGGCCGCCCTGTCATTCTGGTTTCAGAGCATCTTTTCCGCCAGGCGCCGGCCGCTTGGCGGGACGATTCTCGAAGACACCTCGTCGAGCCGCTTCAGGACGCAGCCGGAAATGCGCCAGCTCCCGTCCAGCTGGCGCTCGAAGGCATACAACGCCGTCCAGGCCCGGCCCTGACGGTCGACGACCGTGGCGATCTGCGTTGGATAGCCCAGGGTGTCGGTGACGGCACCGAAGGCGACGCTTTGCGGATCGATCAGGGCGGCGTATCCGCCCTCAACCATCGACAGGAACGTGGCCGGATTGCCGAACCTGGCCTGGATTCCCGGCGAGGCGAAGGAAAACGCCCGCGCGGCGTCGCCGGCGCGCAAGGCGGCGATCTGGCCATCGATGGCGCGGCGGAACTGCGCCCGATCGGCCTCGCTCGCCTGGACCTGAGGCGCTGGCGCGGTTTGCGTGAAGCCCGGCGAACCGAACCCGACCGACAGCGTCAGGATCGCAAGCATCAGGACCGTGCGCATCAATCGCCTCCGTACCGCCTTCCGCATCTTGTACGCGGCGCGATGGCGGGCGGTTCTGGTCAGCCGGAAGCGGTCATATCCGGGCGGTTGGTGGAGCCAGGCGGAATCGAACCGCCGACCTCTTGAATGCCATTCAAGCGCTC
>DAIODI010000176.1:0-5963 GCA_036746875.1 Aestuariivirgaceae bacterium | reverse complement strand
CTGAACTCCTTCGGCAGCCGGTCCTGGAGGGTCTGGAACAGCCGTTCCGAGCGGCCCCGCGCCTGGGGCGAATAGGCGGCGATATGCTCGATCCCCAGGCGCTCGAGCGCCCGGCCCACCTGGGTGAGCCGGGTCCGGCTGGCCTCAGCACCCGCTTCCGGCGTGTGGAAGTAGTGCGAGCCCCGGTCGGTATAAAGGCTGAGCGGCAGGCCGTGCTGGCCGAAGGTTTCCGAAAGCCCCCGGAAGGTCGAGGCGGTGCCTTCCTCTTCGGTCAGAAAGGCCGAGAACACCGCCGATGTCGCGTCGTCCATGGTGACGATCAGGTCGAGCGCCGGCAGCCCTTCGAGCCAGGCGTGACGCGAGCCGTCCTGGTGCAGCATCATGCCGGCAAGCGGCCGCCGCTCGCGCTTGCGGCGGTGCGCGCCACGGCGCGGCGCCCGGGCCAGCAAACCGCGCGACTGCAGGAAGGCCTTGGTCCACGTGTAGCCCCAGTTGAACCGGTGATCCTTCACCAGATGCTCATGGAAGTGCTTGGCCGTGAAGCCCTGATAGCGGTTACGGTACAGCGTCTCCACCTCCTCGCACCGGTCAGCCGGAACCCGCTTGCCGGAGCTCTTGCCAACGCGCCGGTCGAACAGCCCGGCCTCGCCTTCCTCCTCGAAGCGAACCGACCAGCGCCGGAACGTCCGCTCGCTCATGCCCAGCAACTCCGCCGCCTCCATCTGACTGAGCTCCGAGGCCTCGTAGCGGCCAAAAACGCTCATGAACTTCATCATTCGCACAACCCTTCGGGCTTCCGTCCGGCTCATGCTGAACCCCCAAAAAAGGGCCAGCCTACCGGACAGATCGTGTGCTACTTAAACCGGTCATATCGTGTGCTACCGACAATCCGGGCGGCTCACGCTTGCCTCGCTCCGGCGTGCGGCCTATACCCGGCCCGCCATGGCGCCCTCTCCGCTCCTCACCGTGATGATCAACGCCGCCCGCAAGGGCGCGCGCGCGGTGCGCCGCGATTTCGGCGAGGTGGAGACGCTGCAGGTGTCGCTTAAAGGTCCGGCCAACTTCGTCACCCGGGCCGACCGCCGCGCCGAGCAGGTGGTGCGCGACGAGCTCGCGAGGGCGCGTCCCACCTACGGCTTCCTGATGGAGGAAGGCGGCGAGGTGGCGGGAACCGACGGCCAGCACCGCTGGGTGATCGACCCCATCGACGGCACCACCAACTTCATCCACGGCATTCCGCACTTCGCCGTGTCGATCGGTCTCGAACGCGCCGGAGAGGCTGTCGCCGGGGTCATCTACAACCCGATTTCCGACGAGCTGTTCGTCGCCGAGAAGGGCCGCGGCGCGTTCCTGAACGACCGCCGGCTCCGGGTGGCGGCGCGCAAGTCCCTCTCCGACAGCGTCCTGGCGTGCGGCATACCGCACCTTGCGCGCGGCGACCACGCCCGGTTCCGGGCCGAACTGACCCGGCTGCAGATGAAGGCGGCCGGCATCCGCCGCTTCGGCGCCGCCTCGCTCGATCTCGCCTGGGTCGCCGCCGGGCGCATCGACGGCTACTGGGAGCGCGGGCTTTCGCCCTGGGATCTGTGCGCCGGGATCGTCATCGTGCGCGAGGCGGGCGGGCTCGTCGGCGACTGCGACGGCGGCGAGGCCGACCCCATGAAGACTGGCGATGTGCTCGCCGCCAACGGCGACCTGTTCCCGCAGATCCGCGCCGAGCTTGTCGCCGCCCGCCGGGACGCCGCCGAAGCCGCCGCCTGAGTGCGAGGCCCGGACGGCCTTCGCCGTGACACGATCGGCGGTTTAGGTCATCCTTGCGCATCGCAACGGTTCGGGGATTCGCCATGGCCCGCGGGGGCGCTTACGCCGTCTTGGACCTGCCGCGCGTGTACCTCGTGCGGATGGTGGTGTTCATCCTGCTGGCGGCGATCCTTGTCGCGGTGCTGTCGCCCACCATCCGCGAGGCGTTCCTGCACAACCCCGGCCTCAACGGCGCCATCATCGGCGTGCTCGTCATCGGCGTGCTGTACGCTTTCCGGATGGTCTGGCGGCTGTTCCCGGAGATCAACTGGGTCAACAGCTTCCGCATCTCGGAGCCGGGCCTCGACACGCCCTACACGCCGGTTCTGCTCGCGCCGATGGCGACGCTGCTGCGCGACCGGCAGGGCGCGGTGCTGTCGCCCCTGTCGATGCGCTCGATGCTCGACTCCATCGCCACCCGGCTCGATGAATCGCGCGACATTTCGCGCTATCTCATCGGCCTGTTGATCTTCCTCGGCCTGCTCGGCACCTTCTGGGGGCTGCTTGAAACCGTGCAGTCGGTGACCGCCGCGATCCGCGCGCTCGACGTGACCACCCAGTCGGGATCGGTGTTCGAGGAACTGAAGCGCGGCCTCGAAGCGCCGTTGCAGGGCATGGGCACGTCGTTCTCCTCGTCGCTGTTCGGCCTCGCCGGATCGCTGATCCTCGGCTTCCTCGACCTGCAGGCGGCGCAGGCGCAGAACCGCTTCTACACCGACCTTGAAGACTGGCTTTCCAGCATCACCGACATCGAGGCGGGCGATCCTTCGGCCGCCGCAGCGGCCGCAGCCGCCGTGCCGCAGCTGCTGCGGCAGGATCTGCGCGAGCTGCGCCAGGGCCTCACCCGCATGGGCCGCACCCTCGACGAGGTGGCGGCGGCCAGATCCGCCATGCCCGCCGAGGCCGACACCGAGGCCGTGGCGCGCCTTGCCGATGCGGTGGACGCCCTCGTGCGGCAGATGCGCGAGGAGCAGAAGGCGGTGCGCCGGTGGATGGAGGAGCAGGCCGAGCAGAACGCCGACCTTCGCCGCATGATCACGCCCCTGCCGCAGGACCAGCGCACGGCGACGACGCCGCCGCCGCGCGGCTACCGCCCCGCCACGCGCAGGGAAGACTAGGCGGTGCCGCGCGCGTTAAGCCGCAGGGGCCGCGCCGAGGAAGCCTACTACTGGCCGGGTTTCGTCGATGCGATGGCGCAGCTTCTGCTGGTCATCATCTTCCTGCTGTCGGTGTTCATGATCGCCCAGTTCCTGCTCGCCCGCGAGATCACCGGGCAGGACAGCGCGCTGTCGAAACTGCGCGCGCAGATCGCCGAACTCACCCAGCTGCTGGCGCTTGAGCAGCAGGTGAAGACCGAGCTTGAAACGACGCTCGCCGCGCTCACCGACGACGCCGGCGCCATCCGGGCCGAGAACCAGCGCCTTCAGGACCTCGTGGACAGCCTGAACGCCAGGGACGCACAAGGCGAAGGCGCGGTCGGCGCGTTGCAGGGGCAGCTCGACGCCGAGAAGAAGCTGTCGGCGGAAGCCCTCGCCCGCGTCGAGTTGCTCAACCAGCAGATCGCGGCGCTGCGCCGCCAGATCGCCGCGCTCAACGACGTGCTGGCGGCGGCGGAGGCGCGCGACCGGGAGTCGAAGGCGCAGATCGCCGATCTCGGCAAGCGGCTCAACGTGGCGCTGGCGCAGCGCGTACAGGAGCTGGCCCGCTACCGATCCGAGTTCTTCGGGCGCCTGCGGCAGATCCTGTCGCAACGCTCCGACATCCGCGTCGTGGGCGACCGCTTCGTTTTCCAGTCCGAGGTGCTGTTTCCGAAGGGCTCCGCCGACATCAATCCGCTGGGACTTCAGGAGATCGACAAGCTCGCCACCGCCATGCGCCAGCTCGAACGGGAGATCCCCGCCGACATCCCCTGGGTGCTGCGCGTGGACGGCCACACCGACGCCGATCCGATCCGGACGCCGCAGTTTCAGTCCAACTGGGAGCTTTCGTCGGCGCGGGCCATCGCCGTGGTGAAGGAGCTGATCGCCCGCGGCGTTTCGCCGGAACACCTCGTCGCGGCCGGGTTCGGCGAGTTTCAGCCCATCGAGGCCGGCGACAGCGAGGAAACCAAGACGCGCAACCGGCGCATCGAGCTCAAGCTGACGGAGCGCTGAGCCGTCAGGCCGCCTGGAACTGCAGCCGCGCCAGGCGCTGGTAGAGGCCGTCGCGGCGCATCAGCTCTTCATGCGACCCGGCGGCGACGATGCGGCCGTTGTCGAGCACGAGGATGCGGTCGGCGTTACGGACTGTGGCGAGGCGGTGCGCGATGACCAGCGTGGTGCGCCCCGCCATCAGCCGCTCCAGCGCCGCCTGCACCTGCGTCTCGCTGTCCGCATCGAGCGCGCTCGTCGCTTCGTCGAGCAGCAGGATCGGCGCGTTCCTGAGCAGCGCGCGCGCAATCGCGATGCGCTGGCGCTGGCCGCCCGACAGGGTGACGCCGCGCTCGCCGATCGGCGTGGCGAGCCCGTGCGGCAGGCGGGCGGCGAACTCGGCGACGCGGGCGGCGTCGGCGGCGGCGGCGACATCGGCATCGTTCGCATCGGGCCGGGCGAAGCGGATGTTGTCGGCGATCGAGGTGGAGAACAGCTGCGGCTCCTGCGGCACCACGGCGATGCGGGTGCGAAGCTCCGCCGGATCGCCCTCGCGCACGTCCATGCCGTCAACGCGAACGGCCCCGCCGGTGACGTCGTAGAACCGCAGGATGAGATTGAAGATGGTGGTCTTGCCCGCTCCCGACGGCCCGACGATGGCGGTGGTCAGGCCGGGCTCGATGGAAAAACTCATGCCGTCGAGGGCCGGCTGATCCGGGCGGGTGGGGTAATGGAAGCGCACGTCGTCGAAATCGACCGCGCCCCGGGCCGGCGACGGCATCGGCCTCGGGGTCTTCGGCCGGGCGATTTCGGGGGCCGTCTTCAGGAGCTCGGTCAACCGCTCGGCGGCGCCGGCGGCGAGTTGCACCTCGCCCCAGATCTCCGACAGCGCGCCAAGCGAGGTGGCGGCAAGCGTGGCGTAGAGCACGAACTGGCCAAGCGTGCCGCCGGTGAGCCGCCCGGCCAGCACCTCCTGGGCGCCGAACCACAGGATCGCCACCACGGCGCCGGCGGCGAGGAAAATGATCGCCGCCGTGAGCGCCGCCCGCGCCGCCGTGCGCTCGCGCGCCGCCTCGAAGGCGAAGGCGGTGGCTTCGTCGAACAGCGAGCGGATGCGGGTCTCCTGCCCCGCCGCCTGCACCGCCTGGATGTTGGTGAGCGACTCCTGCGCCAGCGCCGCCGAGGTCGCGAGCTGGTCCTGCGCCTCGCGCGACAGCCGGCGCACCTTGCGGCCAAACAGCACCAGCGGCAGCACGATCAGCGGAATCGCGAGGAGGACGAGGCCGGAGAGCTTGAGGCTCGTCACCAGCATCATCACCACCGCGCCGACCAGCATGACGCCGTTTCTGAGCGCGATCGAGATCGAGGAGCCGAACAGCGACTTGATCTGCGTCGTGTCCGCAGTGAGCCGCGACACCACCTCGCCGGTCTGAACCGTTTCGTAGAAGCCAGGGGAGAGGTCGAGCAGGCGGGCGAACACCCGGTCGCGGATGTCGGCCACCATGCGCTCGCCGCTCCACGTCACGAAGTAGTAGCGCGCCGCGCTCGCCATGGCGAGAAAGGCCACGACGGCCACCATCATGGCGAAGTACTGGTTCACCAGCGCCAGATTGTCGGTAGTGAAGCCGTGGTCGATGATGCGGCGCACCGCCACCGGCACCGCCAGCGTCGCCCCGGCGGCGAGCAGCAGAAAGGTGAGCGCGGCGGCGACCTGCGGCTTGTAGCGGGTGACGTAGGGCAAAAGATCGCCCCGCGGCCGCAGGTTGCGCGATCCGGCGCGCCCCTGCTTCCGCCCCCGTTCGGCTTCGATGGTGGCTTCAGACTTTCTCATCGCTTCTGATTTAGCGTCTGCCCGCGCTCGGGCCAAGCCACAACCCGGACATCCGCTTGCATGCGGCAATGCGCTCGTGTAGGAAGCCGCTTCTGCGAGTTGTCGGCCGGAAAGCCGGTCGGAAGGGCCATTGCCGATGAAGAAGAACATTCATCCCGACTATCACGCCATCAAGGTCGTCATGACCGACGGCTCGACGTTCG
>DAIODI010000175.1:0-6008 GCA_036746875.1 Aestuariivirgaceae bacterium | reverse complement strand
AAGTCGGCGGGGTAGATGTCGGTGGTGAGCCGCTCCTCCAGCACGTGCAGCTGGTCGGGGCCGACGAAGTGCATCTTGCCGGCTAGGCAGGTGCGGTAGCCCTCAAGCCGGAGATAATGCGCAAACGTCGGGATGGCGGAGGGGAACTCGGCGGCGTTGTCGTAGACGCCGGTGGAGGAAGGCAGCAGCCCCGACATGAACGTGGCCCGCGCCGGCGCGCACAGCGGCGAGGGGGAAAGCGCATGCTCGAACACCACGCCGGTTTCCGCCAGCGCGTCGATGTTCGGCGTCTTCACCAGCGGGTGGCCGTAGGCGCGCAGGTAGCGCGAACACAGCTGGTCGGCCATGATGACGAGGATGTTGGGACGGGTGATCGGCATGACGGTTCCTGATGACGCACGGCGGCGAGCATAGCGGGCGCAGCGCCCCGCCGCCCGGCGAATGCGACCGCCCGGCTCCGCCGGGCGACGGCCGCCACAAGGGCCCCATGATCGACGGCGGCCTGGCAGGCGCCCGGCCCTCGCTCGCCGCGCGCGCCATGCTGGCCGCCATCCGCGCCTACCAGCTCACGCTCTCGTTCATCATGGGGCGATGGTGCCGCCACCTGCCGACGTGCTCGGAATACACCGCCACCGCCATCGGCACGCACGGCGCATGGGCGGGGTTCTGGCTGGGGCTGTCGCGCGTCGGCCGCTGCCACCCGTGGGGCGGCCACGGCTTCGATCCCGTGCCGGAAACGCTCCCCGCCCACGGCTGGCGCTTCTGGCGCTACCTCAAGGCCCGCGGCGGCGCGCCGCCGTTGACGGAGGGTTAGCCCATCGGCCATACACGGCGCGCATTCTGCTGATCGCTTACCTGCGCCTGTGGGCAGGAGTGAGCCGAAAAGGACGCCCGACGATGATCACCGTCACGCTGCCCGACGGGGCGCAGCGCAGCTATCCCGAAAACACCACCGGCGCCGAAATCGCCGCCTCCATCGCAAAATCGCTGGAGAAGAAGGCGATCGCCATGACCGTGGACGGCGCGCTCGCCGACCTGTCGTTGCCGCTGGAGCGCGACGCGGCCTTGCGCTTCGTCACCCGCGACGACCCGGAGGCGCTGGAGCTCATCCGCCACGACTGCGCGCACGTGCTGGCGGAGGCCGTGCAGGAGCTTTTCCCAGGCACGCAGGTGACCATCGGCCCCGTCATCGAGAACGGCTTCTACTACGATTTCCACCGCAACCAGCCGTTCACCCCGGACGACTTCGCCGCCATCGAGAAGAAGATGCGCGAGATCATCGCCCGCGACCGCCCCTTCACCCGCGAGGTGTGGAGCCGCGACCGCGCCAAGGATGTGTTCGCTGCGAAGGGCGAGGGCTTCAAGGTGGAGCTGATCGACGCCATCCCCGAAGACCAGACCATCCGCATCTACCGCCAGGGCGACTGGTTCGACCTTTGCCGCGGCCCGCACATGCCCTCCACCGGCAGGGTGGGCGGCGCCTTCCGGCTGATGAAAGTGGCGGGCGCCTACTGGCGCGGCGATTCGAAGCGCCCGATGCTCACCCGCATCTACGGCACCGCATGGCGCGACCAGAAGGAGCTCGACGCCTACCTCACGGCGCTGGAGGAGGCCGAACGCCGCGACCACAGGAAGCTCGGGCGCGAGATGGACCTCTTCCACTTCCAGGAGGAGGGGCCGGGCGTGGTGTTCTGGCACCCGAAGGGCTGGACGATCTTCCGTGAACTGATCGCCTACATGCGCCGCCGTCTCGCCGAGACCGGCTATCAGGAGGTGAACGCGCCGCAGATCCTCGACAAGGCGCTGTGGGAAACCTCCGGCCACTGGGACTGGTATCGCGACAACATGTTCGTCACCGAAACCGAGGACGAGCGCGTGTTCGCGATCAAGCCGATGAACTGCCCCGGCCACGTGCAGATTTTCAAGCATGGCCTCAAGTCGTACCGCGACCTGCCGATGCGGCTCTCCGAATTCGGCGCGGTGTCGCGCTACGAACCTTCCGGCGCGCTGCACGGGCTGATGCGGGTGCGCGCCTTCACCCAGGACGACGCGCACATCTTCTGCACCGAGAGCCAGATGGCGCAGGAGTGCCTCGCCATCAACGACCTCATTTTGTCGACCTACGCCGATTTCGGCTTCTCGCAGTTCGTGGTGAAGCTCTCGACGCGGCCCGAAAAGCGCGTCGGCACGGACGCGATGTGGGATCATGCCGAGGCGGTGATGACGGACGTGCTGAAAGAGATCGAGCGGCGCTCGGGCGGCAAGATCAAAACCGGGATCAACCCGGGCGAGGGCGCGTTCTACGGGCCGAAATTCGAATACGTGCTACGCGACGCCATCGGCCGCGACTGGCAATGCGGCACGACGCAGGTGGACTTCAACCTGCCGCAGCGGTTCGGCGTGTTCTACGTGGACCACGACGGCCAGAAGAAGACGCCGGTGATGATCCACCGCGCCATCTGCGGCTCTATGGAGCGGTTCATCGGCATCCTGCTCGAGAACTATGCCGGCGCGCTGCCGCTGTGGCTCGCCCCCGTTCAGGCGGTAGTGGCGACGATCGTGTCCGACGCCGATGACTACGCGGTGACGCTGGCGAAGCAGCTGGCGAACGTCGGCATCCGGGCGGAGGTCGATCTCCGCAACGAGAAGATCACCTACAAGGTTCGAGAGCACTCGCTCGCCAAGGTCCCGGCGATCCTCGTGGTGGGCAAACGCGAAGTAAACGAGGGTACAGTAAATCTGAGGCGCTTCGGCCTGCAGGCGCAGGAAACGATCACGCTGGACCGGGCCGTGGCGCTACTTCGAGCAGAAATCTTGCCGCCGGATCTGGCCCGGCGCACGTGAGGTCGGCGCCGGGCGCATGAGTGCGCCCGGCCTTCTTCCCATCATTGCACCAGCGCCAACTGCCGGAGCGATTCCCGGATGGCCCGGAATGCGGCAGTCAACTCATCCGATGTATCGGCGGAAAACGCATCGGACTGGTCCGAGGCGCATTGCCTCAACATCGTCACGGTTGACGTGTCGGCAATGTCGAAGGCGATCGTGTACAGACTGATGCCGGCCGACTTGATGTTCGAACACAGTTCGGATGTGAAGGAGTTGGCCTGCGCCAAATCCCGACCGGCATGGGCCGGAAGACCCGGCCATGGCCTCCTCGCGCTGACCGACGCCGAGTTCGCGCCGTCGGTCATCAGAACCATCGCCTTGCTTACCGACCGGTCGGAGTACGGTGCACCCTGCGTATACGGCTCGTGGCTGGACAACGCTGCAAAACCCCACACCAAACCCGCCGGAATGTAGGTGTTGCCCCTTGCCGACAGCCTATCGATCGCCGCACGCAATGTTGTGGGATTACTGGTCAGAGGTGTGATCGTGGTCGAGCAGGAGACGCCCACAATAGCGGGATATCGGGTCGCATCGGTCGGTTCCGTATCGCGAACGTTCAGCGGATAATCGCGCGAACCGACGCATCCGCCCCACGTACGGGTCGGCGATCCTGGAGGGCGAAACTCCTGCTCAAGCCATGGAGCCCGAACGGACGACCCGACATTGACGTACACGTCGAAGGGCACGATGGCCACCCTGACAGGCCCGTCTTCCGTCACGATGGCGTCGATCAATTCGGTCGCGGATCGCTTCAGCGCGGTCAACTTCGATCCCGACATCGAACCCGTCGTGTCCAGCACCAGAACAAGTTCGAGCTTGCCCACGTCCGGGCGCGTCAATGCGCTGGTCACCCTGATGTCGAGCGCGGACTCGCCCCTCAGCATGAGCGCCGAGAACCATTCGGTCCTTTGGGTCGCCTGCGCCGCCAACCGGGTCGATCCCGACGCCCTATCGCTCGACGCCGACACACTGATGCTCAGATCGTCGGGCGACACGGAAGACAGGGTTTTGGAGACATGATTCCTGACAATCGTCTCCACGGCCTCGCGGTCGGATTCCGAAGAAACGACCGGCGCCCCGGCCGCGGCGGAAAGCAGCGCGGAATCGAGCGCGCGCTGCAAATTCTGCCGCTTGAATTCAATAATGCCGACATCGACCGCGAGCACCGAAAAACCGAGGAAGAGCGTCCCCGCCAGGGCGGCGACGATCGCAACGGTGCTGCGCGTATCGCGGCCAAAGGACCTCGCCGCAGCTCCGACTCCAAGCGCATACCGCTTCAGGCGCATTGCTTGGCCTCCCTAGTGTCCACTGACTTCCTTCACGATCCGGGTTGGACGAACCGCTAATTAGCCGAACCTTGCATCATAACTCGAAAAGTTGAATAGACCAAACGGAAAAGTCGTACAACACCTTTTTCGCTCCGGTTGCAGGACTGTCTCCGGCGCGGGCGGCTCCGGGGACAACCGGGCCGGAGCGAGGCCGGACACCCCACCGCCTGCAACCATGGCAGATTTCCTTGCATCCACTCACAACCGGGAATACAAGTGTCAAGGAAAATATTGGCAGAGAAAATCGGGACTTCGTTCATGGCCTGGATCAACAAACTCGGCGGTGTTTTGCGTCGCGGGGCGGCTGTTCGGTTCGTTCGGCTGCAGGGCGGGTCAATCGCAGTCGAGGCGGCTCTTATAGCGCCTGCCTTCATCTTTCTCGTCTCGATCGCCACGGAACGGGCGGCGATGATGTTGTCGATGCGGGCGCTGGACAACGCGGTAGACGCGGCCGCTCGCAACATCAGGGTCGGCAATCCGGACGTGCGGTCGGGCTCGGCAGCCGGGTTCCGCCAGTTGATCTGCAATAATATGCCAGCGTTCACCAAGTGCAACGACAATCTTGTTGTGCAGGTGGTCTCGTCACCTCAATTTGGCACGCTCGCCACCGCGCTCGCCCGCGCCAACCAGACGGTGGCCACTCCGACGTTCAACCCCGGGTTGCCATCGTCCTATGTCGCCGTTGAGGCGACGTACACGTGGGATGTCATCACGCCGTCGTTTTTCGTGCTGCCGGCCCGCGAAACGTTTTCGACCCGAACCGTATTCCGCAACGAGCCCTTCGACCGTAACAACATCGGAGCGGGCTCATGAGCAGGCGGGGGTTTTCGTTGTTGCGGCGCACTGATCGCGGCGCCGTCGCCATTGAGGCCGCGTTGACCATGGCGCTGATCGCGGGCTCCGTCCTCGTCGCGGTGCCGGAGTTGGTCCACCAGACGCGCGCCGCGAGCCTCACGACCCGCGCAACCGCCCTCACGGTGGATCTTCTCGGCGCCCAGAACAGGGTGCTGACCAGCGCGGATTTCGCCACGGCCGAGGACATGGCGCATTGGGCCATCCAGCCGCTGGACCCCGACCTTCTCGCGTTTCGGGCGCAGTCTTTCGTGCGCGACAGGGCCGGCGCTGTCACCGAGGAATGGAACCGGACCAGCGGCTCGGCATGTACGCCTCGCACCGCTTCGGCTGCCGATGCGGAAGCGCTGATCTCCGTGGACGATCGCTCGATGATCGCGGTGTCGTCGTGTTACAGAGTTCCCTCGCTCACAGGGTTCATCCCCGATCACACGATCGGTTCGCAGTTCTGGCAGACGGCGCGCCGCGGTCGCGTCACCACGCAGTAGTTATCATTGCGGCGCGCGGCATTGCCGGGCGCTCGCGACCGGCAGGTCGCTGTGCGTGCCGGGCGCGCTCCGGGGCGGAACCTGATCTCGATGTGTCGGGCCGGCCTGGGCAGGGAAGCGTTGCCGCACACCTGCCGAACCGGTTGGCCCCACGTCGGCGGCCCCGTCCCGGCAGTCGATGTTTATGATCTTCAAGGACCTGCGTGGTGGGGGCCGGCGGCGCCGAATTGTGCGCAAGTCTGCGGCTGTCGGCTGCGGTCGAGCCGAGCGGCGCGTGCCCGGGCCGAGGGCCTTGCCTGCGGCCATCGCCGCGAGCGCGTGGTTGGCCTCAAGGGACAAGGGCGCGAACCCGGGGTGCGGCGGAGTATGGGCGATCGAATCCCGGAGGACGCCCGGGGTTGGCTGCCTTCGCAGGTGATCGACTGGTACTCCGGCGGGAAGTACTGGCGTAGCA
>DAIODI010000174.1:0-6141 GCA_036746875.1 Aestuariivirgaceae bacterium | reverse complement strand
TCGCTGCCGCGCGTGCTCGTCAACAGCCGTTACTACGCCACCGTGTCGCGCACCGCCCGCACCGAGGGCGAACGCTCGTTCGTCGCCAACTGCCACTCGTCGGCGTCGTGGCTTGTGAAGAGCCTCGACCAGCGCGCCCGCACCATCCTCACGGTGTCGAAGGAGATCGTGCGCCAGCAGGACGCCTTCCTGATGCACGGCGTGCAGCACCTCAGGCCGATGAACCTGCGCGCCGTCGCGCAAGCCATCGGCATGCATGAATCGACGGTGAGCCGCGTCACCTCCAACAAACACCTCGCCACCCCGCGCGGCATCTTCGAGATGAAGTACTTCTTCACCACCGCCATCGCCGCCACCGACAGCGATACGGCGGTCTCGGCGGAGGCCGTTCGCGCCCGCATCCGGGCCATGGTGGACGCCGAGGGCGACGATGTGCTTTCCGACGATGCGATCGTGGAACTGCTGCGCGCGGACGGCGTGGCCATCGCCCGGCGGACTGTCGCCAAGTATCGGGAATCACTGGGGATTCTGTCATCCGTCCAACGCCGTCGGGAACGCCGCCTTTACGGTTGAGCGCGGCCGGATTTGCATTGACTAGGGGGAGGGCCGTCAGTACGGTCGCGGCGAAATCGACGAGTGCACATCCTCCTTGCCCAACACGCCGCCAATCCGGCGGGGCCTCAAGGGACGCTTTCGATCCTGAAACGGGACGAACCTCAATCGCGGCGGGGCAGCTTGGCGCGCCTTCGCCCGGGGACGCCACTGATGCAGCTGAGCCACATCCTCGATCGTGAAGGCGTGTTCGCCCGGCTTCCGGCGACGAACAAGAAGGCGTTGCTGAAGGACCTCGCCTTGCGGGCCTCTAAACTCGCCGGCCTCGACGCGAACGTGGTGTTCGAGACGCTGCTGCAGCGCGAGCGGCTGGGCTCGACCGGGCTCGGGTCCGGCATCGCCATACCGCACGGCAAGTTCGCCGATCTGAAGCGCGTCGTCGGACTGTTCGCGCAGCTGGAGAAGCCGGTCGATTTCGAGGCGATGGACGACGAACCCGTCGATCTCGTGTTCGTGCTGCTCGCGCCGGAAACAGCCGGCGCGGACCATCTCAAGGCGCTGGCCAAGGTGTCGCGCCTGCTGCGGGACGCCTCCGTGCTGGAGAAATTGCGCGGCACCGACGACAGCGCAGGGCTCTACGCCGTCCTCACCGAGCCCTCCTCGACCTCGCACGCCGCCTGATCCGCCGTGGCGGAAGCAAGCGTCATCATCGAGCCCTGCGTGACGCGCACGCAGCTCAGGCGGTTCGCCCGCGTCCCTCGTCTCCTCTATACGGGGCTTGCTGGTTACGCGCCGCCGCTGGATCTGATGGAGGCCCAGACCGTCGACCCGGGCTTCAATCCGTATTTCCGCCACGCCGAGGCGGCGTTCTGGATCGCCCGTCGCGACGGCGCGCCGGTCGGGCGCGTCTCGGCGCAGGTCGATACGCTCGACGCCGCAATGGGACGCGAGGCGCTCGGTCACTTCGGCTGCCTCGCCGCGATCGACGACCCGGCCGTGACCGCCGCCCTGTTCGAGGCCGCGCACGGGTGGCTCAGGGCGCGCGGCGCGCGCGAGGTGACGGGCCCGTTCAAGCTGTCGATCAACGCCGAGAGCGGCCTGATGATCCAGGGCTTTACCGAGCGGGCGATGTTCCTGATTCCGTGGGATCCGCCCTGGCTCGGCCGCCTCGTCGAGGCGGCAGGCTATACCCGGGCGGCCGATCTCCACTCCTACGATTATCCGCAGCTTGAAAAGCCCATAGCGGCGGCGAAACGTCTCCTCGAGCGCAAGGGCCTGGGCGACGCCGTCACGGTTCGGCTCGCCGACATGAGGCGGATCGGCCGCGAGACCGACATCGTGCGCGATCTGTTCAACGACGGCTGGCGCGACAACTGGGGCTTCGTGCCGATCACCGAAGACGAAATCCGCCATCTGGCGAAGGAACTCAAACCCTTCCTGTTCGACGAGTGCGTCTCGATCGTCGAAATCGGCGGCGAACCGGCGGCGTTCGCGCTGGCGTTGCCCAATCTCATGGACCTGTTCGAGGGGCTCGACGGCAAACTGCTGCCGTTCGGCTGGGCCACCGTCGCCCGGCGCTGGATCGGCCGCCGGTACCGCACCGGACGGGTCGCCATGATGGGCGTGCGGCGGCGTTACCGCGATTCCGCCATGGGCGCGGGGCTGGCGCTGATCGCCGTCGAGGCGCTGCGCGCGGCGGCGTCCCGGCACGGCCTGCAAGCGGCGGAACTCGGCTGGGTGCTCGACAGCAACACCGCCATGCGCCGGATGCTGGAACTCCTCGGGGCGACGTCCTATAAGGCCCATCGGGTCTATCGGACCTCACTGATCGCCTGAGGAAAAGAGGGGTTGATGACGACGGCAGACGCGGGCGGCCTCGAGAACCGGATCATCGCCGTGATTGCGCGGGAGGGGATGATCCCGGTCGAAAAAATCTCCCGGGCCGCCACGCTCGAGGATCTTGAGATTCAGTCCGTCGACATGGTGATGATCCTCCAGGGCATCGAGGAGGAGTTCGGCATCTATGTGCCGATGAACGAGACCATGCTGGAGCTGAAGAACGTCGGCCAGGTGATCGACACCATCACCGGCCTCGTCCAGGCGAAGGCCGACAGCGGCTGATGACCAGGGTTGCGATCACCGGATACGGGTGCGTTTCCGCGCTCGGCAACGACGCGGGCGCGTTCCGCGCGGCGCTGTTCGCCGGCCGCTCCGGCATCGGGCCGCTGAAAATGGCGCGCGACGATCCGCGCCTGCAGGTGACGATCGCCGCCCAGGTGAAGGATTTCGATCCGAGCGCCCTGCTGCCGGCGGCCCGT
This sequence comes from Aestuariivirgaceae bacterium, assembly GCA_036746875.1. Classification (GTDB taxonomy): domain Bacteria; phylum Pseudomonadota; class Alphaproteobacteria; order Rhizobiales; family Aestuariivirgaceae; genus DAIODI01. Next base: position 3,271 of record DAIODI010000174.1, on the reverse strand, counting down.
GTGTCGTTCCTTGATCCGTTTTCGCAGTATGCGCTGGTCGCCGCCGAGGAGGCCGTGCGCCACGCCGGGCTCACGCCGGACGCGCTGGCGGGGCCGCGCACCGCCGTCATCCTCGGCACCGGTGTCGGCGGCGCCACGACGCAGGACGACCAGTACTACCGGTTCTACGGCGAAAAGAGCCGCCGCCTCGATCCGATGACGATTCCGCGGCTTATGCCGAACGCGGCGGCCAGCCAGATCAGCATTTCGTACGGCGCCACCGGCCCGGCGTTCACGGTGTGCAGCGCCTGCGCCTCCTCCACGCATGCGGTCGGCGTGGCGCTGGGCCTGATCCGGTCCGGCATGGTGGACCGCGCCATCGCCGGCGGCAGCGAAGCCTGCCTCACGCCCGGCGGCATGCGCTCGTGGGAGGTGATGCGGGTGCTCTCGCCCGAACCCTGCTCGCCGTTCTCGGCCGGGCGCAAGGGCATGAGCCTCGGCGAAGGCGGCGCGGTGCTCGTGCTGGAAAGTCTCGCCGCCGCGGAGAAGCGCGGGGCGCCGGTGCGCGCCCTGCTTTCGGGCTTCGGGATGACCGCCGACGCGGGCGACCTGCTCAGGCCCGATCCGGCCGGGGCGGCGCGCGCCATGTCGCTCGCCGTCGCCGACGCCGGGATCAATCCCGCGGATATCGGCTACATCAACGCCCACGGCACCGGCACCGTCACCAACGACGTCGTCGAGACACAGGCGATCAAGGATGTCTTCGGCGAGCACGCGGCGAAACTGATGATCTCGTCGTCGAAATCCATGCACGGCCATGCGCTGGGCGGAGCGGGCGCCATCGAACTCGTCGCCACCGTTCTGGCGCTGGAACACGGCGTCGTGCCGCCAACCGTGAACTGGAAGGCGCGCGATCCCAAATGCGACCTCGACTACGTGCCGAACGAGGCCCGCGCCGCAAGGCTCAAGGCCGCGCTCTCCAATTCCTTCGCGTTCGGCGGGCTCAACGCTGTGCTGTGCGTGGAGGCGGCCCCCTGATGGGCGAGAGCGTCGCCGCGCTCGCCTACACGGCGGACGACGTTTCCGCCTTCGCTGCGTGCGTCCGCTGGCCTGAAGGCCGTGGCGTGCCGCCGACGTTCCCGATCCGGCTGATGATGCAGGCGGCCGCGCCATTCATGCGCGATCTCGGCGAGGTCATGCGCGAACGCGGCGTCAGGCTTGTCCACGCCACGCAAACCATTTCGCTGCTGGCGCCGCTCGCGGAAGCGGCGCGCGTGTCGGTGAAGGTCACGACCGGCGACATCCCGGCGCCGGGCGCGAAGCAGCGGCGACTGGTGGTCGCCGCCGAGGTGCGCGGGGAGGACGCAGCGCCGCGCGCGACGCTGAAGTGCGGGCTGATGTTGCTGCCGGAGCTTCCCGCCGGCGGCGGCAAGACGGTCGAGGTTCCTGCCGGGGCCGTCGAGCAGCGGTTCGAGGTGGACGACATGGCCGCCTACGCCAGGGCGTCGCTCGACTTCAACCCCATCCACACCGACGCGGCGGCCGCCCGCGCGCTGGGCCTGCCGCGCCCGGTCGTCCACGGCATGCTGCTGCTCGGCCGGGCGGCCTCGATCGCGGCCGACCGTTTCGCCGCCGGTCCCGCCGGCGCCATCGACTGCCTGTTCCTGTCGCCGGTTCTCGCCGGCGACAGCGTGCGCTACGCCGTCGAGCCGGCGGCCGGAAGCAGCAGCCGCTTCCAGATCGCGCGCGGCGACGGCGCGCTGGCGGTGACGGGTTCCATCCGCTCCGGTTCGTGATGTCGCGGGGGTTCGCGCCGCCGCCGTTTTCCGCTAGGATGGATGCAACAAGGGTGTGCAGGAACCGGACCTGATGGGCGGCCATAAACTCTCCCTCGTTCCCGATGCGCTGAGATGCGAGCAGTGCTCGATCCGCCATCAGGCGGTGTGCGGCGCCATGAGCGACGCCGAGATCGAGACGCTGAACTCCATCGCGCACCGGCGCCGCTACCCTGCCGGACAGGTGATCGTCTCCGACCAGGAGCCGGCGGACTTCTTCGCCAACGTGCTGACCGGAACCATCAAGCTCACCAAGACGTTGCCCGACGGCCGCCAGCAGATCGTCGGCCTGCTGTTCCCGCCCGACTTCCTCGGCCGCGCCTACAGCCGCAGCAATCCCTATTTCGCCGAAGCCGCCACCGACGTCGAACTGTGCTGCTTCTCGCACCAGTCGTTCGAGCGGGTGATCCGCGACCATCCCGGTCTGCAGCACCGGCTGTTCGAGCGCACCCTTGACGAGCTCGACGCGGCGCGCGACTGGATGTTGCTGCTCGGCCGCAAGTCGGCGGAGGAGAAACTTGCAAGCTTCCTCATCCTGCTCGCCAAGCGCAGCCTGTTGACGCGGTGCGCAAGGCCTGGCGCGCCGGCCGCCGGCGCGGCGGCGTTCGAGCTGCCGCTGACCCGCGCCGACATCGCCGACTTCCTGGGCCTCACCATCGAAACGGTCAGCCGCCAGCTGACCCGGCTCAAGGCGCAAGGGTTGATCCGCCTCAAGGGCAGCCGCGCCATCGAGGTTCCGGATACGGCGCGATTGCAGCGCCTCGCCGGTCAGGAGTCGCTCATCGCCTGAAGCGGGTCTTCATGCTTGGATTGACGCAGGTCAAGGACGAAACCTCCGCCAGCTTTACGTTTTCGCCATCGGAAGAAGGACAACACCGATGCCGCTCAAGACCGTGCTTGTTTCCCTCAACGACATCGACCGCGCCGATGCCGTCACCGCAGTCGCCCTCGATCTCGCCGCGCGCGTGGACGGCCATGTGATCGGGCTCTATGTCATTCCGGCCATCCAGGTGTACCCGGCCGTCACCATCGCCGTGACGCCGGAGATCTTCGAGGCGCAGCAGATTTTCTTCCGCGACAAGGCGGCGGGAGTGAAGGCGCGCTTCGACGATGCGCTACGCCGGGCGGGCGTCGCCGGCGAATGGCGTCTGGTCGAATCGACGACGCCGGTGATCGCCGACGCGGTGAACGAACACGGCCGGGTGAGCGACCTTGTCGTGGTGAGCCAGGTCGACGAGGACAGCGACACCGGCGTCGAGCTCGATTTTGTCGAGCGCGCGGTGATGGAAAGCGGGCGGCCCGTGCTGGTGCTGCCGAGGAGCTTCAGGGGCGGCGGAATCGGCCGCAAGGCGCTGGTCGGCTGGAACGCGACGCGCGAGGCGGCCCGCGCCGCCTGGGACGCCCGGCCGCTGCTCGCCGCGGCGGACGATGTGCGCTTCGTCTGGGGTGACCCGCAG
>DAIODI010000173.1:0-6189 GCA_036746875.1 Aestuariivirgaceae bacterium | reverse complement strand
CGTCCCCCCCCCCCCCCCCGCCCGCCCCCCGCCCCCCGCCCCCCCCCCCCCTCCCCCCCCCCCTTCCCCCCCCGGTGGCCACGCGCCGGCCTCCACCTTGCCACCCCGCCCCCGCGGCGATCCCCAACGGGCCCTCCGTCGCGATGTAGATGGCGTCGGGCGCGGCCGCCTCGATGCTACGGCCGACGCCGGCGCGCGATGCGATCGCCACCCTGATCTCGGGGTAGAGCGGCAACGGCACAGTGGTTCGCCCTTCCGGTGTGACCAGCGTCACCCGATGACCGACGGCCTCCAGCGCCGCCGCCGTCGCCGTCAGCGTGCGGACGACGCCGTTACCCTGCGGCGACCAGGCGTCCGTGACGATCAGGATGTGCAAGGGTCACCGTTCCTTCGGCGGGCTGGGGTTTCGCCCAGGCGATGATCTCGAAACGCCCGTCGAAATGCTCGACCAGCGCCGTGCAGCTTTCGACCCAATCGCCATCGTTGAGGTAGTGGACGCCGCCGATGTCGCGGTCCGCCGGCGTATGAACGTGGCCGCAGATCACTCCGTGCGCGCCGCGCGCCCTCGCCTCGCGGACAACGGCTTCCTCGAAGCGGGAGAGGAACTCCACCGCCTGCTTGACGCGGAACTTCAGGCAGGCGGAGAGCGACCAATACGGCAGGCGCAGCAGCCGGCGCGCCCGGTTGACCAGCGCATTGGCGCCCATCGCCGCCTCGTAGGCGCCGTCGCCCAGGATCGCCAGCCACTTCGCGTAGCGCACCACGCCGTCGAAGCGGTCGCCGTGCAGCACGAGATAGCGCCGGCCCGTGGCGGTGACGTGAACGTAGTCGTGCGCCACCGCCACGCGGCCAAACCGCATGTTGGCGAAATCGCGAAAGTTTTCGTCGTGATTGCCGGGAATGTAGATGACCCGCGTGCCCTTGCGCGCCTTCCGCAACAGCTTCTGGATGACGTCGTTGTGGGTCTGGTCCCAGAACCACTTCTTGCGCATCGCCCAGCCGTCGATGAGATCGCCGACCAGATAGAGCGAGTCCGATTCCGTTACGCGCAAAAAGTCCAGCAGCAGCTCTGTCTGCGCCCGGCGGGTGCCCAGATGCACATCGGAAATGAAGATCGCCCGATAGCGCCGCCTAGAGAAAGCGTGGACGTTCATCGCGACTCCTCAAGGGGCGATCGGCCGATCGCCGACCGCCTCATGCCTTGAGGGATTCGCGTGAAGTCTTGATGACGGGCCCGCGAGCGATATCTCTTCGGATTCGAAGTCGGAGACGGGATCGCCGGGCACATCAGCGCGACGAGATCCGTTTTCTCATCGTTGTTGAGACCATCGATGAGGGCCCACAGCTCTTCCTCCGGCGGATCGTCGGGGGTGATCTTCGCGAACCACGGACCGCCGGTCATCAATTGATCGAAATCAACGATGATGCTGCCGGATTCCGGCAGGCTTCAAACCCGAAGTGAGGAGGCGACGTCTATGGAAACTCCGCTCCAGATCGATTTTCAGGGGCTTTCCCCCTCGCCCGCACTGGGCGAGACCATCCGGGAGAAGGCGGCGCAGATCAACAAGCGATACGGCCGCATCACCGCCTGCCGCGTGGTGGTGAAGAGCCCCGGCCAGCATCACCGGCAGGGGCTCTTTGAGGTTCACATCCACATGACGTTGCCCGGCGGCCGCGAGGTGGCGGTCGGCAAGCTGCCGCACGCCGACGAACGCTATGCGGACGCGCTTTTTGCGGTGAAGGACACCTTCAAGCGCGCCCGCCGCCAGCTCGACGAGAAAACGGGAAAGATGGAGGACGCGCCGAGGGCCGGCCCGCCGCCGATCCTTGCCGCCACCACCGGCCGGGTGGCGCGCCTGTTCGAGGATTACGGGTTTGTCGAAACCGACGATGGCGACGAGCTTTATTTTCACCGCAACGCGGTGGCGGGGAAGGCGTTCAGCCAGCTTGCGGAGGGAAGCCGCGTCAGTTTCGCCGTCGAAGACGGCCCGCAGGGTCCGCAGGCGGCCCGGGTGAAGGCCGTGGAGCGGCGAACGGCGGCCTCCTGATCTGTCACCGGAGTTCAATGGGCGGTCCGCTGGCGTCATCGCCGCCTTGCGCCGGCGGCGAGGCGAGATCGCCGTTGTGAACCCTCACGCAGGGATCAGGGATCGGCTTGCGGAGCGCCGGGGGGCGGAGGCTTCCGCTGGCCGTTGTCCCAAACATGGCAAACCGGCCCGACAAGCTGAACGGAGAATGAATGGGGTGTTCAGCGCCGGTTCCGGGAGGGTCGCCTATGAAGCGGTTAACGATCGGTAACGGATCGATCCCGAACTCGGAAGGCTGTTCACCCCATGTCGCGCCCCCTCCTCACCCTCGCGCTCGTGACGACGTTCCTCTTCGCCGGCGGACTTGCGCCGATGGGCACGCAGTCCATGCCCACCGCCGTCGCCGTCACGCCCGCCAATGTGACGATCATCGAGAAGAACCAGATCTGGCCGATGAAGCTGCAGGGTTGCCAGCGCCTGCGGTGCGTCGCCGCCTGAACGGATTTGCGCCACCGGTGCGCCGGCAGCGCAGACCCGATCCTGGGATGTTTGCCGCCTCGACGGCCGGCACTTCCTTTCTCGCCGAAGCCATCTTCCGGGCGACCCATCGCATTTGTCTTCCCCGGCTTCCCCGTTCCCCCTGCACCCTCGCGGAAGCCGTATCCGAGGGCCTCCCGATCCCCCGGGAGGCCCTTTCTGTTGGCGCTCGCGGCGCTCTGGATTGCGACAGACCGTGGCGGTAAGCTGTCGATCCGGCATCGCAGGGGCCTGGCTCCGGCACAGGGTCGAGGGATGGCATGAGGGATCTGGCCTGGGCGTCCGCCGCCAAGCTCCTGAAGGGCTACCGCAAGCGGCGGTTTTCCCCGATTGAAGCGACGCGCGCGGTGCTCGATCGCATCGAGGCGCTGAACGGCGACCTGAACGCGTTCTGCCTTGTGGACCGCGAGGGCGCGCTGGCGGCGGCGGCGGCTTCCGAAAAGCGCTGGCTGAAGGGCGATCCTCAAGGGCTTCTCGACGGCGTGCCGGTGAGCGTCAAGGACCTTCTGCTGTGGGCCGGACACCCGACGCTGCGCGGCTCGCGCACCGTCGACCGCGACCAGCCGTTCGACGTCGATGCGCCGTCCGTCGCCCGGCTCAAGCAGCATGGCGCGGTGATCGTCGGCAAGACCACCACGCCCGAGTTCGGCTGGAAGGGCGTCACCGACTCCCCTCTCACCGGCGTGACCCGCAATCCCTGGGACCGCACCAAGCCCCCCGGCGGCTCGTCGGGCGGCGCCTCGGCGGCGGTGGCGGCGGGCATGGCCCCGCTGGCGCTCGGCACCGACGGCGGCGGGTCCATCCGCATCCCGGCGGCGTTCACCGGCATTGTCGGCCACAAACCCTCCTACGGGCGCGTGCCGGCTTATCCGGCAAGCCCCTTCGGCACGCTCGCCAATGTCGGGCCGATGACGCGGACGGTGGAGGACGCCGCCCTGCTGCTCACCGTCCTGGCGCAGCCCGACTCCCGCGACTGGCTGTCGCTGCCCTTCGAGGGGCGCGACTACACGCAGGGGCTAACCAAGGGGATCGAGGGCTTCCGCATCGCCTTTGCGCCCGCCTTCGGCGGCGCGGAGGTGGACGCCGACGTGGCGCGGCTGGTGCGCCAGGCGGTGAAGGTGCTGAAGGACCAGGGCGCAAAGGTCGAGGAGATCGACCCCGGCCTGGGCAATCCGGTGGAGACGTTCCGCACCCTGTGGTGGTCGGGCGTGCGCGCCCTGTTCAACCCGATGCCGGAGGACAGGCGCAGGACCGCCGATCCCGAACTGCTCGACGTTTACGAACAATCCAAGGCGATCACGCTCGACGACCTCTATGCGGCGCTGGCGAAGCGGGCGGATTTCGGGTCGAGGATGCGCCAGTTCATGGATCGCTACGACCTGCTGGTGACGCCCACCATGCCGATCACCGCCTTCGAGGTGGGAAAGCTCGCGCCCCGCCGCGACGAGACCGGCAAGTGGGTGGACTGGACGCCGTTCACCTATCCGTTCAACCTCACCCAGCAGCCGGCGTGCTCGGCGCCGTGCGGCTTCGCCCGCAACGGGCTTCCGGTGGGCCTCCAGATCGTCGGGCGCATGTACGACGACGCATCGGTGCTGCGCGCGGCCTACGCCTACGAGCAGGCGCAGCCCTGGCGGAAGATGCACGCGCCCATCGGCCAGATCGGCAAGTCCGCCGCCGGCGCGGGATCAGCGGCCCCGGAACCGGCGAACTGACCGCGGCCCGGCGCGCCGGCGCCGCAGCCGTTCACGTGCGGTGTTGCGCGTCGATGTAGGCCACGAAACGGCGGAACAGGTAGTGGCTGTCCTGCGGGCCGGGCGAGGCTTCCGGGTGATACTGCACGGAGAACACCGGGCGATCCTTGAGCTGGATGCCGCAGTTGGAGCCGTCAAACAGCGACACATGCGTTTCAACCACGGTCGCGGGCAGGCTGTCGCGCTCCACCGCAAAGCCGTGGTTCATGGAGGTGATCTCCACCTTGCCCGTGGTGTGGTCCTTCACCGGATGGTTCGCGCCGTGGTGGCCCTGGTGCATCTTCACGGTGCGTCCGCCGAGCGCGATGGCCAGCATCTGGTGGCCAAGGCAGATGCCGAACACCGGCTTGCCCGAAGCCACGAGCTTCCTGATCTCCGGCACGGCGTAGGCGCCGGTCGCCGCCGGATCGCCGGGGCCGTTGGAGAGGAACACGCCATCGGGGTTGAGCGCCAGCACCTCCTCCGCCGTGGCGGTGGCCGGGACCACCGTCACCGCGCAGCCGGTGGAGGCGAGGCAGCGCAGGATGTTGCGCTTGAGCCCGTAGTCGATGGCGACGACATGGCGGCGCGGCTGCGTCTCGCGGCCGTAGCCTTGAGGCCACCGCCACAGCGTCTCGTCCCAGGTGTAGCGCTGGGCGCATGAGACGTCCCGCGCCAGGTCCATGCCGACGAGGCCCGGCCAGGCGGCGGCCTCGCGCTTCAGGGCCGCGAGGTCGAAGGCGCCGGACGGGTCGTGCGCGATCACCGCGTTCGGCATCCCCTGCTCGCGGATCATCGCGGTGAGCGCGCGCGTATCGACGCCGGCAAGGCCGACGATGCCGCGCGCCTTCATCCACTGGTCGAGGGTGCGCCGCGCCCGATAGTTCGAGGGCTGGGTGATGTGGGCGCGGAAGATGGCCCCGCGCACCGCCGAGCCGGCGAGGTTCACCGTCTCGATGTCCTCGTCGTTGGCGCCGACGTTGCCGATGTGCGGGAAGGTGAAGGTGATGATCTGCCCGGCGTAGGAGGGATCGGTCATCACCTCCTGGTAGCCGGTCATGGCGGTGTTGAAGCACACCTCGCCCACCGCCGCACCGGCGGCGCCGACGCCGTGGCCTTCGATCACCGTGCCGTCGGCGAGCACCAGAACGGCGGTTGGCCGCCGCTCGCTCCAGCCTTCGGGGCTGTTCATGGATGTTTGGGGCATGCGTCGCTGACCCTGGGGAGCGGCCGTCTGAGCCTGGGGGCGCGCGACCGGCGGAGGTAAAGCATGCGCCCCGCCGCGCGTCAACGCCGCGGGTTGCGGTGTTGCGCTCAAATCCGCCATCCCCTAACAGGGGCGCGAAATCGCCGCCACGGAGCCGCCCATGACCGCGCTTGCCGACCGCATCAACGCCGACCTGAAGGAGGCGATGAAGGCCCAGGACAAGGCCCGCGTCTCGACGCTGCGGCTCGTCACCGCGGCGATGAAGGACAAGACAATTGCGAATCGGGCCACGCCGAAGGAAGGCCCGCTCTCCGAGGCCGACATCCACGAGCTGCTGGCGAAGATGATCAAGCAGCGCCGCGAATCGATCGAGACCTACCAGAAGGGCGGCCGCCAGGACCTGGTCGATTCGGAAGCGGCCGAGATCGCGGTGATCGAAACGTATCTGCCGAAGCAGCTCACCGAGGCCGAAGCCACGCAGGCGATCGCCGACCTGGTGCGGGAGATCGGCGCGGCCGGCGTGAAGGACATGGGCCGCGCCATGGCGGCGCTGAAAGAACGCTACGCCGGGCGCATGGACTTCCAGAAGGCGAGCGCGCTGGTGAAGCAGGCGCTTTCCGGGTGAGGCTTACGCGACGGCGCGGGCGAGGGCGCACTGGCGCCAGAGTTCGTTGAGGGCTGAGGC
>DAIODI010000172.1:0-6226 GCA_036746875.1 Aestuariivirgaceae bacterium | reverse complement strand
GTCGGCGGCCATGCCGGCGCAGTCGCCGACGTTGTCGCCCACGTTGTCGGCGATGGTCGCCGGGTTGCGCGGATCGTCCTCGGGAATGCCGGCCTCCACCTTGCCCACCATGTCGCCGCCCACGTCGGCGCCCTTGGTGAAGATGCCGCCGCCGAGGCGGGCGAAGATGGAGATCAGCGAGGCGCCGAAGCCCAGCGCCACCAGCGCGTCGATCACCACGCGGTCGGTGGGGGCGAAACCGGCGACGCCGGTGAGCCAGGAGAAGTAGATGGTGACGCCGAGGAGGGCCAGCCCCGCCACCAGCATGCCCGTCACCGCGCCCGACTTGAAGGCGAGGTCGAGGCCGCCGGCGAGCGACTTGGTGGCGGCCTGCGCCACGCGCACGTTGGCGCGCACCGAGACGTTCATGCCGATGAAGCCCGCAAGGCCCGAAAGCACCGCGCCGATGGCGAAACCGATCGCCGGGTAGACGCCGAGCAGCCACCAGGCGAGGACGAAGATGGCGACGCCGACGACGGCGATGGTCGAGTACTGGCGGCGCAGGTAAGCCTGCGCGCCCTCGCGCACGGCCGCCGAAATCTCCTGCATGCGCGCCGTGCCGGCGTCGGCCGCCAGGAGCGTCTGCGTCGCCCAAGCGCCGTAGACCAGCGAAAGCGCGCCGCAGGCAATGATGATCCAAAGGGCGGATTGCATGTCCTCGTCCTCGTCTAAAGCCGAAATTGCGGGATAGCCGCTTGATGTGACGGCCTTTTCCCCAATCAAGGCCGTTCCGGTGAGGGCGATACATGCCAAATGGCCCGGCGAAACGCAACCGGCCCGTGCTTCGCCCTTTGGCCAGCGCCGGCCCTGCCGCGCGGTTCAGCGCGACGCGGCGGCGGCGCGTGCGGCGGGCGACACGAACAGCAGCGCGAGCCACGCCATGGCGGCGGCGGCGACGATGATGTTGACCGCCGCCCAGCCCCAGGTGGCCAGCAGCGAGCCCGAAGCCAGCGAGGCCAGCGCCACGACCGCGAAGATGGCGAAATCGTTCGCCGCCTGAAGCCGCTTGTGGCTTTCGGCCGCGATCATCGAGGTCGCCCCGATGAACGCGAAGTTCCAGGCGAGCCCGAGCAGCACGAGGCCCGCGGCGAAATTGGCGAAGGCTAATCCCGAAAGCCCGACGATCCCGGCAAGAGCGAACAGCAGGACACCCGCGGCGACGACGCGCAGCGCGCCCCACGCGGCGATGATCGCGCCGGTGGCGAACGAGGGCAGGAACATCGCCAGCGCATGCCACTGGATGACGAAGGCCGAATCGTCCACCCCGAAGCCGCAGCCCAGCATGGCGACGGGCGTGCCGGTCATCAGCAGGTTCATCAGCCCGTAGGCGAGAACGCCGCTGAGCACGGCGCGCACGATGCGCGGCTGCCGCAGCGTCTCGAACAGCGGCGCTTCCGGCGCGGCGGCCCGCACGGCCTCGCCGTGGAGAGGGTCGGGGAAGCGCAACTGCGCGATCACCGCCAGCGCCACCAGCCCCAGCGCCGCCGTGACCGCGTAGGAGCCGGCGAACTCCAGGGGCGCGAACAGGTCCTTGGTGGCGATCACCATGAGCGGACCCAGGATCGACCCGGCGATCGAGCCGAACATCACGGTCGAGACGGCCTTCGGCATATAGGCGGGCGAGGCGCAATCGGTGGCGGCGAAGCGGTATTGCAGGCTGAACGCCTGGTAGACGCCGAAGCACGACATGGCGACGAGCAGCAGCGGAAAGCTGCGGGCGACGATGGCGGCGATGGTGATGAGCGCGCTGACGACGCCGAACACGGCGCCCGCCAGGAACGCCGTGCGCCGGCCGACGCGCGCGCCGAGCATGGAGGCCGGAATGGTGGCGAGCGCGGTGCCGAACACCAGCGCCGTGATCGGCATGGTGGCGAGCGCCTCGCTGGGCGCGAGTTGCAGGCCGATCAGGCTGCCGGTGACGAAGATGGTGGTGATACCGCACGAGTAGAGCGCCTGCGCGGCGGCGAGCAGCAGGGTGTTGCGCCGCGCCAGCGCGTCGTCGGCGACAGGGGCGGCGAGCCCGCTCACCCGCCGTCCCCCGGTCGCGCCGGAGCGAAGTCGGCGGCGCGGCGCTTGTGCGCCAGCGTATCGAGCGCGGCGGTGACGAACTTCGGCTCCGGCCCGTCGAAAAAGGCGGAGGCGACGTGGACGTACTCGGAGATCGACACCTTGGGCGGCACGTCGGCGCGGTGGATCAGCTCGAAGGCGCCGGCGCGCAGGATGGCCCGCAGCGTCGCGTCGAGCCGGTCGAGTTTCCAGCCCTCAGCAAGGCAGCCGTTGGCCGCCTGGTCGATCTCGCGCTGGTGCGCCACCACGCCCTCGACGATGGACTGGAGAAACGGATAGTCGGCCTCGCCGATGTCGCCGTCCTCGAACCGGTCGCCCTGGCGGATGGTGGCGTATTCGGCCAACACCTCATGCAGCGGCCGCTGGGCGAGGCCCAGCTGGCAGTGCGCCTGCACTGCCCCATGCCGCGCCGAGGCGCGCGCGACCGCCCGGCGCGTTGCGTCGCCCCGGCTCATGGCTGGTCGTCCCCGAAGCGGCGGACAAGGCGCATCAGCGCGATGCAGGCGGCGGCCGCGCCGCCGCCCTTGTCCATCTCCGCCACCTTCGCCCGCGCCCAGGCCTGCGCCTCGTTCTCCACCGTCAGGATGCCGTTGCCGATGCACAGGCCGTCGAGCGTGAGGTCCATCAGTCCACGCGAGGATTCGCCGGCGACGATGTCGTAGTGGCCGGTCTCGCCGCGAATGACCACGCCCAGCGCCACATATCCGTCGTAGCGCCCGCTCGCTTCGGCGAGGGCGATGGCCCCGGGAATTTCCAGCGCGCCGTTGACGGTGACGGTCTCGTGCGCAAGACCGTGCGCGTCGAGCACGGCGCGGGCGCCGCGCCCGAGTTCGTCAAGCAGGGCGTCATAGAAGCGGGCCTCGCCGATCAGCACCGTGACGTCGAGGCGCTCCGGGCGGCCTTCGGATGGGCCGGATAAGGTCTGCTTCATCGCGCCTGCGCCTCAAGGAGCCGGGCGACGTAGCGCGCCAGCATGTCCGCTTCGATGTTCACGCGATCACCCTTAGCAACCGCGCCCCAGGTCGTCACGGCCTGCGTGTGCGGGATGATGTTGATCCAGAACGTGCGATCCATCACCCCGTTGACGGTGAACGAGGTTCCATCCAGCGCCACCGAGCCCTTTTCGGCGATCAGACCCTTGAGCGCCGCCGGGACCAACACATCGATGCGCACCGAATCGCCTGCCGGTTCAACCGCCGTCACCTCGCCGACGCCGTCCACATGGCCCGAGACGATATGGCCGCCGAGCTCGTCGCCGAGCTTCAGCGACCGTTCCAGATTGATCCGCGCGCCCTCGCGCCACGTCCCGAGCGTGGTGCGCGCCAGGGTCTCGGCGGAAACGTCCACGGCGAAGACGCACCCGGACGCCGTACGCGCCAGCTCCACCACGGTCAGGCAGGCGCCCGAACAGGCGATCGACGCGCCGATGGCGATGGTTGAAGGGTCATAGCCGCAGGCGATCGCGAACCGCGCGTCGTTGCGGCTGCGATCCACGGTCCTGACCGTGCCGACGTCGGTGATGATGCCGGTGAACACGTCCCTAGCCTTCCGCTGTTCTGTCGTACTGCCGCAGCGTGTCGGCGCCGAGGCGCTCCTCGCCGTCAAGGGCGAAGCCGCCGCCGGCGCGCACAACCTCCTCCAGCGTGCCGGACGCGAGCGCCGCAACCCCGCCGCCCAAGGCGCGATCTGATTGCACGATCACCAGCCGGTCCACCAGCCCCGCCGCAAGCAGGGCAGCCGAGAGGTGGCCGCCGCCTTCCACCAGCACCGTGTTGAGGCGCGCCGCGCCGAGCCTCGCCAGAACCGCCGCGAGGTCGAGGCCGCCCGGAGCGCGCGGCGCGGCCAGCAGATCGACGCCCGCCACCGTGAGCGCGCTCGCCCGGTCCGGCGGAGCATCGGGCGCGTGAACCACGGTCACGGGAACCTCGCGGGCGGTGCGGACCAGCGTTGAGGCCGGCGGCAGCCGCAGCGCGCTGTCGAGGACGATGCGGCGCGGCGAGCGGCCCGCCATCCCCGGCAGGCGGCAGGTGAGCGCCGGATCGTCCGCCAGCGCAGTGCCTGCGCCGATCATCACCGCGTCGGCCTGCGCCCGCATCAGGTGCACCCGGGCGTTGGCCTCGGGGCCGGAGATGGCGGTGCGCCCGCCACCTGAAGCGGCGATGTAACCGTCGGCGGAAACCGCAAGTTTGAGAATCACTTGCGGGCGATGCTTCACAATCCGAATCAGGAATCCGGCAAGCGCGCGCCGGGCCTCGGTCGCCATCACCCCCATGGTCACGGCGACCCCGGCGGCGGAGAGCGCCGCGGCGCCGCCGCGCGCCTCAGGGTGCGGATCGGCGGCGGCGATCACCACCTGCGCCACCCCGGCGGCGATCAGGGCTTGCGAGCACGGCGGGGTACGGCCGTGGTGATTGCACGGTTCGAGGGTGACGTAGGCCGTACCGCCGCGAGCGCGCGCCCCGGCCATGGCCAGCGCCTGGGCTTCGGCGTGGGGGCGCCCGCCCGGCTGCGTCCACCCCACGCCCGCGACAACGCCGGACGGCGTGACGATGACACAGCCGACCGCCGGGTTCTCCGCCGTGGTCCCCAGCGCCCGCCGCCCGAGCATGAGCGCGTGCGCCATGTGGCGGCGGCCGGTTTGCGAAACGCCCGGCATCGGCGGGGCAGGCGCGGCCGGGCTTCGGCGACGTCCTGTCCTCGTCGGCGGAGAGTTCGCCCAGCACCTCCTCGAAATCCTTGGCTTCCCGGAAGTTGCGGTAGACGGAGGCGAAGCGGACGTAGGCCACATCGTCGAGCGCGCGCAAGCCCTCCATGACGAGCTGGCCGACGGTTTCGGCCTGGATGTCGGTCTCGCCGGTGCTTTCGAGCTGGCGGACGATGCCCGACACCATGCGCTCGATGCGCTCAGGGTCCACCGGGCGTTTGCGCAGCGCCACCTGGACGGACCGCATCAGCTTGTCGCGGTCGAACGGCACGCGCCGGCCGGATCGCTTGAGAACGAAAAGCTCCCGAAGCTGCACCCGCTCGAAGGTGGTGAAGCGGCCGCCGCAATCGGCGCAATGCCGGCGGCGACGGATCGCCGAGCCGTCTTCCGACGGCCGGCTGTCCTTCACCTGGGAGTCGGAGTTTCCGCAATAGGGGCAGCGCATGGCCTCACCCGTCGCCTTTCGTCAGGCGGCCGGCGAGGCCACGCGCCCACCGGTCAGCCGTTGTAGACCGGGAACCGGTCGGTCAGCGCGATCACCTTCTGCTTCACCGCTGCTTCCACCGCGCCGTTGCCGTCCTCGCCGTTCTTCGCCAGGCCGTCGAGCACCTCGATGATGAGGCGGCCGACTTCGCGGAACTCGGCAGTGGTGAAGCCGCGCGTCGTGCAGGCGGGTGTACCGAGACGGATGCCCGATGTCACCATCGGCTTTTCGGGGTCGAACGGGATGCCGTTCTTGTTGCAGGTGATGTTGGCGCGGCCCAGCGCGGCCTCCGCCGCCTTGCCGGTGAGCTTCTTCGGCCGCAGATCGACCAGCATCAGATGAGTGTCGGTGCCGCCGGAGACGATGTCGAGGCCGCCGTCCTGCATCGACTTCGCCAGCGCCCGGGCGTTCTCGACCACCTGCTGGGCGTAGGCGCGGAACTCCGGCCGCAACGCCTCGCCGAACGCCACGGCCTTGGCGGCGATGACATGCATCAGCGGGCCGCCCTGGAGGCCGGGGAACACAGCCGAGTTGAACTTCTTGCCGAGCTCCTCGTCGCGCGACAGAATCATGCCGCCGCGCGGACCGCGCAGCGTCTTGTGGGTCGTGGTGGTGGCGACGTGGGCGTGATCGAGCGGGTTCGGATGCACCCCGCCCGCCACCAGCCCGGCGAAGTGCGCCATGTCCACCATGAACCACGCGCCCACCTTGTCGGCGATGGCGCGGAAGCGGGCGAAATCGATGACGCGCGGATAGGCCGAGCCGCCGGCGATGATGAGCTTCGGCTTGCTCTCGAGCGCCAGCCGCTCGACCTCGTCATAGTCGATGAGGTGGGTGTCGGGCTTCACCGTGTAGGGAACCACCTTGAACCACTTGCCCGACTGGTTCACCGGCGCGCCGTGCGTGAGGTGGCCGCCGGCGGCGAGATTGAG
>DAIODI010000171.1:0-6255 GCA_036746875.1 Aestuariivirgaceae bacterium | reverse complement strand
GGGGGCCGCGCTACTGCCCCGCGCCCCCCGCCGATGCCCGCGCCGGTTTAGATCTGGGCCCCGCCGCCCTCGCCCGCCGTCGCCTCCGGCCCGATCCTGAAACTCGCCGCCGCCCGGGACTGCGGGCGACGCGCGCCGGGCGCGCCGGACGAGGAGTCCCGCGCCTTCGCCGCCGCCGCCGCCGCCGCGGCCGAAGACCTCGCCGGGCTGATGGGAACGGGCGGCGGCGACGCCGACGGCATGCTCGCCTTCCAGATCGCCCTGCTCGAAGACGACGAGCTGACCCGGCCGGTGCGCCTCGCCATCGCCGCGCACACGCCGGCGGATGCGGCGTGGCGCGCCGCCATCGACGCCCAGATCTCCGACTACGAGGCGGCCGACGACGCCTATTTCCGCGCCCGCGCCGGCGACCTGCGCGACCTGCGCGAGCGGGTGCTGCGCCATCTCCATGGCGTCGCCGAGGACCGCCTTGCGCCCGGCGCCATCGTGCTCGCCGACGATCTCGCGCCGAGCCAGTTCCTCGCCGCAGACTGGGACCGCGGCGGCGGCATCGCGCTTTCCGGCGGCAGTCCGTCGAGCCATGTGGCGATCCTCGCGCGCGCCCGCGGCGTGCCGATGGTCGTCGGACTCGCCGCGCTGCCCGAAGGCCATGGCGAGGCCATTCTCGACGGGCGCAGCGGCCTTCTTGTGCTCTCGCCCGGTGAAGGCCAGCGCGCCCGGCTGTCCGAGGCCGCTGCCGCCCACCACGCCGCGGCGGTGCGCGCGGCGGGGTTCCTCACCCGCCCGGCGGTCACGGCGGACGGCGTGGCGATCCGGGTGCTGGTCAACATCGGCGATCCGTCCGACGTGGAGCGGATCGCGGTCGCAACCTGCGACGGCGTCGGCCTCATGCGCACCGAGTTCCTGTTCCGCGACGGGCGGCCGATGCCCGGCGAGGAGGAGCAATACCGCGCCTATCGCCGCGTGCTCGAATGGGCGCAAGGCCGGCCCGTCACCATCCGCACGCTGGACGCCGGCGGCGACAAGCCGATCCGCGGCTACACGCCGGAGGCGGAAGCGAACAGCTTCCTCGGGGTTCGCGGCCTGCGCCTGTCGCTCGCCCGGCCGGAGGTGTTCCGCGTGCAGTTGCGCGCGCTCGCCCGCGCCGCCACGCACGGCGCGCTCAAGGTGATGTGGCCGATGGTCACCGCCCCCGGGGAGCTCGCCGCCGCCGCGGCGCTGTTCGACGCGGAGCTCGCCGCGCTTCGGGCGGCGGGGATCGCTGCGGCGCGTCCGGCGCTCGGCATGATGGTGGAGGTGCCGTACCCGGCGCTGATGCCGCAAGCCTTCGCGGCCGCCGCCTTCTTCTCCGTCGGCTCGAACGATCTCCAGCAATATCTCGCCGCCGCCGCGCGCGACAACGCCGCCGTCGCGCCGCTCGCCGAAGCCGTCGTCCCCGGCGTGATCGAACTGATCCGGGGACTGGCGGCCTTCGGGGGCGAGCGCGGGCTCGACGTGTCGATCTGCGGCGACCTTGCGAGCGACACGCGCCACACCGGCGATCTCCTGCGCGCCGGCCTGCGCTCGCTCTCCGTCGCGCCGGCCGCGCTTGGCCACGTCAAGGCGGCGATTGCGGAGTCGAGGTTGTGAGCCGCAAGGCGAAGCCGCTGCCCGAGCCGTCCGCCGCTGCGGTGAAGGCCTACAAGACGATCCTCGCCGACATGCTCGCCGCGCGGCCTTCCGGCACCCGCCAGCGCCTCGCCGACGCGCTGGGCAAGAACCGCAGCTTCGTTTCGCAGATCGCCAACCCCGCCTACGCCCCGCCGCTCCCTGCGGCGCACCTCGACGTCATCTTCGAGGTCTGCCACTTCCCGCCCGCCGTGCGTGAGCGCTTCCTCAAGGCCTACGGCGAGGCGCACCCGGTGCGGATCGCCGCGCCGCCGGGCGAACGGCTGCGCCGCCACGTCGTGATGCTGCCCGACCTCGGCGACGCCGCGCGCAACGCCAAGCTCGACGAGGCGGTGGGCGAGTTCGTGCGCAAGCTCGGCCGCATCTTCGAACACCCCTGATCCGGAGGACTCCCATGAAGAAGTTCGTCAACTCGATCGACGCCGTGCTCGCCGAGAGCCTCGACGGCTTCGTCGCCGCCCATGCCGACATCCTCGCCATGGGCGGCGAGCGCAAGTTCGTCCGCCGCAAGGCGCTGAAAGCCGGCAAGGTGGCGCTCGTCTCCGGCGGCGGCTCCGGCCACGAGCCGCTGCACGGCGGCTTCGTCGGCTACGGGATGCTCGACGCCGCCTGTCCCGGGCAGGTGTTCACCTCGCCCACGCCCGACCAGATGCTGGCGGCGGCCGAGGCGGTGGACACCGGCGGCGGCTGCGTCTTCATCGTCAAGAACTACGAAGGCGACGTGATGAACTTCGACATGGCGCGCGAAATGGCGGGCCGGGAGATCGTCACCATCCTCACCAACGACGACGTGGCGGTGGAGAACTCGCTCTACACCACCGGCCGGCGCGGCGTCGCCGGCACCCTGATCGTCGAGAAGATCGCCGGCGCGGTGGCCGAGGCCGGCGGCGATCTCGCCGCGGTCAAGGCGGCGGGCGACCGCGTCAACGAGCGCACCCGCTCGATGGGCGTGGCGTTCACCTCCTGCACGGTTCCGGCCGCCGGCAAGCCCACCTTCGACATCGGCGAAGGCGAGATGGAGATGGGCGTCGGCATCCATGGCGAACCAGGGCGGCGGCGCGAGAAGCTGAAGAGCGCCAACGCCATCGCCGACGAGATGCTCGCCGCCATCCTCGGCGACCTCGGAGGCGAAGCGAAGGGCGATTGCCTGCTGCTCGTCAACGGTTTCGGCGGCACGCCGCTGATGGAGCTCTACCTCATGCACCACGCCGCCCGCACGATCCTCGAAAAGCGCGGCCTCAGCATCGCCCGCTCGCTCACCGGCAACTACGTCACCTCGCTGGAGATGGCGGGCTGCTCGCTCACCGTCTCCATGCTCGACGCCGAGACGTGCAAGCTCTGGGACGCGCCGGTGCACACGCCCGCCCTGCGCTGGGGCCTGTGAGGCCTGCTTGACGGCGGGGCTTCAGGCCTCGCCCGCAGTGCGCGCCGGCGGATGCGGCCTGCCGCCGCGCCTGCAGAACCTTCTTGCCGGTATGGCGTGCAAACGTTATATTATAACATATTCAGGAGGAGCCGATGCCCCGCATGCGAACACTGTTGATGGCGACCGTTTTCACACTGACCGGGGCGCTTCCCGCCGCCGCGGGCGACGCGCCGCGCGTCGCCGTCACCATCAAGCCGGTCCATGCGCTCGCTGCGGCGCTCATGCAGGGCAGCGGCGCCGCCCCCGAGCTCGTCTACCAGGGGGCCTCGTCGCCGCACACGGCGGCGCTGAAGCCCTCCGAGGTCGAACGCGTGGTCGACGCCGACGTGCTGTTCATGATCGGCGACGGTTACGAGCGCCTGATGGAGCGCGCCGTCAGGCAGCGTCCGAAGAAGGCCGTCACGGTCGCGCTGACGGATGCGCCCGGCGTCGCCACCCTGCCGTATCGGGAGGATGCGAACTTCGAGGCCCATGCGCACGAGGGCGAAGCCGGCCACGATCACGACCACGATCACAGCCACGACAAGAAGGCGGAGAAGGATCACGATCACGATCACAGCCACGACAAGAAGGCGGAGAAGGGCCACGACCATGACCACGACCACGGGAGCAACGTCGATCCGCACATCTGGCTCGACCCCGAAAACGCCCGCGCCATGGCGCGGGCCATGGCGGAGGCGCTGGCCACGGCCGATCCAGAACGCGCCGCGCTGTACCGGAGCAATCTCGCCGCGATCGAAACCGATCTCGACAAGCTCGACACGGAGATCGGCGCCATCCTCGCGCCGGTGAAGGGCAAGCCCTTCGTCGTCTTCCACGACGCCTACCACTACCTGGAGAAGCGCTACGGCGTGACGGCCGCCGGATCCATCGTCCTCAACCCGGAGGTGACGCCCGGCGCCGATCGCCTCAGGCAGGTGCGCGGCCGCATCGCCGGGCTCGGCGCAACCTGCGTGTTCGCCGAGCCGCAGTTCGAGGTGGGCTATGTCTCGACCGTGATCGAGGGCACGCCCGCCCGCCAGGGCACGCTCGACCCGCTGGGCGCGGCCATCGAGCCGGGCGCGGGCGCCTACCGGGAGATGATGCTGGACCTCGCCCGCAACATGGCGAACTGCCTCTCCGGCAGTTCGTGAGGCCGCTGATCCATCTTGCGGTGGCGGGAAAGGGCTTCACGATTTTGCTGCAATCGGCGATGATTCTTCCGGTTCCCCCTCCTCGACCGGTGAATCGAAATCGTGAAGCGCTTCCTCGCCGCCGCCGCCGTGCTGCCGATCGCCCTTGCGGCCGCCGCCGCGCCAGCCGCGGCCCATCCGCACGTCGTCATCCACATGACCGCCGGCGTTCAGTTCACCGACGACGGCCGCATGCAGGGCGTCGGCGCGGAATGGATCTTCGATCCGGAGTACTCGGCCATGGCGGTTGAGGGGCTCGACACCGACAAGGATGGCAAATACTCGCGCGCCGAACTGAAACCGCTCGCCACCGAGAACATCAAGGCGCTGAAGGACTACAGCTACTTCGTGTACGGATATCTGAACGGCAAGAAGGTGAAGTGGAAGGACGTCACCCGCTACGAGCAGGACATGGGCGACGACGGCCGCCTGCGCATGTACTTCGCCGTCGAGTTCCCCGAACCCGTGGACCCGGCGAAGGAGACGTTTCTGTTCCGCATGTACGATCCGAGCTTCTTCATCGCCATGGAGTATCTCGGCGACGCGCCGGTCGCGCTGATCGGCAAGCCCCCCGCCGGGTGCGTGGCCAAGGTGGACAATCCGCCCGACCTCAGCGAGACCGCCGACACCAAGGCGATGCTCGCCACCAAGGGGCCGGAGTGGCAGCCGGACAACGAGGAGGACTTCGGCATCCTGTTCGCCCAGCCCGTCAGCTTGTCCTGCAAGCCCGCCACGCAATGATGTTTCGCGCCGGTCTCGCGCTGCTGTTGTGGGCGGCGGCGCTCGTGGTCGCGGGGCCCGCGCCGCAGGCGATGGCCGAGGCCGCTGTCGCCGCCGAACGACCCGCCCCGCCGCCGATCGCCGCGGGCAAGCTCCTCGTCCAGCCGCGCGCGGCGGCCGCGCCCGCCTTCACAAACGATCCCGCCGGCTGGATCATGGCGCAGCAGAAGGCGTTCTACGGCCAGATGTCGCGCGAGCTCAACCGCATGCGGCACGGCTCGCCGCTCGCCGCCGCGCTGATGCTGATGGCGTTGAGCTTCGCCTACGGCGTGCTGCACGCCGCCGGTCCCGGACACGGCAAGGCCGTCGTCTCGGCCTGGCTGATCGGCAACGATCAGGAGCTGCGCCGCGGCGTCCAGATCGCGTTCCTGAGCTCGTTCGTCCAGGCGGCGGTCGCCATCGGACTGATCAGCATCCTGATCGCCACCGTGGGCGCGGCGTCCGCCGTCGCCAAGGACGCGGCGCGCTGGCTTGAGGCGGCGAGCTTTCTCGCCGTCGCCGGGATCGGCGCGTGGCTGTGCTGGCAGGCGCTGAAGACGCGGTTCAGGGCCGAGCCGCCCGCGCATCACCATCGCCACGCCCACGATCACGCGCACGATCATCACCACAATCACGATCATCACCACGCGCACGCGCCCGATCATCGCCATGCCGAGGGCGAGGCGTGCGACTGCGGCCATGCGCACATCCCGGCGGCGCGCCAGCTTAAGGGCGACTGGTCGTGGCGGCGCGCCTGGGCGCTGTCGCTGGCCGTCGGCATCCGCCCCTGCACCGGCGCGCTCCTCGTGTTGCTGTTTTCGAGCGCCGCCGGCCTCTACTGGGCGGGCGTCGCCTCCACGCTGGCGATGGCGCTCGGCGCCGCCATCACCGTCTCGGCGCTGGCGGCCCTGGCGGTCGGCTCGCGCAAACTCGCGCTGCGCTTCGCCAGCCGCCAGTCGGCCTGGCTCGACTGGACCGCCTGCGGCCTGAAGTTCGCCGCCGGCGCGGCGATCGTTCTTCTCGGCCTCACCCTGTTCTGGGGCGCGCTCACCGGCTCCCCGCTCGCCTGATCGCGCAGGCCCTTGCCGGGCGAGCCGCGTCCGGTGCAGTGTTTCGGCATGCGGATCGATCATCTCGTCTGGTGGTGCGCGGACCTCGCCGAAGGCGAGCGCCGCTTCACGGAATGGCTTGGCGTCGCGCCGGCGTTCGGCGGCGTCCATCCCGGCGAGG
>DAIODI010000170.1:0-6257 GCA_036746875.1 Aestuariivirgaceae bacterium | reverse complement strand
CCCGGCGGGGGCCGGGCGAGCTAAGGCCGCTGCGGGGCGGGCCGTGGGGCGGCTAGCGCCGGCTCGCGGCCGGCCGGAGCCGGAACGGCGGATTGCGGCTTGCGCCCGAACCCGGAGGTGAGCCTCGACAGGAATCCCTGCTTCTGCTGGCCCTGCTCGGCGATGGCGGCGATGCGCCCTGCGCGCTCGGTCACCTGCGGGCGCACGTGCGGCGGGAACTCGTCCGGCGTGGGCATGCGCGGCGCCGGCCGCGGCGCCGGGCGCAGCGGCTCGCTTGCGGCTTCCGGATTCCGATCGTCCAGGTAATCGCCCTCTTCGGCCAACTCATGCGCCGGCGCCGGCGGCGCGGTTGCAACCGTGGGCTGGGCGGGCGTTTGCGCCGGCGTTGACGAGACGAACGCGGCGGGACGCGACTCGGCCGGACGGCGGGCCGCCGGTTGGATGGCGTTCTGGAACTGGATGCGGCTGGACGCTGCCGCGGCCGCCGGACGGTGCGACAGCGCCTCCGTGATCTGGTGTTCTTCCGCCGCGCGGGCTTCCTCCTCGCCCTTGTTCAGCCCGGTGGCCACGACCGAGACGCGCATGGTGCCTTCGAGAGCCTCGTCGAACGTTGCGCCGAGAATGATGTTCGCCTCCGGGTCCACCTCCTCGCGGATGCGGGTGGCGGCCTCGTCCACCTCGTAGAGAGTGAGGTCGGGGCCGCCGGTGATCGAGATCAGCAGACCGCGCGCGCCGCGCATCGACACATCGTCGAGGAGCGGGTTGGAGATCGCCGCCTCCGCCGCCTCGATGGCGCGCTTTTCGCCCGAAGCCTCGCCGGTGCCCATCATGGCGCGGCCCATCTCGCTCATGATCGCGCGCACGTCGGCGAAGTCGAGATTGATGAGCCCTTCCTTGGTCATCAGCTCGGTGATCGAGGCGACGCCCGAATACAGCACCTGGTCGGCCATGGCGAAGGCGGCGGCGAAGGTCGTCTTCTCGTTGGCGACGCGGAACAGGTTCTGGTTGGGGATGACGATCAGCGTGTCGACATGGCGCTGCAGCGCCTCGATGCCGCGCTCGGCGGTGATCGCCCGGCGCTGGCCCTCGAACTGAAACGGCTTCGTCACCACCCCGACGGTGAGGATGCCCAGCTCCTTCGCCGCCCGCGCAATCACCGGCGCGGCGCCGGTGCCGGTGCCGCCGCCCATGCCGGCGGTGATGAACACCATGTGCGAGCCGGCGAGATGATCGACGATCTCCGGCAGCGCCTCCTCGGCGGCGGAGGCGCCGATCTCCGGGTGTGAGCCCGCGCCCAGCCCTTGCGTCAGCATGTTGCCCATCTGGATACGGCGGGCGGCGGCGCTCTGGAGCAGCGCCTGCGCGTCGGTGTTGGCGACCACGAATTCGACGCCCTCAAGGCGCGATTCGATCATGTTGTTGACTGCGTTCCCCCCGGCGCCGCCAACGCCGAATACGGTGATCCGCGGCTTCAGCTCAGCCAGATCAGGCACCGTCAGATTGATGGTCATGTCGGACGTCCCACTCCAAAGTCCCTCGCTTGCATCATGGTTTCACAATCCTCAACAAAAGGTTAACGAGCCCTTACCGGATTCGGTAAAACCGGCGCGAACCGGGCCGCCGCGGCGCGCCCGGTTAACCGTGAAAGAGCGCAAAAATCCTGCGCCGCGCTTGCGTCCGGCCAGGGCCTGTGGTGATGTCAAGCTTCCATGAGCACCACCCGTCGCGACATCGCCTCCATGTTCGGCGCGGCGAGCAGCGAGACGTTTCTCGGCCTGCCGCACGCGGCCGTCGCCGGCCTGAACGACCGCGCGCCAAAACCGTGCGCGGCGATCTTCGGCGCGCCCTGCGCGACGCCATATCCCTCCGTCGGCCCCTATTGCGCCGGCGCGCCGCGCGCCATCCGCGCCGCCATGGCGGCCTACTCCGCCAATCTCGCGCACATGGATTTCGACCTCGGCGGACCGATCTTCCCCGACCCTGCGGCGATGGCCGTGGACCTCGGCGACCTCGCCTGCGCCGAGGCGGACCCGGCCGCCAACCGCGCCCTCATCCGCGACACCACCGCCGCCGTTCTCGACGCGGGCGTGGTTCCGCTGCTCGTCGGCGGCGACGACAGCGTGCCGATCCCGTTCCTGGAGGCGTTCGCCGCGCACGGGCCCGTCACCATCGTTCAGATCGACGCCCATATCGACTGGCGCGACGAGGTGCAGGGCGAGCGCCTCGGCCTGTCCTCCACCATGCGGCGGGCTTGCGAAATGGGCCATGTCGAGCGCATCGTTCAGGTGGGCCAGCGCGCCATCGGCTCGGCGCGGCCGTCCGACTGGATGGACGCCACGCGCGCCGGGGTCGCCTTCGTGCCGGCGCGCGAAGTCCACGCCCAGGGGATCGCGCGGGCGCTGGCGCCGGTGCCGGAGGGCGCGCGGGTGGTGATCGCCTTCGACGTGGATGCGCTCGATCCCGCCATCATGCCCGGCGTCATCGGCCCTGCCCCTGGCGGCCTCACCTACTGGCAGGCGATCGAGCTTCTGCACGGGATCGCGGCGAAGGCCACGATCGCCGGGTTCGACATCGTCGAGTACATGCCCGACCGCGACCCCCACGAGACCGGCGCGCTCACCGCCGGGCGGCTGATCATCAACGTCCTCGGCCTCGCCGCCCGCGCCGCGCACAGGGCGGCCTGAGCGCCGGCGACCGCGATGCGCTTCCCGCCCGCCTTCCTCGACGACATCCGCTCGCGGGTGAGCATTTCCTCGATCGTCGGGCGAACCGTGCGCTGGGACCGGCGCAAGACGCAGAGCTCGCGCGGCGACTGGTGGGCCTGCTGCCCGTTCCACGACGAAAAGTCGCCGTCGTTCCACGCCGACGACCGCAAGGGCCGCTACCACTGCTTCGGCTGCAAGGCGTCCGGAGACATCTTCACGTTCCTCGTCGAGAAGGAAGGCCTGAGTTTCCCCGAAGCGGTGGAGCGGCTGGCGGCGGAGGCCGGGCTGCCGATGCCCGCCGTGTCGCCGGCCGAGGCCGAGCGGGAGGAACGGCGGGCGAGCCTCTACGATGTCATGGAGGAGGCGGCGCGGTTCTTCGAAGCGCAGCTCGATGCGAAAGCCGGGCGCGCGGCCAGGGCCTACCTCGAAGGCCGCGGCCTCGTTGGGGAGGTGGCGCGGGCGTTTCGCCTCGGCTACGCGCCGAACGGCCGCTACGACCTCAAGACCCATCTGGCGGGTCTGGGCGTCGACACGGCGCGCATGATCGAGGCCGGGCTTCTCGTCACGGCCGAGGACATCGCCGTGCCCTACGACCGCTTCCGCGACCGGGTGATGTTCCCGATCCGCGACGGCCGCGGCCGGGTGATCGCGTTCGGCGGCAGGGCGCTGTCTCCGGGCGTCGCCGCCAAGTACCTGAACTCGCCGGAGACGCCGCTGTTCCACAAGGGCGATACGCTCTATAACCTCGACCGGGCGCGTGGCCCCGCCTTCGAGACCGCCAGCGTGATCGCGGTCGAGGGCTATGTCGACGTGATCGCCATGACGCGGGCGGGGCTTGCCAACACGGTCGCGCCGCTCGGCACCGCGCTGACGGAAAACCAGCTCAGGATGCTGTGGAAGCTCGCCCCGGAGCCGCTGCTGTGCTTCGACGGCGACCCGGCGGGCGTCAAGGCGGCGCACCGGGCGCTCGACCTGGCGCTGCCGCTGCTCGAACCGGGGAAGTCGCTGTCGTTCGTGTTCCTGCCCGGCGGCCTCGATCCCGACGACCTGCTCAAGACGGCCGGGCCGGAGGCGGTGCGCCAGGCGGTCAGGGCCGGCGTGCCCCTATCGCAGGCGCTGTGGGAGCGCGCCCTGGAGCGCAACGACCGGGCGACGCCCGAACGGCGCGCTCGCTTCGAGGCCGACCTCGAGGCCGAGGTCGCGCGTATCGCCAACCCGAAGGTGCGCGTCCACTACGCAACGGAAATGCGCTTCCGCCTGAAGGAATTGTTCCGGCCGTCCGGGTTCGCCCCGGCCCGCCCCCGCGGCCCGGGAGCCGGGCCGGCCGCCGCCCCGTTCCGCCGCGTCCGCCTGTCGGATCGTCCGGGAAAGCTTGGAAACCGCCGGTTCCGCGATATCCCCGCGTGGGAGATCGCCGCTCCGCCCTCGGCCGAGCTGAGGGCCGCATCGGCGGGCGCGGCGCTCGATGCGGCGGCGCGCGAGCGGCGGGAGCATCTGATCGTGGCGGCGCTGCTCAACTATCCGGCGCTGGCCGGGCGCCACGCCGAAACGCTGGCGGACTTGCCGCTCGCCGGGGCGGCGCTTGACTCGCTCAAGGGTGAAATCCTAGATACCGCCGCCTTGGATGAGGGCCTTGACGCGGATAAGCTGAGCGCCCACCTCATGCGCAGGGGTTATGAAGCGGCGATTGCGGAGGCGATAGCCACGGCCGGAAGGCTCAATGTCTGGTTCGTGAGGCCGGGCGCGGCGCTGGACGACGCCGACACGGGGTTCCGCCAGATGATCGCTCTGTATCGCAAGAGCGTGACGCTGGACCGGGATCTGAAGGCCGCCGAGCGTCTGTTCGCCGAAGACCCCAGCGACGGCAACCTGAAGAGGCTGAACGAAATTCGCGAGGAGTTGCGTTCGTCCGCCGGCTCGGAGGCCCTCATCGAGGGGTTCGGGGCGGCGTCCGGGCGGCCCTCGGGGCCGGTGATGTAGCTGCCCACGGCGATTAGGAGCTGGTTAACGCCGCTGCCCCTATCCCGGACCTGATCGTGACGGAATGCGAATCGCGCGCCGGCGCCGCCGCCGGTCGATCGAACAGCGAGGAACGTATGGCCAGAGTGCAGATGCGCGAGCCCGACGGCGAGGAGCAGGTGACGCCGGAGGCGGTGGAGGACCGCGACACGCCCGAGCCCGCCGCCGAGTCCGCCGACAGCCCGCTGCTCGACCTGACCGACGCCGCCGTCAAGCGGATGATCAAGCTCGCCAAGCAGCGCGGCTACGTGACCTACGACGAGCTCAACGAGGTGCTGCCTTCGGAGGAGAACTCCTCCGAGCACATCGAGGACATCATGACGATGCTCACCGACATGGGCATCAACGTGGTGGAGACCGAAGAGCAGACCGAGGAGGCCGCGCCCGCCGAGGAGGCCGAGGCCCCCGCCAACCTGCCGATGAAGGTGGAGCGGGCGAGCGAGCCAGTGGACCGCACCGACGACCCGGTGCGCATGTATCTGCGCGAGATGGGCTCTGTGGAGCTGCTCTCCCGCGAGGGCGAGATCGCCATCGCCAAGCGCATCGAGGCCGGCCGCGAGGCGATGATCCAGGGCCTGTGCGAAAGCCCGCTGACGTTCCAGGCGATCATCATCTGGCGCGACGAGCTGAACGAGGGCAAGATTCTCCTGCGCGACATCATCGACCTTGAGGCCACCTACGCCGGCCCCGACGCCAAGGCCGCGCCCGCCCAGGTGGAGGAGAAGCCGGAGGCGCGCCCCGAGAACCGCCGTATCGACCCGCGCGACCGCCGCCAGCGTGCGGCGGAAGCCCAGCGCCGCACGCCGCGCCCGGGCGGCGAGTATGGCGACGTTCTCTCGCCGGAGGATTTCGACGCCCCGCGCGTGGAGGAGGAGCCGGAGGAGGACGACGAGGAGTCGAACGTCTCGCTCTCCGCCATGGAGGCCGAGCTCAAGCCGCGCGTGCTCGAAACCTTCGACCGCATCGCCAAGCAGTACAAGTCGCTGCGCAAGCTGCAGGACCAGGAGGTGGGCGAGAAGACCGCGCTGTCCACCTCGCAGTCGCGCCGCTACAGGAAGCTGCGCGACGAGATCATCGAGGAGGTGAAGTCGCTCTCGCTCGCCCAGGCGCGCATCGACGCGCTGGTGGAGCAGCTTTACGACATCAACAAGCGCCTCATCTCCTACGAGGGCAAGCTGATGCGGCTCGCCGAAAGCTATCGCGTGCCGCGCGACGTGTTCCTCACCGAATACCAGGGCCAGGAGCTGGACCCCAACTGGGCCAAGCGCGTCGGCCGCCTGACGAAGCACGGCTGGAAGAACTTCATCGCCACCGAGCGCGACACCATCAAGGCGATCCGCACCGACATCCACGCGCTCGCCGCCGACACGGGCCTTCAGATCCCCGAGTTCCGGCGCATCGTGCACATGGTGCAGAAGGGCGAGCGCGAGGCCCGCCAGGCCAAGCGCGAGATGGTGGAGGCGAACCTGCGGCTCGTCATCTCCATCGCCAAGAAGTACACCAACCGCGGCCTGCAGTTCCTCGACCTGATCC
>DAIODI010000169.1:0-6268 GCA_036746875.1 Aestuariivirgaceae bacterium | reverse complement strand
AGCGTTCGGCCATGGCGATGGCCGAGGCCGCCGGTGCGTAGTAGGCGGAGCCGGTCTTCAGCAGGCCGACGATTTCGGCGCCGCCGTCGCGGGTGCGCCTGACGATCTCGTCGATGCGCTGCTGCGTGGTCCAGTTCATCGCCACCAGATCCGGAACCGGGATGCCGGCCACCGTCGAGTAGCGCACCAGCGGCACCATGGTGTCGCCGTGGCCACCGAGAACGAAGCCGGTGACGTCCTCCACCGACACGTTGAACTCCTCGGCGAGGAAGTGGCGGAAACGGGCCGAGTCGAGGACGCCGGCCATGCCGATGACTCGGTTGGTGGGCAGGCCCGAGTACTTCTGCAGCGCCCATACCATCACGTCGAGCGGGTTGGTGATGCAGATGACGAATGCGTCGGGCGCGTATTTTTTAATCCCCGCGCCCACCTGGCTCATCACCTTGAGGTTGATCCCCAGAAGGTCGTCGCGGCTCATGCCGGGCTTGCGCGGCACGCCCGCGGTGACGATCACCACGTCGGCCCCGGCGATCCCTTCGTACGTGTTGACGCCCGAGAGCTTCGCGTCGAAGTCCTCCACCGGGCTGGACTGGGCGATATCCAGCGCCTTACCCTGCGGCAGTCCCTCCACGATGTCGAAGATCACGACATCGCCGAGTTCCTTGAGGCTGGCGAGGTGGGCCAGCGTGCCGCCGATCATACCGCCGCCGACCAGTGCAATTCTGTTGCGGGCCATCGAGACATCCTCCCTCGGAGCCCGGGCGCCGGGCTCCTTGCGTGTTTCGCACATGCAATATGACGTTGGTGTAAACCGATGCCGTCACAGCCGCAAGACGACGCGTCTCGTCCATTGGGCGAGGATGTTGACGTTCACGTCAGGATTGCGGCGCGCGCCCGGTCCGGCCCGGCGCTCCAGTAGCCTGCCGACATCATTTCGTTGAGCCGCGATACGGTGCGGGCGAACGCAAACGCGCCGTCGCCGTCGGCGTAGATCGCTTCCGGGGCCGAGGCGGCCGACATCACCAGCCGGATCTGGCGGTCGTAGAGGGTGTCGATGAAGGTGACGAACCGGCGAGCCTCGTTGCGATGGTCCGGAGGGAGCGCAGGCACGCGTTCGACGAACACGGTGTCGAACACCGCCGCGATGGCCAGATAGTCGGCCGGCCCCAGCGGCCTCTCGCAGAGCTCCGTAAAGCTGAAGCGCGCCGCCTGCTTGGCGGCCTGCGGTACGACCAGGTTGCGCCCCTTGACCACCAGCGTCAGCGGCTCGCCTGCCGCGGTGTCGGTGAGGCGCTCCCAGAGCGATTGCACGGCGGCGTCGGATTCTGCGCCCAGCGGGGTGAAGTAGACCGGCTCTCCGGCGATCCGATCGAGGCGGTAGTCGATGGCGCCGGCGAGCGTCTCGACCACAAGGCGCTGTTCGATGAGCCGGATGAACGGCAGGAAGGCGTTGCGGTTGAGGCCGTGCCGGTAGAGGTCGCGCGGCGGCACGTTGGAGGTCGCCACCACCACGACGCCCGCCTCGAACAGCGCCTCGAACAGGCGGCCGAGGATCATCGCATCCGCAATGTCGGTGATCTGGAACTCGTCGAAGCAGAGAAGGGCCGCTTCCGAGGCGATCTCCGCCGCCGCCGGTTTCACCGGATCGCCCGCCGCAAGCGCCTGCCTGAGGCGATGGATACGGGCGTGGGTTTCCTGCATGAAGGCGTGGAAGTGCACGCGGCGTTTGCGCTCCACGTCGGCGTGGGCGAACAACAGATCCATCAGCATGGTTTTGCCGCGCCCCACATCGCCCTGGATGTAGAGCCCGGCGGGCGGGTTCTTCTTCGCCCGGCCGCGGATCAGCCCGAAAAGCCCGCCGCGCTCGGCCCCGATGGCGTAGCCGTCGAGTTCGCGCGCAAGCCGGTCGAGCACGGCGGCGACGCGGCGCTGCGCCGGGTCGGGCTTGAGGCGCCCTTCGGCGAGCTCGGTCTCGTAGGCGGCGATGACCCCCGCCGGCAGCGAAGCGTCAGCCCGGCGGCTTCTTCCGCAAACGGCGCGCGTTCGCCCGCACCCGGCGCGCGGCGGGCGTCGCCGCCGCCCGGGCGAGCCGATGGACGGCGCCTACGGGCGTCGGCCACAGCCAGGGCGGGGCCAACATCATGCCGAAAAGCGCCCGCTGCCAGGCGATTACGCCCTCGAGCGCCGCCACGGGCTTCTCGACGATCATCCGGCGCGCTTCCTCGGCGCGCTCGCGCGAGGGATCGACCGC
This sequence comes from Aestuariivirgaceae bacterium, assembly GCA_036746875.1. Taxonomy (GTDB): domain Bacteria; phylum Pseudomonadota; class Alphaproteobacteria; order Rhizobiales; family Aestuariivirgaceae; genus DAIODI01. The sequence continues at coordinate 4,017 of DAIODI010000169.1, read as the reverse complement.
CATGAGGCCGAGCGAGGCGAGCCGCATCGACGCCACGGCCGCCGCGTCGAACGGATTGACGGTCAGCCGCTTGCGCCGCACGGCCCTGCTCCCCGCCTCAGCGCATCGTCGGGATGACGAACTGCGCGCCTTCCTTGATGCCGGACGGCCAGCGCGAGGTGACGGTCTTGGTGTGGGTGTAGAAGCGGATGGAATCCGGCCCGTGCTGGTTCAAATCGCCGAACGCCGATTTCTTCCAACCGCCGAAGGTGTAGTAGGCGAGCGGCACCGGGATCGGCACGTTGATCCCCACCATGCCGATGTTGATCTTCGCCGCGAAGTCGCGCGCCGCGTCGCCGTCGCGGGTGTAGATGGCGACGCCATTGCCGTAGGCGTGCTTCATCGGCAGGTCGATCGCCTCGGCGTAGTCCCTGGCGCGCACCACCGAGAGCACGGGGCCGAAGATCTCCTCCTTGTAGATCGTCATGTCGCGGGTGACGTTGTCGAACAGCGAGCCGCCCATGAAGAAGCCGTTCTCATAGCCCTGCATGCGAAAGCCGCGGCCATCCACGGCGAGCGTCGCGCCCTCGCGCACGCCCTGGTCCACATAGCCCTTCACCCGCTCCAGCGCCTGTTTCGTCACCAGCGGGCCGAAGTCGGCCTCCCGGTCGGTGGAGAGCCCGACGCGCAGCTTCTCCACCCGCGGGATGAGCTTCGCCATCAGCGCGTCGGCGGTCTTGTCGCCGCCCGGTACGGCCACGGAAATCGCCATGCAGCGCTCGCCCGCCGACCCGTAGCCGGCCCCGATCAGCGCATCCACCGCCTGGTCGAGGTCGGCGTCGGGCATCACGATCATGTGGTTCTTGGCGCCGCCGAAGCACTGCACGCGCTTTCCCGACGCCGCGCCGCGCGCGTAGACGTATTCGGCGATCGATGTCGAGCCGACGAAGCCCACGGCCTGGATGATGTCGTCGTCGAGGATGGCGTCCACCGCCTCCTTGTCGCCGTTGACGACGTTGAGGACGCCCGGCGGCAGCCCCGCCTCGATCATCAGCTCGGCGAGCATCATCGGCACGGAGGGATCGCGCTCCGAGGGCTTCAGGATGAAGGTGTTGCCGCAGGCGATGGCGGGGGCGAACTTCCACATCGGGATCATCGCGGGGAAGTTGAACGGCGTGATGCCGGCGACGACGCCGAGCGGCTGGCGCATCGAATACATGTCGATGCCCGGCCCCGCCCCTTCGGTGTATTCGCCCTTCATCAGGTGCGGCACGCCGATGGCGTATTCGCACACCTCAAGCCCGCGCTGGATGTCGCCGAGCGAGTCCGGAACGGTCTTGCCGTGCTCCATGGAGAGCGCGACCGCCAGCCTTTCCCTGTCGCGGTTGAGGAGCTCGACGAACTTCATCATCACCCGTGCGCGCGCCTGCGGGTTCTTCGCCGCCCAGCCCGGTTGCGCCGCGGCGGCGTTCTCCACGGCGGCGCGCAGCTCCGCCTTGGAGGCGAGCGCGACCTTAGCCTGCACCTCGCCGGTATTGGGGTTGTAGACGTCGGCGAACCGCCCGCTTGCGCCGGCGACGCGCTTGCCGCCAATGAAATGTCCGATTTCTGCGCCCATGACGCACTCTCCTCGTGGCCGCGCCTTGCGACAGGCGGCGCTGTCTGAAGTCGCGCGGACCCTACGCCGTCAGGCCGCACCGTCGCAAGTCTGCCGAAAGGGGCGACAAACGGGCCTGTTCAGGGCGCTGCCGGAGGCATGGCTGGCCTGCAGACCGCCTTTGCGGCCGCGGTCCGGGCGCTTTTTCTTGTGCGGTGCAACATATGGTCATTTTCGTCATCTACATCAATCGGGGTCTGGCAGCCAGGCGCGCCCGGCCCTGACAGACCGATCGCGAGGAGTGAGCCCATGACGATGACCGGCGCAATCTCGATCCGGCGGGTGTGGCCCGCCGAATTCCCGGCGTTCAGGGCGCATCTGAAGCGCCTCGACCCCGATTCGCGGCAGATGCGGTTTGGCGGTGTCGTTTCCGACCGGTTCATCGACGATTACGTGGACTCGGCGCACCGGCTCGGCACCGTGGTCTACGGCGCGTTCGCCGGGCCCACACTTGTTGCGGCGGGCGAGCTTCGCACCATCTTCGACGCCTGGCCCATGGCCGCCGAGGCCGCGTTCTCGGTGGAGAAGCCGTGGCAGGACCACGGGCTGGGCGACACGCTGATCGGGCGGATCATCACCGTGGCGCAAAATCGCGGCATTTCCACCGTCTACATGATCTGCATGCGCGACAACGTGCGGATGCAGCGCCTCGCCTCCAAGCACAAGGCGCGGCTGAAGGTGGAGGAGGGCGAGGTTTCCGGACACGTCGATCCCGCCTGGCCCACGCCGGCCTCGCTGATGGAGGAGTTCATGGACTCCGCCAACGGCTTCGTCACCGCCGTGCTGACGTGGCCGCTACGCGAACCATCGGCGCCGGACCGGCGCGGCGAGCAGTAGGCTGTCGGCGCGCGCCCTAACCCAGTGGAACATTTCCCTGGGATCGAGGCCGGTCGGCGCGTCCGTCCATGCCCTGACCGGCGGTTCTCCCGGCAGCGTGACGTAGCGCGCCCTGACAGCGCCCAGCGCAATCACCAGATCGATGCGCGGCGAGCCCGCCAGCGCGAACGCCGCCAGCGAGCGTGGCGTATAATGATTCGGTCGCAAGCCCTTCGCCCGCAAGAACTCCAGCACAGCGGGATGAAACTCGCGCGCCGGGGCGACGCCGGCGCTGTAGGCGCGCATCAGACCCCGCCCGGCGCGGGCGGCGTAGGCTTCGGCGATAACGCTGGAAAACCCGTTGTCCTCGCAGACGAACAGAACGTTGCTAATCGGCATCGCTCTCAGCCTCCGTTGGGGGAGGCCGCTGTATGGGAATGCAATGACTCAGGGCGATGACAAAAGCGGGGCAATGTCGGGGCATGCCCGGCTGCGGCGTCCGCTCACGCCTTCCGGGCTGCAAGCGCCACACCCGGAACCCAGGTGTAGCCGTCGTCGTCGAGGATCACCGCCTCGCGAAGCCCGTGCGGCTTGGCGATCGCGCCGGCCAGAACCGTGTAGCCGCCCTCGCGCGCCTTCGCTTCGGCCATATCGGGTTCGCAGCCGTAGAGGCGAAGCTCCACGCCCGCCCCCCGCCCGGTGACGCCGGCAACAAGGCCGCTCACCGGGTTGTCGCGGTAGGTGTGGTCGGCGTGCGCCATCCACTCGACGCCCATGGCGCGCAGGACCGCGAAATCCTCGTCGGCGTAAACCGCGGTGGCCCCCAGCACCTGCGTGGCGAAGCGCACCGAGGCGGCGACATCGGCGACGATCAGGTTGACGCCGAGCCCTGGACGCAGCGAGCGCCCGTACTCGGGCGCGGGCATGAACGGATCACGATCAGGCGGGCGCTTCTTCATGCCGGAACGCTATAGCGTCAGTACTGGCGCTCCACCATCAGCTTCTTGATCTCGGCGATGGCCTTGGCCGGGTTGAGGCCCTTCGGGCACACCTGCGCGCAATTGAGAATGGTGTGGCAGCGGTACAGCCGGAACGGATCCTCGAGGTTGTCGAGGCGCTCGCCGGTCGTTTCGTCGCGGCTGTCGATGATCCAGCGGTAAGCCTGGAGCAGCACAGCGGGCCCCAGGTAGCGGTCGCCGTTCCACCAGTAGGAGGGGCAGGAGGTGGAGCAGCAGGCGCACAGGATGCACTCGTAGAGGCCGTCGAGCTTCTCGCGGTCCTCGCGCGACTGGCGCCGCTCGGTCGGCGGGGCGGGCGTGACGGTCTTGAGCCACGGCTCGATGGAGGCGTGCTGGGCGAAGAAGCGGGTGAGGTCTGGCACGAGGTCCTTCACCACCGGCATATGCGGCAGCGGGTAGATTTTCACCGTGCCCGCAACGTCGCCGATGGCCTTGGTGCAGGCGAGGGTGTTCGCCCCGTCGATGTTCATGGCGCACGAGCCGCAGATGCCTTCGCGGCAGGAGCGGCGGAAGGTCAGCGTCGGGTCGATCTCGTTCTTGATCTTG
>DAIODI010000168.1:3614-6292 GCA_036746875.1 Aestuariivirgaceae bacterium | reverse complement strand
TGGCGGCCAAGCCCGATGCCCGCGATGAAGAGCGCCAGCGCGAAGCCGAGCCATACGGCTGAATAGGCGTACGTCTCCGCAAGCGAGAGCGACTGGGGCATGAGCACGCTGCCCTGAAAGAGGAGCTTGGTCTCGAGCGTCGCGTAGGTGAACACCAGGACGAGCGCCAGCACGTCCAGCGCCGGCTTCAGTTTGTCCCAGCCGACGACATCGAGCCGACGCGCGATCAGGCCGATCAACGGCGCCGGCGCAAGGTAGGCGAGGAGCAGCGCATTGATCACAGGCCCGCCCGCCACGGGCGCGCCCGTCACCACCGGATTGAGCGCGATGAGACTCAGCCCGACGATTGCGGCGCCCGCGGCCGTGAGCCACGCGCGCACGGCCCATCGGGCGATGAGGGAGGAAAACAGCTGCTGGCGATGCATGAGGCCGAAGGCGGCGCCACCCCATGTGAGGATGTGCGCCGCCACTTCGAGAAGCCCTGGTTTGTCGTTGGTCAGACCGCCACCGATCAGCACACGGATTTCGAGCGACGCCAGCGCGATCAGCAGGCCCAGGCTCATTCCCTCGAGCGCCATGGCTGCCTGCGGATGGCTGGCCCGCCGCAGGAGCCTGCTCCCCAGGAAGAAGAGGATAGCCGGCATGCCATAGCCGTAGACGATCCATTGCTCGCCCCACGGCAACGTTCTGTCGTCGAACCACAACTCGCGCGACAGGAAGAGACCTAACGTCGCGATCGCGGCTACGGCCGTCGTGACCGGGCCCATCAGGCGCGGTTTCAGTTCAGCCGACAAACCGGCAAGAACGAAGGCAAGACTTGCAATGGCGATCGTCAGCCAGACGCCGTCGAACAAGCGGCCGAGTGCAAAGACGAGAAGCGCCGCGGCGCCAGCGGCAAGAAGTCCTGCGCCACGGTCATCGCCGGACAGACGGCGGCTCCACAGCCAGACGACATACAGCAAGCCCAGCGCGAAGGCCCCCGCCAGCACGGCCCAGACGCGATGGCCGAGCAGGAAATCAACCCGCGCCCAGGCCCCGGCGACAAAGAGAAACGCGCCGCCGCCGCCCATTACGCCCCAACTCGGCCTGGCGGGTCGCTTGAGCACCCCCGCCGAGCCGATCAATGCGAAGGCCGCGCCCGAAGCCAGCATCCAGTTGAGGAAGCGATAGGAATCCGGACCGAAGGAATTGCTCCAGGTCCACACGCCGTATTCGTCCATGGCCGGCGCATGAAAGGCAGCCGCGGGCCAGAAACCCATCACGGCGAATACAGCGAGCGCCGCCGCCGGCGCCAGCCAATGCAGTGCACGGTTGACCCAGGCGATGGCGACCGGCAGGAGCGCGCCCGCGGCAAGCAGGCCGAGTGCGGTGGCCGAATGCCCCGTCCACATCACCAGCATCATCAGGATGAGGACTCCCGCCGCAAGGCCCGCGAGCGCGAGCTGTAAAGGCGGCCGGAGAGGTCCGTCCGTCTCGTGCAGCACAGCGCCGGAACCGCGCGGCATGACGATCGCAAAAACCGCCATCGCCAGGGCGGAAAGACCGACTGCCAGCGTATCCTCCAGCTCGAACGGTCCTGCCAGCCAAACGATGCTCCATATGGTGGTGGCGATCACCGCCGCGTATCCGAGCCACCACCAGGACTTCCCGCGCAGGATCAGCAGGGACGCAGCAAGGATCACGAGCAGGTAGGGAAAGAAGCTCGCCGCCGAAGGAGCGGCGGACGGGATGAGCATCGGCGTGACATAGGAGCCGACCAGGCCAAGCGCCGCGATAAAAGTTCCCTGCCAGTACGACAGCACGAGCGCCCCGAGGCCTACGGCGGCAAGGCCGGCGAAGGCGACCGGCGGGGCAATGAGCCCGTAGAGTGCGTACGCGGCGAAGATCGCCGCGAAGAGGGTCGCAAGCCCCGCGGCCGACAGCGCGGCGGGCACTTGGTCGGGGTAAGCACCTGTCGCCGCGGGCGAGCGGCTTCTCAGCCAGGAGCCCGCGCCGATCAGGGCAAAGCCGGCGAGCAGGCCAAGGATCACCTGAAGAAGAGGTGAGATCAGGCCGTTGTCGAACGCGTATTTGACGAACAGAAGCCCGCCGATCGCGATCGCCACGCCGCCGATCCACACGAACCAGCGCGTGGCGAGCATCTGCTCCATGTTTCGGGGTGCGGCCAACGGGGCGGTGGCTTCCTGAAGACGCTGACCGGACCAGTAGGATTGCTTGTCTGGAGCCGCTTCAGGTCCCGGTGGCTCGCGCGGCGAGTTCGCGGTTCCTGCGTCGACGGCGTCGGGTGTGGCGGCAGCGGCTACGGGCGGCTCTTCGCCCACGTGAGCCGGAAGCGGTTCGGCAGTTTGAGGTTCGGCAGTTGGCGCCGGGGGAGGAATGGCTTGCGCCGCGTCCGATACGACCGCTCCGACAGCGCCTGGCCTGGCGGCCCGTAACTCTTCGTGCAGGCGAGCAACCGTGGTTTCGAGCCTGGCGATCCTCCTCCGCGCCGACCAGGCCATGGCGAATGTCACAACCAGTATGAGAAGAGATAATCCGCCCACAGCCTGTCTCAGCCAACGCGAGGAAGTTGTGACATCAGTTCAGGCGTTTGTCGAACCGGCATTCGGGCTGATGACTGTTTGGCCCCCCTACTCCATCGCCTTCTCGATCAGCCGCGTCACCGCGCCGAGGCGCTG
>DAIODI010000168.1:0-3514 GCA_036746875.1 Aestuariivirgaceae bacterium | reverse complement strand
GATCGGCGCTGGGGTCGGCGCGCATCCTGTCGAGCGCCGCCTGCTCGCCGCGCAGCCGCTCCGCCAGTTCGACCTGGTGCTTGCCGTAGCGCTCGATGCCGGAGATCACCTGGCCGCGCTCGCCGTTCATACGGTCGAGCAGCGCCACGAACAGCGCCTGGAGTTTCAGGTTGCGCTCCGCGCCCGCCGCGGCGGCGAATTCGGCGATGCGCTTCTCAACCTCCTCCAGTGACGTGCGCCGGGCGGCGGCGTAGTCCACCACCTCGACGATGCGCCGGTCGCGGGCGAGGTCCTTGGCGGCCTGCGGGATCTCGCCCTTCTGCCAGATCTGGCCGACGGACACCTCCGCCACCTTGCGCTGCACGCACGGCCACTCGGGCGTGCCGCCGGCGGCGAGGGCGCCGGCCGGGGCGAGGGCGGCGAGCACGAGAGCGGCGAAGACGGGTCTGGCGGACATCATTCCCCTCCTCCGGGACCGCCGCGCCGCGCGATGAACCCGCGGGTGGGGTCGTAGGCGTAGATGGCGGCGAACAGGAACGCCAGGGTGCAGCCGAGCACCACGACGAAGGCTTCCGGGTTGAACTGGCCGTGCAGAGCGAAGCGGATCAGCTCCACCGCATGGGTGAACGGGTTGAGGCGGCAGATCTCGTAGAGCAACGGGCTCGACTCGCGCACCCGCCACAAGGGGTAGAGCGCGGAGGAGGCGAAAAACATCGGGAATATGACGAAGTTCATGATGCCGGCGAAGTTTTCGAGCTGCTTCACCAGCGAGGACAGCAACAGGCCGACGGAGCCGACCATCAGGCCGGTGAGAATGAGCGCCGGGAAGATGTAGACGTATCCCGCCAGGGGCGGGCGCACTTCCCAGAACCACGCCACGGCCAGGAAGACGTAGACCTGGAGGATGGACACCGCAACGCCGGCGGCGAGTTTCGACACCAGCAGATACCAGCGCGGGAACGGCGACACGAGCAGCGTGCGCATGTTCCCCATCTCGCGATCGTACACCATCGAGAGCGACGACTGCATGCCGTTGAAGAGCTGGATCATGCCGATCAGCCCCGGCGTGATGTAGACTTCATAGAGAACGTAGGTCTTGTAGGGCGGGATGATCGACACGCCGAGCACCTGGCGGAATCCGGCGGCGAAGATGAACAGCCACAACAGCGGCCGCACCAGCGCCGAGACGAAGCGCTCGCGCTGGTGGAGGAAGCGCAAGCCCTCGCGCCAGACGATCCCCCACATGCAGATCAGGTATTGCGCGGCGGTGAAGCCGCGCGGCGGTGAAGCCGAGGCGGCCTGCGTCGTTCCGGTTTGGGCGGCGGCGCTCATGCGGCCTCGACCTGCATCTTCTCGCGCGACGTGCCGGTGAGTTTGGCGAACGCCTCGCGGATGTCCTTAGCGCCCGCCTCGCGGTTGACGGCGGCGAGCGGCCCCGCAGCCATCACCTTGCCGTGGTGCAGCACCACCACGTCATCGCTCGGCCCCACCTCGTCGATGAGGTGGGTGGCCCACAGCACGCCCACCCCTTGCGCCACGAGTTTCCTCACCTCCTGCACCATCTCGGCGCGCGAGCGGATGTCGAGCCCGACCGTCGCCTCGTCGAGCAACAGCAGGCGCGGCCGGTGGAGGAGCGCACGGGCGATCTCCACCCGGCGCATCTGCCCGCCGGAGAGCGAACGCACCTTGTCGCGCGCCTTCTCGGCGAGGCCGAGCCCGGCGAGAATCTCCGCCGCCCGGACCCGCGCCGCCCCCGCTGGAATGCCGTGCAGCGCCGAATGGTAGGCGAGGTTCTGGTTCACCGTCAGGTCGAGATCCACGGTGCGCGACTGGAAAACGACGCCGAGACGCCGCAGCGCCTCGCCGGGGTTCCGGCCGATATCGTGGCCGAGCACGCTGATACGCCCGGCGCGCGTGTCGTAGAGCCGGGTGATGAGGGCGAACAGCGTGGACTTGCCGGCCCCGTTCAGGCCAAGCAACACGGTGAAACTGCCTTGCGGCACGGTGAACGACACGGCGTCGAGCGCGCGCCGCGTCCCGTAAGCGTGACTGACTCCCTCGACCGACAGGGCCGGAGCCTCGGCAGGCGCGCGCTCGCGTTGCGTCATGGTTCTTTCCGGTGCGGCCACGATTGAGCTGCCGTTGATAGCGGCATTCGGCGGCGGCGTTAAGGCTGTCTCAGCCGCCGGCGATTTCCTTCGCGTCCTCGACCGCTTCCACGCACTCGTCGAATTCCTTCTCGCCCAGCTCGCGCTCGGCGTCGGCGAGCAGCTTGTTCAGCTTTTCGAGCTTGTCGGCGGCCGGGTTCGCCGCGATCGCCGCCTTGATCGTTTCGATGCCGGCGGCGCAGTCGGCGGCCGGGTCGGCCAGCGCCGGGGCGCTCATTGCGGCGGATGCGGCGATGGCGATGATGGTCAGTCGAAGAGACGTCATGGCGGGGTCCTCCCTCACTTGATGATGATCTTGCCCTTCATGCCCTTGTCCTCAAGGCCCTCCACCCACCACTCGTACTCGCCGGGGCGCACGGTGGTGAACTGCACCATCATCACGCCGGGGCCGTCGAACTCGAGCCAGGCGGGCGCGCCGTTCATGTGAACCTCAAGATCGTTGATGACGATCTGGTTGTTCCACACGTTGCGGAACAGCGTGGAGTGCAGCTTGTACTCGACGTTGCCGTGCGAGGAGATCGGCCAGCGATACCCCTGCCCGGCGATCAGTTCGAAGTCCTTCTGGGACACGGCGTAGGGCGCGTCGGGGCCGCCGAGCTTGAGCTCCGGCAGCTTCTTGCTGGAGCGGGTGGGCTGGGCCGCCGGCGTCTCGGCGGCGGTCTGCGCGGCGGCGGGCGCGGCGAGCGTGAAGGCGAGCAGGGACAGGGCGATGATGCGGGACATGGACTCGATCCGTCTCGGGAGGGTTTGCGGGAGAGGTCAGTTCGGCGCCACCACGACGCCCCACGGCATCGAGCCGACGGTGGTGGACTTCACGGCCTCGTTGTTGGCGACGTCGATGAAGGTGACGTCGTTGGAGACGCCGTTGGTGGAGATGACGTATTTCTCGTCCGGGGTGAACGCGAGCTGCCAGACGCGCTGGCCGACCAGCACGTACTTCTCCACCTCGTACGTCTCGGCGTTGACCACCGCCACCCGGTTGGCCGGCCCCAGCGCCACGAACGCCTTCTTGCCGTCCGAGGTGATGCGAACGCCGACCGGCTGGATCGCCTCCTTGGCGAGGCCCGGAATCTCGAAGGTGATCTTCTTCCTGATCTCCCGGGGCTTGGCGTCGATCACGCTCACCGTGCCGCCGATTTCCGAGGAAACCCAAACTTCCGAGCCGTCCTTCTTGTACTCGGCGAAGCGCGGGCGCGAATCCACCAGCACATTGTGGGTGATCTCGTGGCTGGCCGCATCGATGAAGTGGGCCATGTTCGTCGTTTCCGACGTGTTGACGCTGGTGTCGCCGTCCGGGCTCCCCCCCATGCCCTCCGGCTCCACGCCGCACGGCACCTCGTTGACGC
>DAIODI010000167.1:0-6336 GCA_036746875.1 Aestuariivirgaceae bacterium | reverse complement strand
CGCTCGCCTGAGCCGGGAGCGGGGCCGGGCGCGTAAGCCTTGGCATGACCCAACTGAGCGTCGCCTACGCGCGCGCCCGCGTCGTGTGCATCGGCATCGACCTTGTGTGGTTGATGGGCGTTGCACGCTCGATTTACGTTGAGGAAATGGGCGCGCTGCTGCGCAAGCAGCCGATGATCGGAGCGGCGGTGGCGTTCTATCTGCTCTACATCGCGGGTTTGATGCTGTTCGCCATCGCGCCGGGACTGGCCGCGGGATCGCCGCTCAAGGCGGCGATGCTGGGGGCGGCGATGGGCCTCGTCGCCTACGGAACCTACGACCTCACCAACCTCGCGGTGATCGAAGGTTACACGCTGCGGATTGCGCTGATCGATCTGGCGTGGGGGACGGTCCTCACCGGGCTCACCGCAGGGATCGTCTGCGCGCTCGCGCCGATGATCGTCGGGCGCTGAGCCGGCTTACGCCTTCGGCTCGACCGGCAGGCCCGCCTCTTTCCACGCGGCGAAACCGCCCTTCAGGTCCACCACGTCGAGACCCATGGCCAGAAGCTGTTGCGTGGCGAGAAGCGATCGCCAGCCCGACGCGCAGTGCAGCACGAAGGTCGTCTCCTCGCCGAACACCGGCTTGAAGTAGGGGCTTTCGGGATCGACCCAGAACTCGAGCATGCCGCGCGGGGCGTGGAAGCTGCCGGGGACGCGGCCCTCGCGCTCCAGCTCGCGCACGTCGCGGATATCGACGATCACCGCGCGCCTCTCGGCCTGCATCGCGGCGGCCTCGGCGGGGGAGACGCTGCGCACCTGCGCGGCGGCCTCCTCCATCAGCCTGCGGTAACCGATCTTCAGGGGTCGAACCATGTCAGGCCTCCTTCGCGCCACGCTTCAGACGGCGCGATGTTTTCTCCACCGCGCGAAACACCCGCACCAGATTGCCGCCGGCGAGCTTCGCCAGCGCGTCGTCGCCCCAGCCGCGATCCATCAGCGCGGCGACGAGGTGCGGGAAGCGGCTCACGTCCTCGAGGCCCTCCGGCGGGGTTCCCCCGAAGTAATCGCTGCCGACGCCGACATGATCCTCGCCCATGCGCCGCGCCATGTACTCGATGTGGTCGCAGACGTGGGCGATCGTGGCTTTCGGCGGCGGGCCGCTGGCTTGCGTGTGGCGGCGTTCGATCTCCGCCATCTCCTGCGAGGTGCGGGCACGGCGGATCGCGTCCTGGATCGGCGCGTGCCAGGCGAGCGTTTGCGGATTGAGAAAGTCCGGCACGAACGTCGCCATCACCGCTCCGCCGTTGGCGGCGACGCGGTCGAGGACGTCGTCGGGGACGTTGCGCGGATGCGGGCACAGCGCGAACGCGTTGGCGTGGGTGACGAGGATCGGCGCGGCGGAGACATCCAGCACCTGCCGCGCCGCGTCCGGCGAGACGTGGGCGCAATCGACGATGACGCCGAGCCGGTTCATCTCGCGCACCACGGCGCGGCCGAACGGGCCGAGGCCGCCGCAGCGCGGCTCGTCGGTGGACGAATCCACCCACGGCAGCGAGCCGTTGTGGCACAGCGTCATGTAACGAACGCCGAGGTCGTGAAACGCCTCCAGCAGTTCGAGGCTGTCGCCAAGCCCGACGCCGCCCTCGACCGAGATGAACGAGGCGATCTTGCCCAGCCGCTTCGCCCTGGCGATGTCGGCGGCGCGATACGCCGGAAGGAACACGTCGGCGTGCAGGGCGTTCATCCGGCGGATCAGCGCGATCTGCTCGAAGGTTTTCACCGTCGGGTTCGGGTCTTCGGTGGCGACGAACGCCGCCCAGAATTGCGCAGCCACCTGACCCTGCTTCAGGCGAGGAATGTCGGTGTCGCTCTCCTGATGCACCCGGTCGAGGCCGTAGGCCGCGACATCGCCCCTCGCCGCGTGATCGTGGCGGATCACCCACGGCAGGTCGTTATGGCCGTCCACCAGCGGATGCCGGTCGAGAAAGCGGCGGGCGCGCTCCAGCGAAGAGCCTCTAGCGGCCATGGGCTTCCAGCGTCTCCAAAGGGCCGGCCGGAACCGCCACGTCCACCGGCAGGGCGGACGAGTCGCCCGGGCCGACAACGCACATGCCGTCGGCCTCCGCCTCGACGATGGCGCGGGTCGCCTCGTCCCGTTGCAGGCCGCGCGCCCCCGATCCCTGAAGCGCGGGGCGGGAGCGTACGCACACGTTGTCAAGCGAGCGGCGCTCGGGCGGCATGGCGATCCCCTCGTCCGGACGCTGGATACTAGCGGCGACAGGCGCGCCCCGCCAGTGGACGGACGAGCGGACACCACCTAGGATGAAACCATGGACCTGAGACGAGCGGTCTCGCTGTTCGTTGTGGCGCTGCTGGTGGCCGTTTCGCCGGTTTCGCCGGCGATCGGTTCCGTTGCGGCGATGGGCACGGCGGCGATGGACGCGGCCGCGCCCGCCGCCGCGTGCCCTCACGATCATACATCGCCGGACGCGCCCCGGCGCGGGGAGCCAGCCGACGCGAAGGCCGCCGCGTTCTGCCACCAGCACTGCGCGCCGGCGGCGGCGACCGCAGTCATGCCGGCCCCGGCGGAGGGTTCTGCGCCGCTGATGGCGGCCGCGCCGGCCTTTGCAGTGACGCCCTGGATCGCCGGGATCGATCCCCCGCCGCCGAGACGACGCGCCTGAGTTCGGCGACTGATCGATCATCATCAACCACGGAGACTGACCATGTTCAGAACCATGGCGTGCGTTGCGGCGTTGGCCGCGCTCGTTTCGCCGGCCGCCCTGGCGCAGGAGGCGGCGCAGCCGCAATCCCTGCAGCAGACGCCGCCCATGCAGCACATGCCGCATATGCAACACATGCAGGAGATGGCGCCGGGCGGCGCCATGGCGCCCGGCATGGCGGGCGGATGCCCGATGTTCGAGGCGATGATGTCGGGTCGCATGGGCGACGGCCAGCCGCGCGGGATGGGCGCAAACGGCCCGGCGACGGGCGGCATGGGATCAGGCGATGAAGGCCCCGCCAGCATGGCGTTTCGCGGCGCGAACATGAAGATGCACCGCGACATGGCGATCACCTACTCGGGCGACGCCGATGTGGACTTCGTCAAGGGCATGATTCCGCACCACCAGGGCGCCATCGACATGGCGAAGACGGTGCTCGCCTTCGGCACGGACCCGCAAGTGCGCAAGCTCGCCGAAGAGGTGATCAAGGCGCAGGAGGCCGAAATCGCCATGATGCGGGCGTGGCTGAACAAGAACGGCCAGTGATGGAATGCGCCTTCGCCGGCCGTTGCGGCCGGCGGAGCCGCTTGCCACAAACACGATGCGTTGCGAGATTATCAGCGGTGTGAAACCAGGACCGGAGGGCCTTATGTCGAAGATCATGCGCGCTGCGGCGCTTGCCGTGGCGCTGACCGTTGCAGCAGCAGGCGGGCCGCTCTCCCCAATGGCGGCGGAGAGCGCCGGGCCGGTGCTCCTCACCGTGCCCGGCGAGGTCGCCAAGCCGAACCGCGGCGCGATGGATCCGTTTCTTGACGGCTTCATGAACTCCAATAGCCATGCCTTCGCCAAGGCCACCACGTTCACGTTCGCTGATCTGGCGGGGCTGCCGCAGGTGGAGATCGCCGCAAACGCGGAGGGCTGGCCAGGCGAAGTCAGGCTTCAGGGCGTGCGACTGGCTGATGTCCTGGCGGCCGCCGGCGCAAGCGGCCGTTCTGTGACGGTCTACGCGCTGGACAACTATGGCGTGAAGCTCACACCGGAAGAGATCAGCTCGAAGGACTGGGTGCTTGCCAGCAGCGCCAACGGCGTACCCTTGGCCATCGGCGGTCGCGGACCGATGTGGCTGGCGTGGGACACCTCGGCGTCGGGCCCGGCCACCAAGGAGCAGGAGTCCCAGTGGGTGTGGGCCGTCTACCTCGTGACTGTCGAATAACGCGGCGCGACGTATCGCTGATTGCCGTCGGAGGGCGCAGCGCCTAGAGTCGCCGACCAATCTGAAAGTCTCCTCGACCAAGGTGCGCCCATGTCCTTTTTCAAGCGGCTGTTCGGCTTCGGCGGCGGTGATGCGCCGGCCGGCGCGGCGAAGCCTGCCGTGATGAAGGAAGCCGAATACAACGGCTTCCGCATCCTCGCCGAGCCGTACAAGGAAGGCAGCCAGTACCAGCTTGCGGGACGAATCGTGAAGGACGTCGGCGGCGAATCGAAGGAGCATCGCTTCGTGCGCGCCGACCGGTTCGCCAGCCCGGACGAGGCGGCGGAGTTCGCGCTGCAGAAGGCGCGCAAGATCATCGACGAGCGCGGCGAGCGGCTGTTCGACTAGAGCATCATCCCGCCAAGTGGATACCACTTGGCGGACAAAGATGATGCGAATACAATCAGATAGATCGGCCGGCCTGATTCAGTCAGGCCGGGATCCGTTCTAGCCGCATCATCCCGCCAAGTGGATACCACTTGGCGGACAAAGATGATGCGAAACCGGGGAAATCAAGCAGCCGAATGCCCTCGCGCCCGATACCGCGCGGCCGCGTTGCGCGGCCGAGGAATTGGGTGCGGCGGGCGGCTTCCGCCGCTATGGTGCGCTTCGTTCCACCTAACCGCCGGGGGTTGACGTGTTCTCCGCCATTGGACGACTGCTCGCCGGGGTCTGGCGCTGGTTCACCGGTCTGTTCGCCTTCCGCTCCCCCGAACACGAGCGGCGCGGCGCGGTGCGTTCGACCGCGCGGGTGACGTGGCGTGCGGGCACGATCCTGTTCATCCTCGGCTTCATCGCCTGGAATGTGGACTTCGTCTGGGCGACGCTCGGCACGCGCAATTACTCGCTGGCCTATCCCAAGCAGATCCTGCAACCGCCCACGGCCGTCGCCCCGGTCCAGCCTCCGGCGGAGCCGTCGCCGCCGCCCGGCGCCCCCGCCCAACCGCAGCCCGCGCCCGGCTCACCGGCGGTTCCGGCCGCCCCCGGCGCCGTGGACGGCGCCACCGGCGCTGCCGATGGCCAGCGCGGGCTTCCGGGGGGCGCCCAGGCCGCGGCCGCGGCCCCGGGGGCGCCCGGCCCGCCGGTTGCCGGTGAACCGGGCCAATGCCACCCCTCGAAGCTCGTCGAGATGCAGGCCTATCTCATCGATTTCCTCGTCAACCAGAATCGCTGGGTCCCCTCCATGCCGCAGTACAAGGCGGGCGTGCTCGGGATCTGGTCCTGGGAGGAGACGCCGTTCTTCGACAACAAGCAGGCGTTCCAGCTCGGCGTGCTCTCGGCGCTGCGCCGGACCGGCGTCGAGCTCACCGATATCTTGGGGCGCACGCGCGGCACGTCCGCCGCCGACGCCGATCTGCAGGCGGCGCAATCGGCGCTGCAGACCGACGAGCGCACCTGGTACTTCAACCCGTTCGACCGGCAACGCCCCTTCGGACCGACGACCGCCACCCCCACCTACTACCGGCAGGCGATGCGCAACTACATCGCCTTCAACGAACGGCTGGCGAAGTGTGAGGCGACGTTCGACGCCCGCGCCGACAACCTGCTGCAGTTCCTCGAACGCGTCGCCGCCGACGTCGGCTCGACGATCGACATTCTCGGCAAGCGCTCGCAGGGCGAACGCTACGATCCGCGCGCGGACGAGTTCGTGACCGGCGAGGGCAACGACCGCGGCTGGTTCGACTTCCGCGCCGACGACCTGTTCATGTTCTCCTCCGGCAAGATGTACGCCTACCACGGCCTTCTGCAGGCGGCGCGGGCCGACTTCGCCGGCGTGATCCAGCGCCGCGATATCGGCGCGATCTGGGACCTGATGGAGGAGCACGTTGCCGAAGCCGCGGCGCTACAGCCGCTGATCGTCTCCAACGGGCGCGAGGACGGGGCGCTGATGCCGGACCATCTGGCGGTGCTGTCGCAGAAGATGCTCCGGGCGCGCGCCAACATGAGCGAAATCCGCGACATCCTCACCCGCTGAACAAGGGAGCCCGCGATGAAGCCGTTCCACCTCCCGCTCGCAGCCGCGGCGTTTGCGCTAAGCCTCGCCGGGGCGGCTGACGTTGATGCGCGCGGCGCCGGGTTCTGGCTTGAACCCGAGCCGACGATCTGGAAAAAGATCCTTGCAAGGCCGGGCGAACACCCGGCCGACGCATGCCGGCGGGTGTTCGGCGTGTCCGAAACCTACAACTGGTCGAAGGGGCGGGGGCGCGATGTCTACTGCCGCGTCTCCTACGCCAACATCTACGCGCCCGGCGAGGTGAGGCAGAACTTCAACAGCCGCAACTAGAGCGGAAACCAGCCTGACTGAATCAGGTAGGCCGCTCTAGGTGTGGAACCTCAACAGGTTGTCCTGCGATGAAGGGAGTCGGCTGACGGGTGGTTT
>DAIODI010000166.1:0-6373 GCA_036746875.1 Aestuariivirgaceae bacterium | reverse complement strand
CTCCGGCGACTCGGAGGACTGCTCGTCGCCGAAGGTCACGACCTACGCCGCGCTCCAGGTGCTGATGGACCCGCAGGGCGGCCTTGCGCCGCTGATCGCGTCGGCGGTGGACGCCGCGGCGCGCCGCTCCCGCGAACTCGCCGGATAGCTCCAGTCGAAACGGGGCCGGTCGCCCGGCCCCGGCGATGGATCGCGCCCTGGAAGGCTCAGGCCTTCGCCAGCGCGTCGAGCTTCGACCGGATCGAGTCGATGGTCGGCCTGGCGATGTCGCCGACGCCCGGGATCGCCAGAACCCTGTCCGCCACGTCGTTCATGGCCGGCATCGCCGCGGCGATCAGACCGGCGAGGATCGCCTTCTGCTCGGGCGTCAGCTTGCCGGCGAGGTTCGTCAGGGTGTCGAGCTGCGTCGCGCCCTCGGCGAGCTTCGGCAGGGCCGCGGTGGCGGTGGCCGGATCGGTGATGCCGGCCAGCGCCGACCTGAGCGCCTCCACCGTCGTGCCGATGGTCGTCGTCATGTCCACGCCGTCGACCACGATCGCGGCAGGCGCCGCCGGAGTGGCCGGAGCGGTCGTCGTGGTGGCGGGCGCCGGAGCCGGGGCCTCAGCCGTGCGCTGGTGGCCGAGGAAGTACCACGCGAGGGCGGCCAGCGCGACGAGCGGGATGAGCCAGGTCATCCAGTTGCTCTTCGGCGCGCGCGGCGGGGCCTTGGCGGGGCGGGTCGCGGTCGCGGCGGCTCCGGCCACGGCGTCGAGCAGGCCCGCGCCGGCGAGCGCGCCGGCGAGCGCGGCGGGAAGCGAGTCCTGGATGTAGTTCTGCTGGCTGCCGAGCAGGCTCGTCAGCTTCGCCGCGTCGAGACCCGGCGCGGCGGTCTTGATCGTGCCCAGCGCCACCGGCGTGAGCAGCCCGAGCAGCGAGGTTGCCGTGGCGGTGTCGACGCCGGCGAATTTCGCCAGCGCGCCGGCCAGGGCCGAGGTTGACGAAGCGCCGAGCAGCGAGGACAGCACCGAACCGCCGGCGCTCGCCAGCGCGTCCTGCTTGGGCGAGCCGAGCATCTTGCCGAGGCCCGCCAGCACGGCCGGGTCCACCGCCTTGATCGCATCGAGAACTTTCGCGCCGCCGCCCGGCTTGGAGGCCACGCTCGTCAGGGCGCCCAGGAGCGCCGGAATGGCGGCGTTCACAGCCTTCTCGGCGATCAAGACGTCGATGCCGAGGGAGGACGCCAGTTTGTCCACAGTATCGCCGCCAAGATACTGCAACGCCGACGTGACGAGGTTCACCATGATGATCTCCCTCCAGCCGCTGCGGGATCAGTTACAATCAGTGCGCGGGAAAGACTTGTCGTTGGTAAAGAACAAGACTTGGCATAGCAAGCGACGGCAATTGAAAATTTCGCGCGCGGCCGCCTGCGCCGGGACAATCCGTCAAGGTTGCCCTGCGCGCCGCGATTGCTAGACTGCGCGCCATGACCAACCCGACCGAGACGTCCGCCCTCATCGTCGACGCCGCGCTGCGCCTTGCGGCCGATCGCCCGTTCGCGCAGATCCGCCTGTGCGACATCGCCGCCGAGGCGAACCTTCCGATGGCCGACCTTGCCGGCCATGTCTCGACGCGCATGGACGTGTTGCGCCTGTTCGCCCGCCGCATCGACCGCCTGATGCTGGAGAGCCTGGCGCGCGAACCCGTCGAGGGCGAACCGCACGACCGGCTGTTCGAGGTTCTGATGCGCCGCCTGGAGGTGATGACGCCATGGCGCGCCGCGATCGCTTCGATCCTGCGCTCACCCGTGTCGAACCCGTCGGACGCGGCCGAGCTTGCGGGGGTGCTGATGAACACCCAGGGCTGGGTGCTGGCGGCCGCCGGACTGGAGGACACGGGGCTGCGCGACCTGGTGCGCCGCGTGGGCCTCGCCTCGGTCTACGCCCGGACCCTGCGCGTCTGGGTGGACGACGACGACCCCGGCCTGGCGCGCACCATGGCGGCGCTCGACCAGCGCCTGCGCGACGGGGCCGCCGCGATGAAACGGCTCGAGCCGGCGCTGTTGCTGGGATCGGCGTTCGCCTCGCTCGCCCGCGGGCTGATGGGCGCCGGCCGCAGATCGTCCCGCCCGGCGGGCGCAACCGCCGGGGAGCCGTCCGCGCGCCCCGCCGGCGAGACCGGCGCGGCCTCCACCAGCGAGGCGGCGTGATAAGCGAGGCGTCCGCCATCATCGCCTGGGACGACTTTGCGCGGGTGGACGTGCGCGTCGGCACCGTTGTCGCCGCCGAGCCCTACCCGGAGGCCCGCAAGCCCGCGATCAAGCTGAAGATCGACTTCGGCCCGGACCTCGGCGTGAAGGCGTCGTCGGCGCAACTCACACGACACTACACGCCCGAGGGTCTGCTCGGCCGTCAGGTGGCCGCCGTCGTCAACTTCAAGCCGCGCCAGATCGGCAGGTTCATGTCGGAGGTGCTCACCCTGGGCTTCCCTGACGCTGACGGCGAGGTGGTGCTGGTCGCCGTGGAGCGGCCGGTGCCCAACGGCGGGCGATTGTTCTGAACTCGTTCACTGCGGAATGCTGAGCGTGGCGCGAAGGCCGCCAAGCGGGCTCTTCGACAGCCGGATATCGCCGCCGTGGCTGCGCGCCATGTCGCGGGCGATGGCGAGCCCGAGCCCCGTCCCGGCTTCGTCGAGATTGCGGGCCTCGTCGAGGCGCACGAACGGGCGGAACACCTCCTCGTAGCGTTCCGGCGCCACGCCGGGCCCGTTGTCGTCCACGGTGAACACCGCGGCCCGTCCCTCGTTTCTTACCTCGATGACGACGCGCGAACCGAAACGGCAGGCGTTGGTGGCGAGATTTTCGACGCAGCGCTTGATCGCCTGCGGCTTGGCCATCGCCACCAGGCCCGGCGGCGAGCGGATCTCGATCGCCTTGCCGGCGCGGGCCAGACCCGAGCGCACCGATTCGAGCAGTTCCCCGACATCGACGGGTTCGGTCTCTTCGCCGCCGTCGCCGCGGGCGAACGCGAGGTACCCTTCGAGCATCCGGCGCATCTCGGCGATATCCTCGCGCATCGCCTCCACCGGCGGGCTTGACGGCAACATGGCGAGTTCGAGGGTTAGCCGGGTGAGGATCGTTCGCAGGTCGTGCGATACGCCCGCCAGCATGGCGGTGCGCTGCTCGACGTGACGCTCGATCCGCCCCTTCATGGCGAGGAAGGCGTTCGACGCCTCCTGCACCTCCCGCGCGCCCGCCGGACGGAAGTTCTTCACCTCGCGCCCCAGGCCGAACGCGTGCGCGGCTTCCGCCAGCCGGAGAATCGGATTGATCTGGTTGCGCAGGAACAGGATGGCGATCAGCAGAAGCACCAGCGACGACAGCGCCATCCACAGCAGGAACACATGCCGGCTCGGCGCATGCGCCCGCTCGATCGGCGAGAGAAACCGGAACACCATCCCCGGCTCCACCTCGATCCTGAGATCGACGAAGCCCGGCTCGCGCTCGGTGTCGATCCAGAACGGCAGGTTCACCTGTCTTGACACATAGCGATTGAGCTTTGGAATGACTGAGGACAGCCAGGGCTTGGGCACTGGCTTCGGCAGCGCCTCGCCTCGCCGCACCTCAAGGCCAAGCAGGAGCTGGTCGTTGGCGATCCGGCGCACCTGCTCCAGCGCCAGCGGCGAGCGGTCGCTCTCGCGGTAGAGGTCGATCAGCATGGCGACCTCACGCACGTAACTGCGCGACAGCGAGCGCGTCACTTCCTCGTAATGCCGCTCGATGAAGACGTAGCCCATGATGAGCTGCAGGAGCACGATGGGCGCGATGACGATGATGAGCGCGCGGGCGAACAGCCGGTCGGGGAAGAACCGCTCCAGCAGCCGGTCGAAGCGCCAGAGCGTGATACGCACCACGCCGGACTTCGGCTTCGGATAGGCGAGCGAGACGGCCGGCTGGTCCATCGCGGTTCCCGTCAGTCGAGGTGCAGAACATACCCTGCGCCGCGCACGGTTTGCAGATACACCGGAACGGCCGGGTTGTCCTCGATCTTGCGCCTGAGCCGGTTGACCTGCACGTCCACGCCGCGCGCGCTGTCCTCGCCGCCCGGCGCCTGAAGGTCGGCGCGCGAGACCGGCTGTCCCGCCTTCTGCACCAGCGTGCGCAGCATGTCGCGCTCGCGCGCCGACAGCCGCACCACCTCGTCCTCACGGCGCAATTCGCCGCGCGCCACGTTGAACCGGCAGGCGCCGAACCGCACCTCCGCTTCCGCCGCCGGAGCGGGCGGCGGCGGAACGCGCCGAAGCAGAAGGCGCAGCCGCAGCAGCAGTTCGCGCGGGTCGAACGGTTTCGGCAGGTAGTCGTCGCCGCCTGCCTGTAATCCGGCCACCCTGTCGTCCACGTCGCCGAGCGCCGAAAGGATCAGCACCGGCAAGGCGCCGCCCTCGCTCCGCAGCGATCGGGTGAAGGCCACGCCGGTTTCGCCGGGCATCATCACATCGACGATCGCCGCGTCGAAGGCGAGGCCGCGCATGCGCTCGCGCGCCTCCGCGGCGCTCGCCGCCGCTGTGACGCGCAGGCCGTTGGCGGCGAGAAACGACCTGAGGAGTTCGCGGATGCGGCGGTCGTCGTCGACGACGAGCACGTGGGGCGCGTCCTCGGCGAGGCTCATGCCGCCTCTCCCGCCGGGCGTTCGCCGGCGCCGTCGAGATCGCCCGCACGGCCCGAAAGACCCCGCCGGTACTGGCCGTCGGCAGGCTCGCCGGCGGCCGCCAGCGCCCGGCGTACGCGCTCGACTTGCGGCGCCATCAGGCGGCGGTGCAGCGCTTCGCCCTCAGGGGTGAGATGAAGCAGACGCTGGCGGCGGTCCGCCTCGCCCTCGATCTGATGGATGAACCCCTCGTCGATGAGTTCGCGCAGCACCCGCGCCAGGCTCTGCTTGGTGATGCGCAGGATGTCGAGCAGCTCCTGCACGCGAAGCCCCGGGCTGCGGCCGACGAAGTGCAGCACCCGGTGGTGCGCCCGGCCGAAGCCGTAACCGGCGAGGATCTTGTCGGGGTCGGCGACGAAGTCGCGGTAGGCGAAGAACAGGAGTTCGACCAGCTCAATGATCGCCTGCTCGCTGATCTGGCGCCCGGCGGCGGGCGCAGACGACCCGCGCGCAAATCGGGGCTGCTGGTTTATGTCAGTCATATTGACATATTTTGCACGGAGCGATACGATTTTCAAGGTTCAGGACTGACGCAAGATCTGCGGCTGCGGAAAGACGGCCGGGAGCGCGCGCAATCAGAAGGCTGGCGGAGAGTCCGGCCCTTCGAGGAGGAGCTTCATGTCCATCGTCCCCTTCCACGACCGCGACGGCGTCATCTGGTTCAATGGCGAGTTCGTGCCGTGGCGGGAGGCGACCGTGCATGTGCTCACCCACGCCCTGCATTACGGCTCCGCGGTGTTCGAGGGCGAGCGCGCCTACGGCGGGGAGATCTTCAAGCTCACCGAACACACCGAACGGCTGTTCGCCTCCGCCGAGATGCTCGACATGAAAATCCCCTACACGGTGGGCGAGATCGACGAGGCGTGCCGCGAGACGCTGCGCCGGCAGGGCTTCCAGGACGCCTACGTGCGCCCCATCGCCTGGCGCGGCTCGGAGATGATGGGCGTCTCGGCCCAGGCCACCCGCATCAACGTCGCCGTCGCGGTCTGGCAGTGGCCCTCCTATTTCGACCCGGCGCAGCTGGAGAAGGGCATCCGCCTCGATATCGCACAGTGGCGCAGGCCTGATCCATGCACAGCCCCCGCGAAGGCCAAGGCGGTGGGCCTCTACATGATCTGCACGCTGTCGAAGCACGCCGCCGAGAGGAAGGGTTACGCCGACGCGATGATGCTCGACTGGCGCGGCCAGGTGGCCGAATGCACCGGCGCCAACATCTTCTTCGTCAAGAACGGCGAGATTCATACGCCGACGCCCGACTGCTTTCTCGACGGCATCACCCGGCGCACCGTCATCGGCATCGCCCGGCGCCGGCAGATCAAGGTGATCGAGCGCGCCATTATGCCGGAGGAGCTTTCGGGCTTCGAGCAGTGCTTTATCGTCGGCACGGCGGCCGGAGTGACCCCGGTGGGCGAGATCGGGCCGTACTCGTTCACCGTCGGCGAGATCACCCGCGCGCTGCGCGCCGACTACCTGTCCGAGGTGCAGCCGAGGCGCGTCGCCGCCGCGTGAGCCGGGATCGCCCGTGGCGTCAATCGCCGAGACCTGCGACCACCTGATCGTCGGCGGCGGCACGGCCGGGCCGATCGTGGCCCGCCGCCTCGCCGCCGCCGCCCGCGGCCGGCCCCCCCTCGTCGAGGCGGGCCGCCGCGACGCCCACGCCCTCGCCGCGCTCGATCTGTCGCGGCTCGCCG
>DAIODI010000165.1:4072-6409 GCA_036746875.1 Aestuariivirgaceae bacterium | reverse complement strand
GCAGCGCGAGGGCGGCGGGGCAGAGTCAAGGCATGGAGGAGATGGGAGGCATCCATGGACCCTGGAGATCGGCCGCGTCTTCGCGTGCTTTTGGATCGTTTCGCGCTTCTGGAGGACGATCGGGAGAGTTGGCGGGTCGCCACCCGCTTCCCGAGGTTTTGCTTCTGGTGGTGTGCGGCACGATCTGTGCGTGCGACGATCCGGCCCGATGCGCCGGCGCTGGTCGCCATCGACGGGAAGCCCTTGCGCGCCAGCCTCGACAGGGGCGCGGGCCGCGCCGCGCTGCATCTGGTCTCGGCCTTCGTCACCCGCGAGAAGCTGGTTCTGGCCCAGGAGGCGGTGGCGGCGGCCGGCGCTTTCCCGGCGCGCATCGCTTCCCCCGGCTGGCCACGATTGCCCGGGTGACCGGCACGACATGGGAACAAGGCAGGCAGACCAGCGCGACGCGCTTCTCGGGCATCATCCCGCCAAGTGGAAACCGCTTGGCGGAAAAAGATGATGCGAATACGATCAGATGGTGCGGTCGGCCTGATGCCGTCAGGCCGGTTTCCGCGCTACGTCTCCTCCCGGCCGATGACGCATCAGGCGCTTGCGGAGGCCGAGCGCAGCCATTGGGCCATCGAGAACAGCCAGCACCGGGTGCTCGACGTCACCTTCGGCGAGGACGCCAAACGTAACCGCGCCGATAACGACCCCGCTCCCCTCGCCATCCTCCGACGCCTCGCCCTCAACCTCCTGCGCAAGGCCTAGACCCAGGGTCGCCGTCAGCCGAAGGCGAAAACGATCCGGATGGTCCGACGCCTTCGCCAGATCCGTCATCGGCCAAATGCGATAACCCAGGCTGAACCCGGACAGACGATTGACTCGGTTCACGGCGCATGCGCACGATGAATGTCTGCGATCGCTCGATCGCGCCGGTTGGCCAAGGGACTCCCGACAAAGACGTTCGCCGCAGAGCCTCAAGACGAGTCCCGGCCCAGGGAAACGCAACTCGAAAGGGAAAAAGAGCCGATGATGAAGCGCCTGATGTTGACCGCCTCCGCAATTGCCTTGGCGGGCTGGACCGCCGGGACCGCGCTGGCGGCAGAAACCAAGGGTCCGGTGACGGACGAGATCGGCGTCGTTGAAATCCCGAAGGGCGCGCCGATCACCATCGGCGGGTACTGGGTGATCTCCGGCGCCGACACGGCGCTGGGCGTCGACTCCAAGCGCGGCGCCGAGATCTTCTTCGACCAGATCGGCAACAAGATCGCCGGCCACGACATCCAGTTCGTGGTGGAGGACGACGGCTGCAACGCCGAGGGCGGCCAGACCGCCGGCACCAAGCTCTCCACCGTGCCGAACATGGTGGCGGTGCTCGGGCCGGCGTGCTCGTCGGCGGCCACCGCGGCCGCGCCGATCCTGTGGAAGCAGGGCATCGTGAACATTGGCACCGCCACCACGGCGCCGTCGCTCACCGCGCCGGACCGCAAGCCGGAGTTCTTCGGTTACCTGCGCACGATCTACTCCGACGCCGACCAGGGCCGGAACGACGCCGAGTACTTCTTCAACGAGCTGAAGTGCAAGACGCTGGCCACCATTCACGACGGAAGCCCCTACGCCTCGCAGCTCGCCAAGGTGGCGGCCAACCGCTTCAAGGAGCTGGGCGGCGAAGTGGTGGCCGAGGAAGCCATCGCGCCGACCGACGTGGACATGCGCCCGGTGCTCACCGGCATCGGCGCCAAGAAGCCGTGCACGCTCTACTTCCCGATCTTCGTGGCGGCCGCCGCGCAGATCGTGCGCCAGTCGCAGGAGGTGGCTGACCTCAAGGACACCAACATCATCGGCGGGTCGTCGTTGATGGCGCCGGGTCTGCTTGAGGCCGCGGGCGACGCCGCCAAGGGCTTCCGCATCACCAACGTCGACATCTCGGTGGAGGCGATGGGCAAGAAGTATCCGGAGTTCGTCGAGGCCTACAAGGCCAAGTTCGGCGAAGGCCCGATCAACTCGTTCCACGCTCAGGCTTACGACGCGGCGTCGATCCTGCAGCAGGCGATCGAGAAGGTCGCCAAGACCGACGACGCCGGCAACACCTTCATCGGCCGCAAGGCGCTGCGTGACGCGCTGTTCGCCACCACCGGCTATGACGGCATCTCGGGTCCCATCAACTGCAACGAACACGGCCAGTGCGGCGCCTTCAACTTCGCCGTCTACCAGTTCACCGACGGCGATCCGGGCACCTTCGAGGTCGGCAAGAACCCGACCTAGATTTTTCCGAAGTAACTGACGCAATCCGCGGCGCGCTCCGGCGCGACGCCGTACGGGGACCCACGGGGCGGTAGGCGGCGGGCGAACCCG
>DAIODI010000165.1:0-4062 GCA_036746875.1 Aestuariivirgaceae bacterium | reverse complement strand
CCTGCCTCGCCGCCCCCTTCCTCGCCCTCTCCACCCCTTAATTTTTTTTTCCTCTTCCCCCCCCCCCCCCCCGGGCCCCCCCCCCCCCCCCCCCCGTCCGGTCCCCAGCGGAGCGGTCGGCGGCGCGCTACCCGGGGCGCGTCCATCACGTCACCAGGGGGAGACGGGGATCATGGCCGCACCGGCCGGGACAGCCGACCAACGGCGCGCCCTGTTCAAGGGCCTGCACAAGTTCACCTTCGTGGACGCCGTGCTGTGGGCGCTGCGCCTCACGGTCATCTTCGTCGTGGTGGGCGGCACCATCGGCACGCTGGTGAAGGGCACCTACAACGCCACCCAGTGGTTCGACTTCTTCATGTTCGGGCTCACCATCGGCGGCATCTACGCGCTGATCGCGCTCGGCTACACGATGGTCTACGGCATCCTGCGGCTGATCAACTTCGCCCACGGCGACGTGGTGATGACCGGCGCGTTCTCCGCCTTCTTCCTCGCCCGCGCCTTCGACCGCTCGGGCTTCCTCGACAGCCACCCGTTTCTCGCCGTCGGCGGCGTCATGCTTTTGTCGATGGCGGTATGCACCGCGACCGCGTTGATCGTCGAGCGCGTCTGCTACCGGCCGTTCCGGCACGTCGCGACGCTGGCGCCGCTGATCTGCGCCATCGGCGCCTCGTTCGTGATCCAGCACACCTTCCGCGGCATGTTCGGCAACAACGTCCGCTCCTACCCCGATCCGGAGTGGATGAAAGGCAAGATCGATTTCATCGGCTTCCAGGTGCCGGTGGTGCAGCCGATCGTCATCTTCACGGCGCTGGCGGCGATGGCGTTCCTCTACCTGATCGTCCAGCGCACCCGGATGGGCATGGCGATGCGCGCCGTCTCCGAGGACCGCGACACGGCGGCGCTGATGGGCATCGACGCCAACAAGGTGATCATCTTCACCTTCGTGCTCGGCGCCTGCATGGCGGGGATCGGCGGGGTGCTGTACTGCTTCGTCTACAAGCAGATCTACTTCTACTCGGGCTTCCTCCCCGGCATCAAGGCGTTCGCCGCCGCGGTGCTCGGCGGCATCGGCAACATCCCGGGCGCGATGATCGGGGGGATCGTGCTGGGGCTGGCCGAATCGATGGGACCGGCGCTGTTCC
Organism: Aestuariivirgaceae bacterium; assembly: GCA_036746875.1. GTDB lineage: Bacteria > Pseudomonadota > Alphaproteobacteria > Rhizobiales > Aestuariivirgaceae > DAIODI01. The sequence goes on along the minus strand of DAIODI010000165.1, from coordinate 2,920 downwards.
TTGACGGGCTCGGCATTCCCGCCGCCTACCAGCTGCGCGATCTCATCGCCTTCACCATGCTGGTGATGGTGCTGATTTTCCGCCCGCAGGGATTGCTGGGCGAAGCGCTGGCCAAGAAGAGAGCCTGACGCCATGTCCTTCGATGTCGTCGCCTCAAGCCGCGTCGAGCGGGAGACCACCGGGCCCTGGCCCCATGTCCTAAGGACCGGCGTGCAGCTCGGCGTGGTGGCGGTGTTCCTCGCCATCGTCGGCATCCTGACGATGTTCAACCAGCGTTGGATCATCGTCGGCGAGGTCACCCTCGCCTACGCCACGCTGGGCTGCGTGTTCCTGATCGCCGGCGTCATGGTGGCGCGGCGCGGCCTGTTCGGCGCGGCCCCGGCCGAGGTCGCCGGCGGCGCGGTCGCCGGCATGATCGTGGCGGCGATCATCTCGGTGCTGATCGTCGCCATGTGGTCGGCGCCATGGCTTCGGCAGATCTTCGTCGCCATGGAGCCGAACCTGCTGCGCTTCCTGTCGCTGTCGCTGAAGCCGCCGATCCTCGGCGCGCCGGCGATCATCGCGCTGGGCGGCGTGCTGGGGGCGCTCGGCGCCGGGCTGGTGCTGCTGCCGGAGGCGCTGCGCCGGCCGCTGGTGGCGGGCCTCGCCGGCGCCGGCCTCGCCGGGCTGTTCCAGGAGCTGATCCGGCCGATCCTCGCCAACAGCTCGTTCACCAAGCCGCTGCACGACCAGATCTACACCTTCACCGGTCTGACGCTGCAGGGCGCGATCATCATCTTCGTCGTGGCGGCGGCGATCAGCTTCGCGCGGATGCGGTTCGGCGACCGCTTCCGCGAGCGTTTCGCGGCGCTGCCGGCGGAGCGCCAGAGGAACCTGCGCTGGACGCTGCTCGCCTTCGTCGCCGTCGCCGCCGTGCTGTTTCCCGCCTTCGCCGGCAACTTCATCGGCCAGGTGCTGCTGCTCGTGGCGCTGTTCACGCTGATGGGCATGGGCCTCAACATCGAGGTCGGCCTCGCCGGATTGCTCGATCTCGGCTTCGTCGCGTTTTACGCGGTCGGCGCCTACGTCACGGCGCTGCTCATCGCCAACGACGAGCACGCCATCGCGGCGCTGAACTGGTGGGAGGCGATGCCCATCGCGGTGCTCTGCTCGGTGTTCGTCGGCATCCTGTTCGGCGTGCCGGTGCTGAAGGTGCGCGGCGACTATCTGGCCGTCGCCACCATGGGGCTGGGGGAGATCGTGCGCGTCATCGTGCTGTCGGACGCCGCCGCGCCGGTGCTGGCCGGCGCGAAGGGCATCCTGCATATTCCCCGGCCCGAGCTGTTCGGCTTCGAGTTCAACACGCCGGTCGCCCTGTTCTACCTTGCGCTCGTCGCCACCTGCATCGCCGCCTACGTCGCCTGGCGGCTGGAGGACTCGCGCCTCGGCCGCGCCTGGATGGCGGTGCGCGACGACGAGGACGTGGCGCAGGCGCTGGGCATCAACCTCGTCAACGTCAAGCTCCTCGCCTACGGTCTGGGCGCCGCGTTCGCCGGGCTGGCGGGCTCGATCTTCGCCACCATGCTCGGCTCGATCTTCCCGCACTCGTTCCAGCTTCTCATCTCCATCAACGTGCTGGCGCTGATCATCGTCGGCGGCATGGGCAGCCTGCCCGGCGTGGCGCTGGGGTCGCTGGTGCTCATCGGCCTGCCGGAGATGCTGCGCGAGTTCGGCGAGTTCCGCTACCTGTTCTACGGCCTCGCCATCATCGCGGTGATGCGTCTCAAGCCGGAAGGGTTGTGGCCGTCGGCGGCGCGCCGGCGCGAGCGGCGCAGCGAACAGGAGCTGGCGGCGGAGCGGGCGGCGGCCCTGATGCACGAGGGAAAGGCCTGACCATGGCGACTCCCGCCCTGCTCAAGACCACCGGCATGACCAAGCGGTTCGGCGGCCTCGTCGCCGTCGACCGGCTCGACCTCGGCGTGCGCGAGGGCGCGATCCATTCGATCATCGGGCCGAACGGCGCCGGCAAGACCACCGTGTTCAACTGCATCATGAACTTCTACACCCCCGACGGCGGGGAGGTGTGGTTCGACGGCGTGCGCATCGACGGCGTCACCCCCGCCCGCGTCGCCGCCGCCGGCGTCAACCGCACCTACCAGAATATCCGCCTGTTCAAGAACCTCACGGCGATCGAGAACATCCTCGTCGGCAGCCACATCCACCAGAAGTCCACCTGGCTCGGCGCCGTCCTGCAGACCCGCGGCACCCGCGACAGCGAACGCGACGCCCACGACGAAGCCATCGCGCTGCTCGATTTCGTCGGCCTGACCGGCAAGGGCGACGTGGTGGCGCGCAACCTCGCCTATGGCGACCAGCGCCGCCTCGAAATAGGCCGCGCGCTCGCCACCCGGCCGAAGCTGCTGCTGCTCGACGAGCCGATGGCCGGCATGAACCCGCGCGAGTCCATCGACATGATGGACTTCGTGCGCAAGGTGCGCGACCAGCGCGGCGTCACCATCCTGCTCATCGAGCACTCCATGCGCGTGGTGATGGGCATCTCCGACCGGGTGAGCGTTCTCGACCACGGCGTGAAAATCTCCGAAGGCACGCCGGCGGAGGTTCAGTCCGACCAGAAGGTGATCGAGGCCTATCTCGGCACGACCGCCGAAAAGGCGCTGAAGTAAGCCATGAGCATTCTCGACGTCAGGAACCTCCACGTTTTCTACGGCAACATCCACGCGCTCAAGGGCGTGTCGGTGGCGCTGGGCAAGAACCAGATCGTGACGCTGATCGGGGCGAACGGCGCCGGGAAGAGCACTACGTTGCGCGCCCTCTCCGGCATCATCGCGGCCAGCGCCGGCGATATCCTCTACGAAGGCCAGTCGGTGCGCGAGGTTCCCGCCAACCAGATCGTCGGCAAGGGCCTGATCCACGTGCCCGA
>DAIODI010000164.1:0-6414 GCA_036746875.1 Aestuariivirgaceae bacterium | reverse complement strand
GGGTGGACAGCCCGGCCTGCCGGGCGAGGAGGCCCGGCGACAGCGGCTCCTCGAGGTTGCCCTCCATCTGCTCGATGATGCCGACGAGCTTGGGGTGCCTCGCGCCGATGCGCGCCGGCAGCGACATGCGCTGGTGCTCGCTGTGATGGCGGATGGGCGAGTGCAGCACGAGTTCGGCGACGGCGGCGGCCAAATCGGCGCCGTGCTGGCTGGCGATCAGCGCCAGCATCATGTCGAGCGCCGAGGTGCCGCCGGCGGAGGTGAAGCGGTCGCGGTCGATCTCGAACAGGCCGCCGGTGGCGGCGATCTCCGGGAACGCCTCGGCGAAGCCGGGGAGGTTCTCCCAGTGGATGGTGCAGGCGTAACCGTCGAGCACGCCCGATTCGGCGAGCACATGCGCCCCGGTGCACACCGCCCCGAGGTGCTGGCCGCGCCGCCCGGCGCGCCTCAGCCAGTTGATGAGCCGCTTGTCGGCGTGACGCTGGATGTTGAGGCCGCCGCAGACGATGACATAGGCCTCCGCCGGGATGGTTTCGAGGTCGCCGTCGGCCATGGTGAGAAGACCGTTCGAGGCCCGCGCCGGTTCGCCGTCCACCGTATGGATGCTCCAGCGGTAGAGCTCCTTCTCGGCGTGCCGGTTGGCGAGCCGCAACGGTTCGATGGCCGAGGTGACCGGCATCATCGTGAACTCGGCAAGCAGCACGAGCGCGACGTGCTGGGGCAGCGATCTGGGCTTGTCGCCGAACATGGAGATCCTGGAACTGCGGGCGGACGGGACATTGGAAGGTGCGCCGTCTGCGACGCTTCATATGCCGGAATCGTCACGGTGAGACAAGCGGCGTCGCAAACTTCCAAGGCCATGACGGTTTCTGCGGCGATGGGTTGCGGCTGCGGTGGGACAACAACATCGATCGCTCCGTTTCCATTCGCGCAAAGGTCGGGTCTGCCGATGCTGATGACCGCTCCCCACGTTTCCCAAGCCGCGACGACGGCGGCGTTTCTCAACCGCATGTCGATCGAGATCACGCCGAAGCAGGCCGACAGGCTTCCGCTGATCAAGGCGAAGGTTCCCGACGGCTGCCAGGTGTATGTGGCGCTGATCGATCCGGCGGATCTTCCCGGCCAGATCGAGGCGGTGGCGGCGATCCGGGGCCTCGGCCTCGAGCCGGTGCCGCATGTGCCCGCCCGCTTCGTGCGCGACCGCGACGATCTTGCCGGGCGGCTTGAGGCGTTCGCGAAGCGGGCGCAGGTGAGGCGGGCGCTGGTGCTGGGCGGCGGCGCGCCGCAGCCGGTCGGGCGCTACGATGCGGCGATCCAGCTTCTGGAGACGGGGCTGTTCCAGGCGAACGGCGTCACCGCCGTGGGCGTCGCCGGGCATCCGGAGGGCAACCCGGACATCACCAGGGCGCACGGCGAGGCGGCGCTGCTTGCGGCGCTCAAGGCCAAGCAGGCCTACATCACCGACCACGGCCTCGACGGGTGGATCGCCACGCAGTTCCTGTTCGAGGCCGATCCCGTGGCCGCGTGGGCGGCGGGGCTGCGCCGCGCCGGGATCACGCTGCCGGTTTCGGTGGGCATTCCCGGCCCGGCGACCATCAAGACGCTGGTGAAGTACGCGGCGATGTGCGGGGTGGGCAATTCCGCCCGCTTCATCCGCAAGCAGGCGATGAACGTGACCAGGCTGCTTTCGGTGAACACGCCAGACGAGTTCGTCGCCGGGCTGGCGAAACTCCACGCCACGCGGCCCGAGCTTGGCGTCGACCGGCCGCACATGTATCCGTTCGGCGGATTCGACCGGCTGTTCGACTGGCTCGCCCCGAAGATGTGAGGCGGCCGACTTCAGTTCGCCTTGATGGGGGCGGCGGCATGCTGTTATGACCCCCGCTCCCCGGTTTCGACGCCGCGCCGCCCGACCTACGAACAGGAGACACGACCGATGGCCTTCTCCCTCCCGCCGCTGCCCTACGCCTACGACGCGCTCCAGCCCTACATGTCGAAGGAGACGCTGGAGTACCACCACGACAAGCATCACATGGCGTATGTCGCCAACGGCAACAACCTGCTCAAGGACTCAGGCCTCGAGGGCAAGAGCCTGACCAAGATCGTCCGCGCCTCGTTCGGCAAGAACCCGGGCCTCTTCAACAACGCCGGCCAGCACTACAACCACATCCACTTCTGGAACTGGATGAAGCCGAACGGCGGCGGCCGGAAGATTCCCGGCAGGCTCCAGAAGGCGATCGACGCAGATCTCGGCGGCTACGACAAGATGCGCGCCGACTTCATCCAGGCGGGCCTCACCCAGTTCGGTTCGGGCTGGGCGTGGATCGCGGTGAAGGACGGCAGGCTCGTCATCTCCAAGACGCCGAACGGCGAGAACCCGCTGGTGCATGGCGGCTCGCCGGTGCTGGGCGTGGACGTGTGGGAGCACTCCTACTACATCGATTATCGCAACCTGCGGCAGAAGTACCTCGAAGCCTGGTTCGACAGCCTCGTGAACTGGGAGTACGCCGAGGCGATGATGGCGCAAGCCGGCTGAGGCGGCGGCATGTCCTGACAGGGCAAAGGGGGCCGGCCGTTGCGCCGGCCTCTTGCCTTCACACGATCTCGTCCTCGTCGAACAGCTGGCCGGCCTCAAGCTCGCTGCCGACGCGGCCGACGCGGGCCTGCGACTGCGCCGGGTCCTTGACGCGCGCGATGTGGAACAGCGCATCCCCCCGGTTGACCACGGGGAGATTGGTGTGGCCGATGACGATGCCGTCCTCGCCCGCCAGCACCGGCGTGCGGCGTTCCCCGAACGGATCGGAAATCTCGGCGATGACGTCGTCGCGGCGCACCCGCTCGCCGCGCAACGGGCGCGTCACCAGGATGCCGCCCTCCGGCGCCCGGATCCACGTCGAGGCATAGGAGAGCGCCGGCGTCACCCTGCCGAAGCGGATGGCGGGCGCGGCGATCATGCCGATGGCCTTCATCACCCTGAGCACGCCGATGAGCCCGGCGCGCACCGACACCTCGTCCATCCGCAGCGCCTCGCCGCCTTCGTACAGCAGCGCCTTCACGCCGTTGAGGCGGGCATGCTGGCGCAGCGAGCCTTCGCGAAGCTTCGACACCAGGATCACCGGCGCGCCGAACGCCTCGGCAAGGTCGAGAAGCTCCGGCTGGCCGGGCGCGATGCGCACCTGCGGCAGGTTGGTGCGGTGGCCGCCGGCGGAGTGCAGATCGACGCCGTAGTCGGCGCGCATCACCACCTCGCGCAGGAACAGCTCGGCGAGGATGCTGGCGAGCGAGCCGCGGTCGGAGCCGGGGAAGGAACGGTTGAGATCGCGCCCGTCCGGCATGTAGCGGCTCTGGCTCAGGAAGCCGAGCGCGTTGACGATCGGCACGGCGAGCAGCGTGCCGGCGACCTGCGCGGCGTGGCCGGACAGGAGCAGGCGGCGGACGATCTCGACGCCGGTGAGTTCGTCGCCGTGCACGCCGGCGCACACGAACATCACCGGCCCCGGCTTCTCGCCGTGGGTGACATGGACGGCGAGATTCATCGGGGTGTGGTTCGACAGCATCGAAACGGGCAGATGCACGACGCGCCGTTCGCCCGGCGCGATATCGTGATCGCCGATGCGGAACGGCTGGCGCCGTGAACCTGGCATCAGCCGCGCCCCCGCGTGCGGGTGTCGCCGGGTTTGCAGCTCTTCTCGATGAAGGCGATGATCTTGGCCGCGATATCGACGCCGGTCGCCTCCTCGATGCCTTCAAGCCCCGGCGAGGAGTTCACCTCCATCACCACCGGCCCCTTGGCGGCGCGCAGCTTGTCGACGCCGCAGACGTTGAGGCCCATCGACTCCGCCGCCTTCAGCGCCATGCGCCGCTCGGCGGCGGAGATCGTCGCCGCCTTCGCCGAGCCGCCGCGGTGCAGGTTGGAGCGGAACTCGCCCTTGGGCCCCTGCCGCTCCATGCTCGCCACGACTTCGCCGCCGATCACGAAGCAGCGGATGTCGGCGCCCCGGGCTTCCGAGATGAACTGCTGCACGAGAATGTTGGTGGAGAGACCGCGGAACGCCTCGATCACCGATTTCGCCGAGTTGCGGGTTTCGGCGAGGATCACCCCGATGCCCTGCGTGCCCTCGAGCAGCTTGATGACGGCCGGCGCGCCGCCCACCATCTCGATGACGTCGTCCACCCGGTTGGTGTGGTGGGCGAAGGCGGTGACGGGAAGATCGACGCCGTCGCGGGCGAGGAGTTGCAGCGAGCGCAGCTTGTCGCGGGATCGCCCGATGGCGACCGATTCGTTCAGCGGCCACACCCCCATCATCTCGAACTGCCGCAGCACGGCCAGGCCGTAGTAGGTGCGCGAGGCGGCGATGCGCGGGATGACGGCGGCGAAGCCTTGCAGCCGCTGGCCGCGCAGCCACAGCTCCGAGCGGCGGGCGGTGATGTTCATGTAGCAGCGCAGGTAGTCCACCGGCGCGATCTCGTGGCCGCGGTCCTTGCCGGCCTCGATCAGGCGCAGGTGCGAGTAGAGCTTCGGGTTGCGCGTCATCAGCGCGATCTTCATGGCGAACCTGCCGCGGCGTGGGTGAGGAGGTAGCTGCGTCCGGGATGGACGAGGAAGCGCCCGCGCAGCGTGGCCCGGCCGAGCAACAAGGGCGTCACCATATCGGCGCGGTCGGTGAGGGTGAGGAGCGCCCGCCAGCGTTCGCCGGACAGCTCGATGTCGGTCTCCACCGTCCAGCGCTCCTCGACCGCGCCGGAGGACGAGCGCACGCGCTTGACGCCGTGGACGGGAAGCTCGCAGCGGCGCGCATGGGCGCGCTCATCGTCCACGTAGGCGTCGAACACGACGAGGCGCAGGCCGCCGCGCGAGACGACCGCGATGTTCTCGGCGTGGAGCGCGGCGGAGAGCGCGCCGGTGTCGGCCTTGGCGTTGAGCGGCCCGAGGCCAAGCTCGGGCAGGCTCACCATCTCGCGCCAGCCCATGACCCTGGGGCGTGCTTTCGCACGCTTCAGCGCCTTGCGCCTGAGCGAGCGTTTGCGGCGGGGGATCTCCGGCGTCATCGGACTTGAGCAGACCACGCGGCGGGCGTTGGCGGCAAGCCTCAGGCGTCGATGAGGTCGGTGCCGGCGATCTCGATGCCGAAGCCGGAGAGCCCGACGTAGTGGCGGTTGCGCGAGGCGATGAGGCGGATTGAGCGCACGCCGAGATCCTTCAGGATCTGCGCCCCCACGCCGACGTCGCGCCAGGCCTGCTCTCGCGCCTTCACCGAGCCGTGCTGTTCGCCCGGCCCGGCCGCCGCCTTGTCGCCGATGGGCGTGGCGGCGACGCCGGCGGTGCCGTCGCGCAGGTAGACCAGCACGCCGCGGCCTTGCGCGCGGAAGATGCCGTAGGCTGCGTTGAGCGCGGCGCGGGCGCCGAACACGTCGTCAACGAGGGCGGCGCGGTGCAGCCTTACGGGCACGGTGCGGCCGTCGCCGATGTCGCCGAACACCAGCGCCACGTGCTGCACGGGATCGAACGGCGTGGCGAAGGCGACGCCCTGGGCCGCTCCGGCGGGCGTTTCGACGGCGAAGGTTCCGGCGCGCTCCACCAGCCGCTCGCGGGCCTGGCGGTAGGCGATGAGGTCGGCGACAGAGATGATCTTCAGCTTGTGCTCGCGGGCGAACGCGGCCACCTCGCCCCCGCGCTTCACCGTGCCGTCGTCGTTGACGAGTTCGCAGATGACGCCGACAGGCGGCTCGCCGGCGATGCGGCAGAGATCGACGGCGGCCTCGGTGTGGCCGGAGCGCACCAGCACGCCGCCGTCGCGGGCGATCAGCGGGAAGACGTGGCCGGGACGCACGAAATCAGCCGCCTGCACGTTGGCGTTGGCGAGCGCGTGCACGGTGGCGCAGCGCTCCTTCGCCGAGATGCCGGTGGTGAGGCCCTCGCGGTAGTCGATGGTGACCGTGAAGGCGGTGCCGAGGGGCGCGTCGTTGGCCGACACCATGGGATCGAGCTTCAGGCGGCGGGCCACGTCGCCCGGCATTGGCGCGCAGACGATGCCGGAGGTGTGGCGCACCATGAACGCCATTTGCTCCGGCGTGATGCGCGAGGCGGCGGCGATCAGGTCGCCCTCGTTCTCGCGGTCGTCATCGTCCACCACCACGATCATCTCGCCCCGGCGGATGGCGGCGATGGCCGATTCGACGCTGTCGAGCCGCTCGCCGGTCTCGTTCATCCGCTTGTCCATGGCATCCTCGCTTGGCCGGAAATCCTCCGGCGTGACCAGGTTCTCCGTCACCCGCCTGATCTTCAGGGCGAGCTCCAGCGACGGCCGCTCGCCGGCGAGAAGCTGCGTCACCCGCCCCGGGCTGACGGCAAGCCTGCGGGCGAGGTCGGACTTGCGCGTGCCGGTGAGCTTTAGCCACTCCTGAAGCCTCATG
>DAIODI010000163.1:2212-6548 GCA_036746875.1 Aestuariivirgaceae bacterium | reverse complement strand
TAGATCTCGATACGATCCGCCCCCACCTCGCGCGCCAGCGCGGCCTGCGCCGGGTCGGCGTCGACGAACACCGAGACGCGGATGCCCGAAACCTTGAGCCTCGCGATCACATCGGCGAGGAAGCCGCGATGGGCGGCGATGTCCCAGCCATGATCGGATGTCGCCTGGCGGATGTCGTCGGGCACCAGCGTCGCCTGGTGCGGCTTCACGCTCTCCACCAGCTCCACGAAGCGGGCGTCCGGGTTGCCCTCGATGTTGAACTCGCGGCCGGGGAACGCGCCCACCAGCGCCGACAGCACGGGCACGTCGGCGCGCCGGATATGGCGTTCGTCGGGGCGCGGATGCACGGTGATGCCCGCGGCCCCCGCCTCGAGCGCGATCCGCGCGATCGCCTCCACCGACGGCCACGGCAGATCCCGGCGGTTGCGCAGAAACGCGATTGCGTTGACGTTCACTGAGAGGCGGGCCGCCATCGTCCGTCAGACCTTCAGCGCGTCCGCCCCGCGCGAGATCGCGGCGATGCCGGTGCGCACCACCTCGCGCAGGCCCAGCGGCCGCATCAGCGCGATGAACTGCTCGATCTTCGCCGTCCTGCCGGTGAGCTCGAACACGAACGAGGCGTTGGTCGCGTCCACCACCCTCGCCCGGAACGCCTCCGCCATCCTGAGCGCCTCGACGCGGTGCTCGCCGGCGCCGGCCACCTTCACCAGCGCCAGCTCGCGCTCGATGGCGTTGCCGGTCACGGTGAGGTCGGCGACCGAATGCACCGGCACCAGGCGTTCGATCTGGCTCTTGATCTGTTCGAGCACCATCGGCGTGCCGCGCGTGACGATGGTGATGCGCGACACGTGCTTCTCGTGCTCGGTTTCCGAGACGGTGAGCGATTCGATGTTGTAGCCGCGCCCCGAGAACAGGCCGATGACGCGGGCGAGCACGCCCGGCTCGTTGTCGACGACGATCGACAGCGTGTGCGCCTCGATGGGGTCCTTGCGGTCCTCGAGGAAGTAGGCGGAGGCCGGCTGGCCGGCGGCGGTCTTGTTCATGGGTTCGCCTTTCAGACCAGAACCTTGCCCTCGGAGCCGATGGCGCGCTCGATCTCCTCGTCGGGCACGTCCTCGCCGAGCAGCATCTCGTTGTGGGCCTTGCCCGAGGGGATCATCGGGAAGCAGTTGGCGAGCTGCGCCACCCGGCAGTCGAACAGCACCGGCTGCCTCACCTCGATCATCTCGCGGATTGCGTCGTCGAGGTCGGCCGGCCTGTCGCAGCGGATGCCGTGGCAGCCGTAGGCGTCGGCGAGCTTGACGAAATCGGGCAGCGCCTCCGAATAGCTCTCCGACAACCGGTTGCCGTGCAGAAGCTGCTGCCACTGGCGCACCATCCCCATGTACTGGTTGTTGAGGATGAAGATTTTCACCGGCAGGCGGTACTGCACGGCGGTGGACATCTCCTGCATGGTCATCAGCACCGAGGCATCGCCGGCGATGTCGATGACGAGGCCGTCGGGGTGCGCCACCTGCACGCCGATCGCCGCCGGCAGCCCGTAGCCCATGGTGCCGAGGCCGCCGGAGGTCATCCATCGGTTAGGTTCTTCGAACCGGTAGAACTGCGCCGCCCACATCTGGTGCTGGCCCACTTCGGTGGTGACGAAGGCGTTCTTGTCCTTCGTCAGCGCGTACAGCCGCTCGATGGCGTGCTGCGGCATGATGACGTCCTTGCTGTTGCGATAACGCAAACAGTCGCGCCCGCGCCAGCGGTCGATCTCGCCCCACCAGCCCTTCAGCGCCGCGGCGTCGGCCTTGAGCTTCCTCTCCGTCCAGAGCGCGATCATCGCGCTCAGCACGCTGGCGCAGTCGCCGACGACGGGCACGTCCACGCGCACGTTCTTGTTGATCGAGGAGGGGTCGATGTCGATGTGGATCTTCTTCGATCCCGGCGAGAACGCGTCGAGGCGGCCGGTGATGCGGTCGTCGAAGCGGGCGCCGATGCACACCATCACGTCGCAGCCGTGCATCGCCATATTGGCTTCGTAGGTGCCGTGCATGCCGAGCATGCCGAGCCAGTTGGCGCCCGCCGCCGGATAGGCGCCGAGACCCATCAGCGTCGAGGTGATCGGAAAGCCGGTGAGCGCCACCAGTTCGCGCAGGAGCCGTGAGGCTTCCGGGCCGGAGTTGATGACGCCGCCGCCCGAATAGAGGATCGGCCGCTTCGCCCGCGCCATCAGCTCAACCGCCGCGGCGATGGCGTTGGGGTCGGCGTCGGTGCGCGGCCGGTAGGTCTTGTGCTCGATGTTCTTCGGGCCGACGTAGGGGCCTTTGGCGAACTGCACGTCCTTGGGGATGTCGACGACGACCGGACCGGGCCGGCCGTGGGTGGCCACGTAGAACGCCTCGTGCAGAACGCGGGCGAGGTCGTTCACCGACTTCACCAGGTAGTTGTGCTTGGTGCACGGCCGGGTGATGCCCACCGTGTCGCACTCCTGGAAGGCGTCGTTGCCGATGAGATGCGTCGGCACCTGGCCGGTGATGCACACCATCGGGATCGAATCCATCAGGGCGTCGGTGAGGCCGGTGACGGCGTTGGTCGCGCCGGGGCCGGAGGTGACGAGCACCACGCCGCACTTGCCGGTGGAGCGGGCGTAGCCCTCCGCCATGTGGGTTGCGCCCTGCTCGTGGCGCACCAGATAGTGCTTCACCTTCTCCTGCTGGAAGATTTCGTCGTAGATCGGCAGCACCGCCCCGCCCGGATAGCCGAACACGTGCTCGACCCCCTGGTCGGCGAGCGCCCGCAGCACGATCTCCGCGCCGGTCATGATCTCAGGCTCGGTGTTGCTCATCCCGCCGGTTCCGTTCTCTCGCTTCATCGTTCGAACTCGCTGTCTGGGTTATCGCTTCGGGGTCTCTTCGGGCAACAAAAAAGGCCCGCTTCGGGGCCTGTCGTCGCGCATCGCCGGCGGTCGCGGGGGCCTAGGGGCCTCCGGCGGCGATGCGCTGGGGTACGATAAGGATCATGTTCATGGCGCGGGAGATAGCCCGGAAGCCCACGCCGCGTCAAGGCTTTCCACCGCACCGCCGGGGGAGGCGGCCACGGTGAAGTGCCGCATCTGGCCGCGAATCCACGTCGCCTGCCGCTTGGCGTAGCGGCGGCTGTCGCGCTTGGCCTCGGCGATGGCTTCGGCGAGCGGCAGGCGGTCGCGCAGGTGGGCGATCAGCGGCCGAAGGCCGATGGCGCGCAAGGCGGGCAGGGCGGGGTCTGGCGAAAGCCGCCAGACGTCCGTCGCTTCCGCCAGCGCGCCGGCGGCCATCATGGCGTCGAACCGCGCCTCGATCGCCGCATGGAGCCGGTCGCGCTCGGGGAGGATGGCGAGGCGCGCCAACGTCACGCCGTCGAGCAGCGCGCCGGTATCGCCCTTCGCCTGGAACGCCGAGAGCGTCTCGCCCGTCGCCACGAGCACCTCCAGCGCCCGCACGATCCGCTGCGCGTCGCCGGGTTGAAGCCGCGCCGCCTCGCCGGGCGCGCGGCGCGCCAGTTCGGCATGAAGCGCCGGCGCGCCCTCCGCCGCCAGCCGCTCGCGCCAACCCTTGCGGATCGCTTCCGGGATCGGCGGCACCTCGGCGAGGCCGCGCTCCAGCGCGCGGATATAGAGGCCCGTGCCGCCCACGATCACCGGCGTCAGCCCCGCCGTCCACGCCTGCGCCAGAACCTGCCGCGCGGCGGCCAGGTGCCGGGCGGCGGACCACGCTTCGGTGACGGGAACCAGGCCGTAGAGGCGATGGGGAACGGCCGCCTCGTCCTGCGGCGAGGGCCGCGCGGTGAGAATGCGAAGCTCGCGGTACACCTGCATGGCGTCGGCGTTGACGATCACCCCGCCGAGGCGGCGCGCGATCTCCATCGCGGCCCGCGACTTGCCGCTGCCGGTGGGGCCTGCGATAACCACGGCCCGCCTTTCGCCCGCCCGTTTCGCGCCAGCGTTCGCCATCGCTCCATGGATACCGTCCTTGTCGCCATTGCAAGACCGGGCAGCGGCGCGCTCGACGCCGGGGCCGCCCGGACGATCGCTGCGATCGTCGCCGGTCCGCCGCGCTGGCTCGCTCCGGCCGAGGCGCTGGAGATCGCGCTTCACGCTCCCCCGCCCGGGCTTGAAGACGCCCTGCGCGCCGCGCTCGAACCTCGCCCGGTGGACATCGCGCTCGTGCCGGCGGCCAACCGGCGCAAGCGGCTGCTGGTGGCGGATATGGACTCAACCGTCATCGGCCAGGAGTGCGTCGACGCGCTAGCCGGCATGGCCGGGGGAGGGGGCGCGGTGCGCGCCGGCGCGGCGCGCGGGGGGGCGGGCGGG
>DAIODI010000163.1:0-2202 GCA_036746875.1 Aestuariivirgaceae bacterium | reverse complement strand
GGGGTTCATGCGCTTTGGGCGCTTCGCGCCCCCTCCGTGCCCCCCGCCTGGCCCGCAGCTGGGTACGCGGGGCGCGCCAGCACGGCGCGCGCGATGGCGGGCGAGCTCGCCTTCGAGGAGTCGCTTCGGGCGCGGGTGAAGCTGCTGGCCAGGCTTCCGGCGGACGTGATCGAACGCCTGCTGGACGAGCGCATCACGCTCACCCCCGGCGCGCGCACGCTCACCGCCACCATGCGGGCGCACGGCGCAATCGGCGCGCTCGTCTCCGGCGGGTTCACGGCGTTCACCGCGCCCGTCGCGCAACGGGCAGGGTTCGCGATCCACCGCGCCAATCGCCTGGTGATCGAGAACGGCGCGCTCGCCGGGTCCGTCGAGGAGCCGGTGCTGGGCCGCGCCGCCAAGGTCGAGGCGCTGGACGAGATCGCCGCGTCGCTCGGCCTTGCCCGCGCCGACGCCATCGCGGTCGGCGACGGCGCCAACGACATCGCGTTGCTTCAGGCGGCGGGCCTCGGCGTGGCGCTGCACGGCAAGCCGCCCGTGCGGGCGGCGGCGGACGTTCGCATCGACCATGGCGATCTCACCGCGCTGCTTTACCTCCAGGGGTATGCGCGCCGCGAGTTCGTGGAGGCGTAGATCTACTCGACGCGCAGCGAAATGAAATGCGGATCGCCCTTGCGCGAAATCTTCTGGACGACGACGAGGATCGACTTCTGCCCTTCCGCCTTCACCTTGTCGATCTGGCGTTCGACATCGGCGGGGGATTTCACCTTCTCGTCGTTGGCGACCGCGATCACGTCGCCCGGCTCGATGCCCTTGTCGGCGGCGGGGCTGCCCGGCGTCACCTCCAGCACCACCGCGCCCTCCGCCGTGTCGGCGAGGCTGAACTGGCGGCGCAACTCGGGCGTCGACTGCGCAAGCTTCATGCCGAGCGCCATCACCGCCGGCGCCTCGGCGGGCTTGGCGCCAGCCTCGGCGATCTTCTTGCCTTCCTCAAGGCGGCCGATCTCCACGGTGAAGCTGAGTCGCTCGCCCATGCGGATCACCTCCACCGTCACTGTCTTGCCCACTGGCGTGTCGGCGACGATGCGGGGCAGGTCGCGCATCGCCTTCACGGGCGAGCCGTCGAACGTCACCACCACGTCGCCGGCCTTGACGCCGGCCTTCTCGGCCGGGCCGGTGGCGGTCACGTCGGCGATCAGCGCGCCTTGCGCCGTGTCGAGCTTCAGCGTGGCGGCGAGGTCGTCGGTGACCTCCTGGATCTTCACGCCGAGCCAGCCGCGCCGCGTCTCGCCGAACTCGACGAGCTGCGCCACCACGCGGCGCGCGGTGTTGGCGGGCACCGAAAAGCCGATGCCGATGGAGCCGCCGGAGGGCGAGATGATCGCCGTGTTGATGCCCACCACCTCGCCCGCCATGTTGAACAGCGGGCCGCCGGAATTGCCGCGGTTGATGGCGGCGTCGGTCTGGATGAAGTCGTCGTAGGGACCGGCGTTGATGTTGCGGTTGCGCGCCGAGACGATGCCGAGCGTCACCGATCCGCCCAGCCCGAAGGGATTGCCGATCGCCATCACCCAGTCGCCGACGCGGATGCTGTCGGAGTTGCCGAACGGCACGGCGACGAGCGGCTTGTCCGGATCGGGCGTCACCTTCAGAACCGCCAGATCGGTCTCGGTGTCGCGGCCCTTCACCTCGGCCTTCAGCGTCGTTCCGTCGGCGAAGTTGACCTCGATCTCGTCGGCGTCCTCGATGACGTGGTTGTTGGTGATGATGACGCCCTGCGCGGCGTCGAGCACGAACCCGGAGCCCAGCGAGTTCCCCCGGCGCGACGGCGAATTGCGCCCTTCCGGCTGGTCCTTGAACAGGTCCTCGAAGAAATCGCGGAACGGCGATCCCGGCGGCAGGTCCGGCATGGGCACGGATTGCTGCTGGCCCGAGACCTTCTGGCTGGTCGAGATGTTGACCACGGCCGGCGAGAGCCTCGCCGCCAGTTCGGCCACCGAGTTCGGCCCGTAGGGATGCGGCATGCGCCCCGGCGCGGGCTGCGCCGTTTGCGCCAGCGCCGGAGATGCGGGCGCGATCGCCAGCGCGACGGCGAGCGCACCGGCTGCGACGATGGAAGCGGAAACGAGGCGGAAGGGGGGAGGGTTCATCGCATCCTCGAACGGGGAACCGGTTTTCGGTGGCGGCTTCGGACTGTGACGG
>DAIODI010000162.1:0-6637 GCA_036746875.1 Aestuariivirgaceae bacterium | reverse complement strand
CTCATCGAGGAAGACCCGTCGCTGTCGCTCGACCACAATGTCGAAACGCACGAGATGGTGCTTTGGGGACAGGGCGAGATCCACCTTCGGGTGGCGCTGGAGCGGCTGCTGTCGAAGTTCGGCGTCACCGCCAAGGCGAGCCCGCGCCATGTCGCCTACCGCGAGACGATCCGCAAGGGAACCCAGGTGCGCGGCCGCCACAAGAAGCAGTCCGGCGGGCACGGCCAGTTCGGCGACGTGGTGGTGGAGCTCGAACCGCGCGCCCGCGGCGAGGGATTTTCGTTCCCCGCCACGCTCGCCGGCGGCGTGGTGCCGAAGCAGTACATCCCGGCGGTGGAGGCGGGCGTGCGCGAGTATCTGCACCAGGGGCCGCTCGGCTTCCCTGTCATCGACGTGCAGGTGAACCTGTCGGACGGCAGCTACCACACGGTGGACAGCTCCGAAATGGCGTTCAAGACCGCCGCCCGACTCGCCATGACCGAGGGGATGCCGCAGTGCCAGCCGGTGCTGCTGGAGCCGATCGCCGCGGTGGACATCCACGTGCCCTCCGACGCTACCGCGCGCGTCAACCAGATCGTGTCAGGCCGACGCGGCCAGCTTCTCGGCTTCGACGCCCGCGACGGCTGGCCGGGCTGGGACACGGTGAAGGCCTACATGCCGGAATCGGAGATCGGCAACCTCATCGTCGACCTGCGCTCGGCGACGGCGGGCGTGGGCACCTTCACCTGGTCGCACGACCATCTGGCGGAACTCACCGGCCGGCTCGCCGAGCAGGTGATGACGGCCCGCAAGGCGGAAGCCGCCTGAACCGGGCGCGGCCGGATACGGAGCGGCAACGCCGCCGCCACGACGTTTGCCCGGGCTCGGGCCCGGGCATCCTTTTCGATGGAGCAGCCACGCCGCCCTTGCCGTTTGCCCGGGCGCGACCCGGGCATCCTTTTTGCGAGCCGTCAGAGGGCCTGCGGCAGCGAACGGCGCGGCCGGATGGGGCCGAGGTCAGCCGCGGCCGGTTTCCGCAAGATACCGGGCGCGCGTCTCCTCGTTCGGCGGATAGAGGCCGGGAAGTTTTGCGCCCTTCTTCACCTCGCCGTGCAGCCAGGCTTCAAGCCGTTCCTGCTCCGGGCCCTCGCTGCACACGTGATCGAGCAACGCCGCCGGGATCAGCACAGCCCCGTCGCCGTCGGCCACGACGACGTCACCCGGCATCACCGCCACGCCGCCGCAGCCCACCGGCTGCTGCCAGCCGACAAACGTCAGCCCGGCGATAGACGGCGGCGCGGCGAGGCCGTTGCACCACACCGGCAGACCGACGGACGCGACGCCCGCGCCGTCCCGCATCACGCCGTCGCTGACCAGCGCCTCCACGCCGCGCACCTTCATGCGCTCCAGCAGGATGTCGCCGAAGATGCCGGCCGCCGACACGCCCATGGCGTCGGCGACCGCAATACACCCTTCCGGCATGTCCTCGATCGCATGGCGCGTCGAGATCGGCCTGGTCCAGCTTTCGGGCGTCGCAAGGTCCTCGCGCGACGGCACGAAGCGCAGCGTAAACACCTCCCCCGCCACGCGTCTGCCGACGGCTGCGAAGTGCGGCCGGGGACCGCGCATCCAGACGTTCCTCAACCCCTTCTTCAGCAGCACGGTGGTGATCGTCGCGGTGGTCACGCATTCGAGGATGCGTTTGCGGTCGGCGTCGAGCGGCAAGTCCCCCTCCATTTTCTTCGGGCCTTACCCTTGAGGGTGTGCGGCAACGGCCGCTGCATGTAAAGCGGAACGCTTTGTTAGCGTTCGACCGGTAAGACTTCGGATGCGGCGTGGTTTGCGCCGGGTGTGTTGCGTCAGTACCGGAGTTGCGTATGGGCGAGAGCGTCCTCAAGCGCCTTTTGGGCGGATTCCGCAAAGAGCCCGCAAACGAGACGGTCATCGTCGATAGCCGGCTTCGCCTGGCGACCCAGGGCGCTTCAGATCCCGCGGAAAAGCCGGTTTCACCGGTCATCGAGCCACTGCCGCAGGACGCGCCGGCGTCCGCCACGCCCCAGTTGGTCGACCCGCTTCCCGTCGCGCCTCCCGTCGACAGCGACAAGGAGATACTCATCGATATCAAGGGCTTCGTCATGAGCCGCCATGCGGCGCTGGAGATCGAAGGCATCGCCAAGGGGTCGAGCGATTGCGTGGATGTGCGCCATGACAGGGCCGAGGAGGTCGGCTACCGCCTCACCGTGACGCTCGCCATGAAGCCCGACCCGCGGCGGATCGACGAAGCCGTGGAGGCGATGCAGGCGATCTGCTCGCAGCTCGGCGGCAAGGCCGAAGGGTTTGCGTTGCGCCAGGAGCGGAACGCCGCCTGACAGGCTGGCGTTACCTGCAACCGCCGATCTAGTATCCCTCCCGAACGTCACGGCACGGGAGTTCACTGATGGCGGATAGTTCGCACACAACCGTTTCCGTCTGGGACCCGCTGGTCCGGATCGGGCACTGGCTGATCGTCGCCTGCTTCGCCATCGCCTACATCACCGGCGGCGAGCCGGAATGGCTGCATGCGCTGGCGGGCTACACCATCGCCGGCGCCGTCGCGGTGAGGATCGTCTGGGGCTTTGCCGGGCCGCAGCGGGCGCGGTTTTCTGATTTTGTCACCGGCCCGGGCGCCGCTCTGGCGTATCTGAAGGACCTGATCGGCGGCCATGCACGGCGCTACCTCGGCCACAGTCCGCCGGGCGGCCTGATGACGGTGGCGCTTCTCATCCTGCTCGCCTGCACCACCCTCTCCGGCATGGCGACGCTGGCCGCGCAAGAGGGTGAAGGGCCGCTCGCCGGCATCGTCGCGCAGATCCCGGACGGGGCCGGTTCCGCAGCGGCCGCCCAATCAGCGGCGGACGAGGACGACGAGGCGGGCGAAGACCGCGAGGGCGAGAGCGCGTGGAAGGAGGTTCACGAGACGTTTGTGAACATCACGCTGCTGCTGATCCTGCTGCATGTCGGCGGCGTGGCGCTCGCCAGCTGGAAGCATCGCGAAAACCTCGTGCGGGCGATGGTGACTGGCCGCAAGCGCGCCTGAGCGCCCGCGGCGGCGCGCAGCCGGCCCGGCGCCGTCAGGCCGCATATCGCGGTGGCGTCACGCGCAACAGCTGTCGCCCTCGCCCGCCGTTCGGCGCGGCACGTCCAGCGCCGGATTCTGGTCGAAGAAGCCGACAGGCATCCAGTGGAACCCGGCGTACACGCACGGCTGCACCGGCCAGTCCTCGGGCCGCGGCATATGGTGATAGTTGAGCGTGTACCACACGGTGAGCGGGCGATTCTCGATCCCGCGGTTTTTCTCGGTGTAGCGCGGCAGGCCATCGCCGCCGGGGTTCTGGTTCGGATACCACCCGGCGGCGTAGAGCTCGCGCGGATCGTAAGCCGTCGCCCAGAAATGCCGCGACATGAAGCCGGCCCGCTTCAGCACCGGCGCGCCGGGGGCGAAGATCGGAAACGCGTTGGCGCCGGGCACGAGCTTGTAGCCCACCGGCTCGCCGACGGCGTTCGTCACCGACGGATTGATCACCTTCCAGTAGCGCGACGTGACCGGATCGATCACCCGCTGCGCGTCCAGCTCGCGCTGCAGCGCCAGCGTCTCGATCCGCATGGCGTTGCCCTGCGGGTTCTCCTCGCTCCAGGGTTCTGGGTGGAAGTTGACCTCGCGCACGGCGTTGTTTTCGCCGTCCACGCACATGTCGAACCGGAACGAGAAGACATGCTGATGGACGTGCGCGGCGATGCCTTCGGCCATGAGCGCGCCGTACTTCGGCTTTGTGCCGGGCGCGACGCCGGTCGGCAGCGGCACGCCGGTCGCCTTGACCTCGACGCCGATGGTTCCGTCCTGGTAAAAGTACCAGAACGTTCCGTATACGTAGTTTCCGATGGTGGCGAAGGCCGACACCACGAGACGGCGCGAACGGGTGACCGTCACCGTGCCTTTGATCCAGTCGGTGTACTTCCACAGCGTGCCGAAATCCTCCTCGTGCACGCACACCGCGTTCTCGATGACGCGCGGCCGCCCGCTCCAGTCGTGAACGTCCACGCTGAAGTAGCGGATCGCGCCGAGGCAGTCGCAGCCCAGTTTGAGCGAGTCGAGGTATTGGCCGAGGCCGTACTCGCCCACGTCGAAGGCGTTGCGCCGGTAGTGGCCGCCGGAGGGATCGCCGTAGGGCACCACCATTTCATTCATCGAGGCGCGGTGCATGATCGGGCGAACGCGGCCCTTGTCCTCGTAGCCGATATCGTGGAGGACGAGACCTTCGCGGTAGTTGAAGCCGACGCGCAAACGCCATTTCTGCCACTTCACCAGCTGGCCATCGACCTCGAAGCTGACCCCGAGCGGCTGGGTGATGGAGATTTCCTTCAGATCGGCGCGCAAGCCCGTGTCGAGCCGGATCGCGGCCGAGTCCGGCGGCAGCGGCGCCACGCCGAAATCATCGACACGGATCAGCTTCCTCGCCCGCAGGTCGAACACCGGATGCAGGTTGCCGATGGGCAGGCCGTACGGATTGTCTCCGGCCGGATTGGCGAGGAAGCAGTGGCCGTAGGCGATGCGCATCCCCTCCTCGTCCGGGAAGCCGAAGTTGCCGCCCGACCACGGCTCGACGGAGACGCGCGAAACATCGGTGATCCCGCGCTTCTTCAGCGCCTCGATGAAACGCGGGTCGGCCTTGGCGATGGCGCCGGCCGACAGGAATTCATCGCCGACGATGCGCGCCTGCGCGCCGGGCCGAACGTCGAGGCGCTCAAGCCGCCCGGTGTCGAGGTTCACCACACCGTCGAGCGTGCGGTTGCCGGCGGGCTCATACACAGCGACGAAGGCGCGGCGCGGCGGGCGCGTTCCCCGGGCGAAGGCGGAACGCTCGTCGCGCGTCGGTTCCTCCAGCGTGACCGTCTCGAACCAGAACGAGGGATCGAGCCCGCCCTGCTCGCGCACGGCGGCCACGGCGGCGGCGATCTCGGCGGACGACAGCGGGTCGAGCGGATGGGATGTCATGTTCTCTCCAGGGCGGGAAATGCGCCCGCGTGTACTGCCACCGGACGCCAGCTCCGGGCAAGAGAAGGCCACGCCGCACTCTTGCGAGTGTTCTGGATTGTGGGCTACCACCGCAGGCAGCTGGAGTTCATGGCGGCGGAGGTTGGCGACCCTTGGCGTCGATGTTTCTCACGCCGTGGCCGGCGCTGCTGCTGTTGCCGGCGGCGGTATTCGTTTCGGCCATGACGGTCGCCGCCGTGGTCGCGGCCGCCGGCTCCGGCGCCGGGTCGCAGGTTGTCGCCGCGCTCAGCGGCGCGCTGGCCGGGGCGGCCGCCGCGTGGGGCCTGGGCTTCGGCCTGGAGATGGCGGCGCCCGCGCTGTTCGACGCGGCGTTTGCCGCGGAGCGCGCCGCAACCTTCGCCCCTTTCGGGCTCCTCGGCGGGCTGGCGGGCGTGGCGTGGGAGCGCGGTTATCCTCTCTCCTCCCTGTGGCGCTGAACGCTCCGCCCTGGCGGTGGTCAATGGGCGAACAGCACCGGAACGTCGGCGGAGGTGAGGATCAGGTCCGTCGCTCCGCCGAAGATGAGCTGGCGCAGCCGGCTGTGCGTGTAGGCCCCCTTGATCATCAGATCGCAGCCGGTTTCGGCGCAGTAATCGTTGTACATCGCGCCGGGCGACCTGGACGTGCCGGATATGTGCACGGCCTCCGCCGCGACGCCGTTGAGCCGCAGCGACCGGCAGATGTCCTGTCCGGAGGGTCCGTCCACCATGCCGCCATCGACGGTGAGCACCACCACCCGCTGGGCGCGCTGCAACAGCGGCATGGCGAAACTCACCGATCTTGCGCTTTCGGTCGAGCCGTTCCAGGCGACGACGATTGAGGCGCCGATCGAGGCGATCTCGCGCGGCGGCGTCATCAGGAGGGGCCGGCCCGAGTCGAACAGCACCGCTTCGAGGAGTTCGCGGCGCGGCGCCGAAGCCCCCGCCTCGGGCCGCGGCAGCACCGAGATGTCGAAGGCGCGCGCCAGCCGGCCGATGGCCGCGTCGCCAGGTTCGGCGGTGGTGATCCAGCCCCCCGTGGGGGCGGCGGAGAGCGCCGCCGCCTCGCGGCGAGGAATGCCGGCGGCGTTCATGGCCTGTTCGGCGGCGAGGCGGATTTCTTCGAGCCGCGCCTCCTCGCTACCCTCGAAATCCTCGTAGGGGATCGGCGCGACGGCGCCGCTGCCGCCTGCGCCCACCAGCACCGAACGGAAATCGGCGCGCGGCGCGCCCACGCTCACATGGCCGTTGACCAGCCGGGCGAGCAGCCCGGCGGCGGCGATCTGGAACGGCAGCGACGGACTGAGTTCGGCGACGGCGAGGATGGATCTCATGGCGGCGCTCTCCCTGGACGGCAACGGACCGGACAGGAAGAACCCTAGCACATTGCGCCGCCGGCAGGCGCACTTCCCGCAACGCCACGGCGTCGGTCAGAACGAACCGCCGGTGCGGAACCCACCGCCGCCAGCGCCGCCGCCGGTGCGGAAGCCGCCACCGCGGCTCCCGCCGCCGAAGCCGCCACCCCCGCCCCCGCCGGTGATGATGATGGGGCCCGGCAACCGCGGCCACCCGGGCGCGCCGCCGCGGCGGCGCTGCACGTCGTCGCCGT
>DAIODI010000161.1:0-6707 GCA_036746875.1 Aestuariivirgaceae bacterium | reverse complement strand
CGCGCGCTCGTCGGCCGGCGCGATGTCGAGGGCGAAGGCGTACTCGCGCTCGATCATCGCCTTGAGCGCCGCCAGCGTGGTGGCGGCCGCGGGCGCCGGCGCGCGGGCCGAAAGCATTCCCGCCTCCAGCACCTCCACGTCCGCTCCGCCAAGTTCGATGAGCAGCGCGGCGATCAGCTCCTGGGTCTCAGGGCTCATCCCGCAGGCGGCGTCGAAGATTCCCCTCCACGGCCGGTCGCACGCGAGCGGAAGCGCCGCCCGCCGGGCGAGCTCGCGCCGCAGCGTCTCGATCCGCGCCATCGCCGCAGCGTCGTCCACGGCCCACTGCGCCACGTGGGCGCGCGCACGCGCCAGCAGCGCGGCGAAACGGTCGCGTTCGGCCGCGGCGGCGGCGGGCCTGGCGAGCATCATGGCGAGCGCCCGCTCCCGCGTTTCGACCCACGCCGACAGCAGCGCCGGATGGCGCGCGAGGAACGGGGCCATGCCCAGCCCGGTGGCGTTGCCGACGCCCAGCGCGCGGGCGCGCGCCGGCTCCAGCGCCACGCCGCCCGCGGCTGCCGCCAGCCTGTTCACCAGGTCAAGCTGGAACACCCGCACCATGTAAACGGCGAGCATCTCGGCGATGAACCCGCCGGCGACGGAGGGGTTTCGCGCCGTGCACGGATAATCCGCGAGGCCAAACTTGCCATTCCCGTAAACGGCCGTCGTCCGCATCAGGTAGCCGGTCGCGATGATGGACCGCCAGTCCGGCTGCCGGCCGGAGCGCAGCGCCGCCACCACGGCGTCGAACAGGCGGGCGGACCGGTTGGCGCGCGTGAGCACGAGGTCGCGGCTGGTGTAGCGCCCCGCTTCCTGGCGCGGAACGTTGGCCCTGAGCCGCTCCACCTCCGCCGCCGAAACGTCGCCGCGGCAGAGCGCCGCCGTGACGTCCCACTTGTCGGCGATCACCCGGTCGGTGCGTTCCTCCGGTCTCAACGGCGTGGAAAACGCCACGAACGACAGCGGCCCGCCGGGCGTGGCGATCCGCCAGACGGCCGTGCCCGCGCCGTCTGCACCGAGGCCGTCGAGGACGCGCCCGAAGGTCCAGCGCTCCCGCGCCATGCGCCGCACCAGGATGCGCATCAGCGACAGCCGCGTCGGGAACGCCGCGCCCATGCGCTCAAGCCGCATCACCTCGCGCGGCGGGCGCAAGGTCACGGCGTGAACGTCGAACGCGTGATCGCCATCGGGCATGGGCATGGTCCGTAACCGTCGACGTGCATAATGCCGACATGCGTAGTATCGCAAGGTGAAGGCGGTTCCGGCAATATGCCGGCGGCCCCGTTCATGGAGGTTTGCGATGGCCGGTCGAGGAGTCGCACTCGCCGCGCTGGCGGTGTTCGCCACGAGCGCGCCCGCGCTCGCCGCCCAGTGGTTCGCCTGCTCGGCGTGGGGCGGCAGCCACACCGGCCGTTACACCTTCTGGATCGACACCCGCGGCTGTGCGGTGCACTGGAAGGAGCTCGGCCGCGATCTCGCCATCGACGAATGCACGCCGCCCTACATCGTGGCGCGCAAGCCTTTCGCCATCAACGACGAGTACGTGCTGAGGTTCAACACCCGAACCGGCGCCTTCTCGGACTCGGTTTCGGGCGCGACCGACTTCGGCCGCTGCCAGCCGATCCGCGGCGGCGGCCCCGGCAACCCCGCGGGTCACCCCTCCTGACGCATCGTGGCGCCACATGGTCACCGGTTGGTGGAAAAATGGCGTAAATCCATAAGGATAGTTTGGCCGATCGGTTCCGGTTGGGCCGGATGCCGCTGCAGCGCCCGGCGCCAACCCGCGGCTTCAGACTCCCATTGCGACGCCCGTGCGGGTTCGCCATACTATGCTTCACTTTCACGACAGGGGCTTGAACCGGCCCGTTGCGTGACTGTCACAACAGAATGACAACCCAGAACACGGTGGACGAGATCCATCGGCCCAGGGAGACATCCGCATATGCCCAACCAGACCGAATCGGCACGTTCGGCGCTTGCCACGCTGCTCGCCGCCCGCACGTTCAACCGCCGCACCATTCTGAAGTCGGCCGCCGCCGCGGGCGCCGTCACGCTGGCCGGCCCGGCCTTCATCAGCAACGCCCGCGCCACCTCCGGCGAGCTGAACCTGATGTTCTGGTCCGACGAACTGCCTGAGAATTTCGTCAAGGCGTTCACCGACAAGACCGGCATCAAGGTGAACTTCACCGGCTTCGGCTCCAACGAGGAGCTGATCAACAAGATGAAGGCGACCAAGGGCGAAGGCTTCGACATTGTCAGCCCCACCCTCAACCGTGTTCTGCAGTGGAAGGAACTCGCCGTCACCCAGCCGTGGGACATGAGCAAGGTGGCGCGCGACCGGCTCAACCCGGCGATGGTGAAGGCCGGCGAGGCCTGGAACTTCGACGGCAAGGGACAGCAGTGGCTGCCCTACGTCTGGGGCACGGAAGGAATCTCCTGGCGCACCGACCAGTTCACGCCGAAGGGCGAGTTCCCCTCCTACGGCGACATCTGGGCTCCGGAGAACGCCGGCAAGACCATGGGCCGCGCCCAGGGGTCGGGCTCGGTGCTCATCGGGCTCGGCCTGTCGATGGAAGCCGACGGCAAGCTGCCGCCCGGCTCGATGCTCAGGGACGCCTATTCCGACGAAACCAAGATGCGCGCCGTGTGGGACCAGGTCATCCAGGTGGCCCTCGCCAACAAGAAGAACATCAAGGTGCTGTGGAACGACGCCGACGCCATCAAGAACGGCCTCATGAACGAGGGCGTGATCGTGGCGCAGACCTGGGACGGCCCGCCGCTTTCGCTCAAGAACGAGGGCAATCCGGTGATGTACCGGGCGCCGAAGGAAGGCGCGATGGCTTGGGTGGACGGCATGTCGCTGCCGACCGGCCTCAAGAATGTCGACCAGGCCTACGCCTTCGTCGACTTCGCCTATACGGCGGAGAACGCCGGCATGGCGATCCAGAAGCACGGCTACAACTCGCCGGTGATCGGCGCCGACAAGTTCGCCGGCGACCAGTACGCCAAGAACTTCGCCGAGGCGTATCCGGGCGACGCGCTGTCGCGCCTCAACCCGTGGCCTCCCGAGCCCGCGTGGTACGTCGAGGCGCGCAAGCAGTACACCGACAAGTTCCTCTCGGCGTAAGCTGCGGGGCGGACTGACAGCGAACCCGGATCGCCCGTCGACGGCGGTCCGGGTCTTTATGTTACGACCCCGGCGGCGGAACCGGAGCGGAACACGGCGAGGGGTTACGTTGCGGGGCATCAGGGGATGAGCGCGGGCACCGGGGTTGAGCTCGATCGTCTGTGGGTGCGCTTCGGCGAGTTCGTGGCGGTGCGCGAGGCTTCGGTGAAGATCGGCGGCGGGGCCTTCTTCTCCTTTCTCGGGCCGTCCGGATGCGGCAAGACCACCATCCTGCGCACCGTGTCGGGCTTTCAGGACCCTTCCGAGGGCCGGGTGCTCATCGGCAACCGGGATATGGCGGGTATCGGCCCCAACCGCCGCCCCACCGCGCTGATCTTCCAGAACCTGGCGTTGTTCCCGCTGATGCGGGTGTGGGAGAACATCACCTTCGCCATGGAAGTGAAGGGCGCTTCGAAGGCCGAGCGGCGCAAGCGGGCCGACGAGCTCCTGGAGCTGATTGCGCTCACCGGCCAGGGCGACAAGTTCCCCAGCGAGCTGTCCGGCGGCCAGCGCCAGCGCGTCGCCGTGGCCCGGGCCCTGTGCGCCGAACCCGACGTGCTGCTGCTCGACGAGCCGCTGTCCGCGCTTGATCTGAAGCTGCGCCAGCATATGCGGACCGAACTGCGCGCCATCCAGCAGCGCGTCGGCATCACCTTCATTTACATCACCCACGACCAGGGCGAGGCGCTCACCATGTCCGACCAGGTGGCGGTGATGCGCGAGGGCGTGATCGAGCAGGTGGCCGACGGGCGCACCATCTACGACGACCCGGCGACCACCTTCGTCGCCTCGTTCGTGGGCGAGAACAACTGCTTCACCGGCCGCGTCGCGCGCATCGCGGGCGGCCAGGCCCTCGTCGAGACGCCCTGCGGCATGTTGCCGGCGCGCATTTCGCCCACCATGCCGGGCGAGCTGGCGAAGGGCGACGAGGCGATGGTGTTCATCCGGCCGGAAGTGATTTCGGTGCAAGCCCCGAAGCGCGGCCAGCCGGCGGGCGCCGGGTTCGACGGCGTGATCGAGGAGGAGGAGTTCGAAGGCCCGAACTGCCATCTGTTCGTGCGCGCGCCCGACGACCGGCAGGTGAAGGTGTCGCTGGTCAACCGCGGCCATGGCGAGCGTTCCGCCCCGGGCGTGAAGCTGCGCCTGTCCTACGAGCCCACCAGGGCGATCGCCTTGCCCAAGGGCAAGCTCGCCGCCGATTAGTGCGTCATCCCGCCAAGCGGCTGCCGCCTGGCGGACAAAGATGATGCAAAATGAAGAAGATAGAGCGGCCGGCCGGATTTAGTCAGGCCGGGTCCAGCTCCAGCCGAAAGGAACGCGCCGGGATGTCGGGCTGGTTCAAGTCGTTCTTCGAGCGCAACGGGCTGGTGCTCGGCGGCTACATCATCCTCGCGGTGTCGTTCTGGATCCTGTTCATCATCGTCCTGCCCCAGCTGGCGATGCTCGACTTCTCCTTCCGCAAGGAACTGCCGCGGGCGATGCTGGGCGGCCCGGAAGACGTCTACACCCTCGACAACTACCGCTACTTCCTGTTCGGCCGGCCGGGCAATCCCGATCCCTTCAACTACGTCGACCTCCAGGTGTTCGCCCGCACGCTGATCGTGGCGGTGCTGGTCACCATCCTCGACCTTCTGCTTTGCTATCCCATCGCCTACTACCTCGCCCAGGTGGCGCGCGGCAGCATGGCGCGGGTCATCGCGATTGCGCTGATCGTGCCGTACTGGATCAACGAGATCCTGCGCGCCTTCGCCTTCCGCATCATTTTCGGGGCGACCGGCGTCATCAACACGGCGCTCGTGGGGACCGGCCTGACGGACCAGCCGGTGGACTTCATCGGCGAGAACGTGGCGCTCTACGCAGGCCTCTCCTACGCCTACATTCTCTTGATGATCTTTCCGATCTATAACGCCATCGAGAGTCTCGACCGCAACCAGATCGAGGCGGCGCGCGACCTCGGCGCCCCGTGGTGGCGTATTCACTGGCGCGTGGTGATCCCGTTCGCCAAGCCGGGCATCGTCTCGGGATGCACCATCGTGTTCATGCTGGCGGCCGGCGCGCTCGCGGTGCCGCAGGTGCTGGGCGGGCCGTCCAGCCTGTGGTTCACGCAGCTCATCTACGGCACCTTCTTCGAGAGCGTGAACTGGCCGCGCGGCGCGGCCTACGCCGTCATCCTGCTCGTCACCTGCACGGTGTTCGTGCTGCTGATGATGCGGGTCTTCAAGGTCCGGCTTGGCGAGATCGGCAAATGACCTCCACCTCCGCCGTCACCCGGTTCGCCACCGGAGCCTATGTGCTCCTGTTCTTCACCCTGCTGTTTGCGCCGCTGATCATCATGTCGCTCACGGCGTTCAACTCCTCGAGCTTCCCGCGCGTCGTCCCGTGGGATTGCCTCACATTCGAGTGGTTCGCGCGGCTCGCCAGCGACGGCCGGGTCAAGACCGGGCTCTACTTCTCGCTCATCATCGGCGCGTTCGTCGTCACGCTGTCGCTGCTGCTGGGTCTCGCCGGGGCGCTGCTGCTCACGCAGATGTTTCCGCGCGGGCGCACCACCTACTACACGGTGGTGACCTCGCCGATCCTGATGCCCGGCATCGTCATCGGCATCGCCACGGTTCTGTTCTGGGACAAGGTGGCGCGCTTCTTCGGCTTCGAGTACGGCACGTTCCTCTACAACGGCGTCTTTCTGACGGTGCTGGGCCAATCGTCGTTCATCGCCTCCTATTGCATGCTGGTGTTCGTCGCCCGGCTGCAGCGGTTCGACCAGGCGCAGATGGAGGCGGCGCTCGACCTCGGCGCCACCCACGTCCAGGCGTTCCGAAAGATCCTCCTGCCGTTTCTCAAGCCGGCGATCTTCTCGGCGGCGGTGATCGCCTTCCTCGCCTCGTTCGAGAACTACAACACCTCGGTGTTCACCCTCGGCGCCTACTCCACCTTCACGGTGGTGATCGCCCAGAAGGTCCGCCTCGGCCTCGACCCGTCGATCAGCGCGCTCGCCGTTCTGATCATCACGCTGACGCTGTTCCTCGCGCTGATGAACGAGGCCTGGTCGAAGCACGAGCAGCGCAATCCGGGCCGGACGTCGCTTCTGGGCGCGGGCGGCCTCGCCGGCTTCTTCATCAACAATCCGGCCGCGGTGCTGACGGTGATCGCGGCGACGGGCGTCGCCACGGTCGTCGTTTACGCCATCACCCACAATCCGGCGGAGTGCAAGGCCGAGGTGTTGCGCAAGCGCCTGGAGATCCAGCAGCGCTACAGCCCGCCGACCGCCGCCCCCGCTGCGCCGTCGGCGGCGCCGGCCCTGCCCGGGGCGCCCGCCGCGCCCGGCCAGCCGCAGACGCCGGCCCCGTTTGGCGGGGTGTTCCAGCCGCACAATCTGCAAACGGCGCCTACGCCCGCCGCCCCGGCTCCGGCGCACCCCCCGGCTCCGGCCCAGCCAGCCGCGCCTGCGCCGGTCGGCGGGGTGGGAAACCCCGGGGCCCCGCCACCGCCCGCGCCGGCGCCC
>DAIODI010000160.1:0-6754 GCA_036746875.1 Aestuariivirgaceae bacterium | reverse complement strand
ATTCATCCCGACTATCACGCCATCAAGGTCGTCATGACCGACGGCTCGACGTTCGAAACGCGCTCGACCTGGGGCAAGAAGGGCGACACGCTGCAACTGGACATCGATCCGAAGTCCCACCCGGCGTGGACCGGCGGAAACCAGCAGCTTGTCGACCGCGGCGGGCGGCTGTCCAAGTTCAACCAGAAGTTCGGCTTCCTGAAGAAGTAACCCGCCCGGCGACCGGCCCGCCACGCGGGCCTCAACCGGCGCCCCGCTCAGACCGCCGGCTCATCGGGTGCGGGCGGGCGGAACTCGTTGTGCAGCCGGGTGAGATGGCTCGCCACCGGGTTCTGCGCCGCCACGGCGGTCAGATCGCGGCGCTCGGAGATCATCTGGTCGAACGTCTCGATCCGCTGGAGCAGCCTCAACGACCGCTCGACGAGCGCCATGAGCTCGGCCGGCAACTGCTCGCCGCCCTTGAGCGGCGCACCCGCGCCGATGTCGGCGAGATTGATGCGGTACCTGTCGGAGCGCGCCGCCTCGACGCCCACTTCGCCCTGGCTCACCGCACGCTGCAACAGCAGCCATGACGCCATCTGCATCAACCGCGTGGTGAGGCGCATGCTCTCGGTGGCGTAGGCGATGGCGCCATGGCGGTCGAGCCGCCGGGCGTCCTTGCGGCCCTGTCCGTCGAGGTAGTTGGCGGTGTCCTCCACGAGGCCCATGCCTTCCTGAAACACCCGCTGGAACTGGTCGGAACCGGTGAAGCGGGCGAAGAAATCGACCGGAGCCGCGACAACTGTGGCACGGCCGGCCGCTGGACCTGCATCGTTCATGAAATCCCGCCTCTTCGCATCGGATCGTTCCCCGCGAACGATCATCGGTCATGCCTCGCGGGCCGGTCAATACGAGACGCGCCGCCGCGAGCGGTTTAGCGGGATGCAAGAAGCCTGCCGAAAAAAGAGCCGCGGCATGAGCGCGGCTTTGAAGTCTATCAGGGAGGCGTCAAACAGAGTGGACAGGAGCCACTCGAGGAATCCAGGAAAACTGGATTACGGTAACCAGTCTATTGCCAACTGCTTACCAAATGGTTAACGCGGACAGCTCTTAACACAATCTTTGCCGTACGCGCTTACGTTGTATCAACCTTGAACAGTCGGTCGGCCGAACACCGCATCGGCGGCGGCACGACTCGACTCCTTGCCCGCAATCGCGGCTTCGAGGCGGGTGATTTCGGCCGTCAGTGCGGCGATGCGCTCGCGCAACTCGCCGACCGACAACAGCGCCACGTCCTCGCCGATCACCACCGCGGGCTTCGGCTTCCTCGCAAACAGGTCTTCGGCGTCCATCGCTGTCTCGTCCTCGTCTCGCGCTGGTGTTTCAGTTTGCGTCATGTGCGGCCGCGGCGGTAGAGACCTTGCGTCACAATCCTTGAGGATCGCCCATGCCGCTTCCCGCCACCATGCCGGCCATCGCCATCACCCGCCCCGGCGGACCGGAGGCGCTTCAGCCGGTAGAGCTTCCCGTACCGCAGCCGCAGCCGGGCGAGCTTCTGGTCGAGATCGCGGCGGCGGGCGTCAACCGCCTCGATGTGCTCCAGCGTCAGGGCGTCTATCCGGCGCCGCCGGGCGCGCCCGAGACGCCCGGGGTGGAGATCGCCGGCCGGGTGGTGGCGACCGGCGACGGCGTTCGCCGGTTCAAGGCGGGCGACGCCGTGTGCGCGCTGGTCGCCGGCGGCGGCTACGCCCGCTACGCCACCGTGCACGAGGATAATGCGCTTCCCGTGCCGAAGGGCCTCTCCATGGTGGAAGCGGCGGCGCTGCCGGAGACCTTCTTCACCGTCTGGACCAACGTGTTCGAGCGCGGCGGCCTGAAACCGGACGAAACGTTCCTGTGCCATGGCGGATCGTCCGGCATCGGCACGACCGCGATCCAGCTTGCGGCGGCGATGGGCGCGCGGGTGTTCGCCACCGCAGGCTCCGACGAGAAGTGCCGGGCGTGCGAGGC
This sequence comes from Aestuariivirgaceae bacterium, assembly GCA_036746875.1. GTDB lineage: Bacteria > Pseudomonadota > Alphaproteobacteria > Rhizobiales > Aestuariivirgaceae > DAIODI01. The sequence goes on along the minus strand of DAIODI010000160.1, from coordinate 4,765 downwards.
GCGGGGGGCCGCGCGCGGTGTCAACTACCGCACCGAGGACTTCGTGGCGGTGGTGAAGGAGGCGACCGGCGGCAAGGGCGTGGACGTGATCCTCGACATGGTCGGCGGCCCCTACATCGCCCGCAACATCCAGGCGGCGGGACGCGACGGGCGGATCGTCAACATCGCCTTCCTGCACGGCTCGAAGGCGGAAGTCGACTTCATGCCGGTGATGCTGAAGCGGCTCACCCTCACCGGGTCCACCTTGCGCATCCGCTCCATCGCCGACAAAGCCGCCATCGCCCGCGCCCTAGAGGCGCAGGTGTGGCCGCTGATCGAGGCCGGGAAGATCGCCCCGCAAATCTTCCGCACCTTCCCGCTTCACGAGGCGGCAGCGGCGCACGCGCTGATGGAATCCTCCGCCCATATCGGCAAGATCGTGCTCACCGCCGTGTGAGCGGCCGTGGTTGCCGATTGCGCGCGGGCGTGGCGCGCCGTATAACCCCGTTCTTCCCTGAACCCTTGAAGCCTGACCGCCGCTTGATGACGCACGACCGGCGGCGCCCGAAGGAGACGTGCCATGACCAACCCGCCGCTCATGCCCAAGGCGACCGCCGTGTGGCTGGTCGAAAACACCGGCCTGACGTTCCGGCAGATCGCCGACTTCTGCCATCTGCACGAACTGGAGGTGAAGGGCATCGCCGACGGCGACGTGGCGCAGGGCATCAAGGGCCTCGATCCGGTCGCCTCCGGCCAGTTGACGCGCGAGGAGCTGCTGGCGGGCGAGGCCAACCCCGAGCATCGCCTGAAGCTGTTCGAGTCCAAGGTGTCGATCCCGGTGAAGCCGCGCCGCGGCCCGCGCTACACGCCGGTTTCGCGCCGCCAGGATCGCCCGGACGCCATCGCATGGCTGTTGCGCAACCATTCCGAACTGCCCGACGCGGCGATCATCAAGCTGGTCGGCACCACCAAGCAGACGATCCAGTCGATCCGCGACCGCTCGCACTGGAACGCCTCCAACATCAAGCCGGTGGACCCGGTGACGCTCGGCCTGTGCTCGCAGCTCGAACTCGATCTCGCCGTGCGCAAGGCGGCGCGCAAGTCCGGCAGCGCCATGGTGGAATCAGGCGCGCCGGTGAGCACGCTGCTGCCGGCCGCCGAGACCATCCGCGAGGCCGAACCGGAGGAGACCGAGCCCGATGCGGGCGACGCGCGCGAACCCACCTACGACGCTGAGTCGGTGTTCTCGCGCCTCAAGCCTCTGAAGCCCGACGACGCCGCCAGCAAGGAGTGACCTCATGCGTATTCTCATCGTCGGCGCCACCGGCGCCGTGGGTTCGGCGGCGGCCAGGGAGCTGGGCGGCCGCCACGAGCTGATCCGCGCCGGGCGTTCCGGCGACGTCAGGGTGGACCTCGCCGACCGCGCCTCGATCGAGGCGATGTACCGTAAGGTCGGCGAAGTGGACGCCGTCGTCTGCGCCGCCGGACACGTCCACTTCGGCGCGCTTGCGCACATGACGCACGACCAGTTCATGACGGGCCTCACCGGCAAGCTCATGGGCCAGGTGGATCTCGTGCTCGCCGGCATTCCGCATGTGGCCGACGGCGGCTCGTTCACCCTCACCTCCGGCGTGCTCGACCGCGACCCGATCCGCGGCGGAACCAACGCCGCGACGGTGAACGCCGCGCTTGCCGGGTTCGTCACCGGCGCGGCGATCGAGCTGCCGCGGGGCTTGCGGATCAACGTCGTGAGCCCGGGCCTGCTTCAGGTTTCGGCGAAGAAATACGAAGGCCTCTTCCCCGGCCATGAGCCGGTACCGTCGGAGCGGGTCGGCCTAGCCTTCGCCAAGAGCGTCGAAGGCGCGATCACCGGCAAGGTGATCGTCGTCGAGTGAGGTTCACCCCTTCACCGGCGCCGTGTAGTTGAGCGGCAGACGGCCACCGTCGGCGTAGACGGTCTGGCCGGTGATGTAGCTCGCGTCGTCGGAGGCGAGGAACGCGGCGATGGCCGCGATCTCCGAGGGCTCGCCGATGCGCCCCAGCGGCGTGCGCGACAGGATGCGGGCCTTCGCCGCCTCGTCGTTCATCACCACCTTGAGGATGTCGGTCATGATCGAGCCCGGCCCGATGGCGTTGGCGCGGATCCCGTGGGGCGCGAGCGCCAGCGCCATCACCTTGGTCAACTGGTTGAGAGCGCCCTTCGACAGCGTGTAGGGCACCTGGTTGGCGATGGCGAACACCGCGTTCACCGACGACATGTTGACCACCGCGCCCGGCTTTCGCCCGGCGTTCGCCTGCGCCACCATCTGCCGGGCGGCGGCCTGCGCCACCAGAAACGCGCCCTTCAGGTTGACCCGCAGCACGGCGTCGAAATCGGCCTCCGAAATGTCGAGGAAGTCGGCGGCCTTGATGACCGCGGCGTTGTTCACCAGCACGTCGAGGGCGCCGAACGCCGCCACGGTCGCGGCCACCATGGCGTCCACCTCCGCCTTCGATCCGACGTCGCAGGCGACGAACCGGGCGTTGGCGCCCAACTCCCTGGCGGCGGCCTCGCCCGCCTCGCGCGCCACGTCGGCGATCACCACCTGCGCGCCTTCCGCAACGAAGCGCTGCGCGCACGCCTTGCCGATGCCGTTCGCCCCGCCGGTGATCAGCGCCACCCTGCCGTCGAGCCTGCCCATCGCCTTGTCCTCCGCGGGTGAGGGGAGGACGATCAGACGCCGATCCCCTTGAGCTTCATCGCCGCGGATATCTCGTCCAGGATCGCCGGGTCGTCAATGGTGGCCGGCGTCTTCCACTCCTCCCGGTCGGCGATCTTGCGCATGGTCTGGCGCAGGATCTTGCCGGAGCGCGTCTTGGGAAGCCGCTTGACGGTGATCACGGTGCGCAGCGCCGCCACCGCTCCGATCTGGTCGCGGACACGCTGGACGCATTCCTTCTCGATCTCGGCCGGCTCCTTCGTCACCCCGGACTTGAGCACGATGAAACCCAGCGGCGTCTGGCCCTTGAGCGCGTCGTGGACGCCGACGACAGCGCACTCCGCGACGTTCGGATGGCCCGCCAGCACCTCCTCCATGCCGCCGGTGGAGAGCCGGTGGCCCGCCACGTTGATGACGTCATCGGTGCGGGCCATGATGTAGAGGTAGCCGTCGGCGTCGCGGTAGCCGGCGTCGGCCGTCTCGTAGTAGCCGGGGAAGTGCGACAGGTAGCTCTTGCGGAACCGGTCGGCGGCGTTCCACAGCGTCGGCAGGCAGGACGGGGGCAGCGGCAGCTTCACGCAGATCGCCCCGAGTTTCCCCGCCTCCACCTCGTGGCCGCCCTCGTCGAGGATGTGCACCTCGTAGCCCGGCATGGGCACGGTGGGCGAGCCGTGCTTCACCGGCAGCATGCCGAGGCCCACCGGGTTGCCGGCGATGGCCCAGCCGGTTTCGGTCTGCCACCAGTGGTCGATCACCGGCGTCTTCAGCTTCTCCTCCGCCCATTTCACGGTGTCGGGGTCGGCGCGCTCGCCGGCGAGAAACAGGGTGCGCAGGGACGAAAGATCGTACCTGCCGATGAAATCGCCGTCGGGGTCTTCCTTCTTGATGGCGCGAAACGCGGGCGGCGCGGTGAACAGCGCCGCCACCTTGTGCTCGGCGACGACGCGCCAGAACGTCCCGGCGTCCGGCGTGCCCACCGGCTTGCCCTCAAAACAGCTCGTGGCGCAGCCGTGCAGCAGCGGCGCGTAGACGATGTAACTGTGGCCCACCACCCAGCCCACGTCGGACGCCGCCCAGAACACCTCCCCCGGCTTCACGCCGTAGAGGTTCTCCATGCTCCACTTCAGCGCCACCATGTGGCCGCCGTTGTCGCGCACCACGCCCTTCGGCTGGCCGGTGGTGCCCGAGGTGTAGAGGATGTAGAGCGGATCGGTCGCCTTGACCGGCACGCAATCGGCCTTGCGCCCGAACGAGCGCGCGACCGAAACGACGCCGCGCCAGTCGTGATCGCGTCCGGGTTTCAGCTCCGCCGTCACTTGCGGCCGTTGCAGGATGACACAGGCTTCCGGGCGGTGCGCCGCCACCTCCAGCGCCTGGTCGAGCATCGGCTTGTAGGCGATGACGCGCCCCGGTTCGATGCCGCAGGACGCCGAGACGATCGCCTTCGGCCTGGCGTCGTTGATGCGGGTGGCGAGCTCGTTCGGGGCGAAGCCGCCGAACACCACCGAGTGGATCGCGCCGAGCCTGGCGCAGGCCAGCATGGCGATGACGGCTTCCGGAACCATCGGCATGTAGACGATCACCCGGTCGCCCTTCGTCACGCCGAGATCCTCGAGCGCGGCGGCGAAGGTCGCCACCTCGTCGGTGAGTTCGGCGAAGGTGAACGCGGCTTTCGCTCCGGTGATCGGCGAATCGTAGATGAGCGCCGTGCGTCCGCCGTGACCGGCCTTCACATGCCGGTCGAGGCAGTTCCAGGCGGTGTTGCATTCCGCGCCGATGAACCAGCGGTCGAGACCGTCCACCTTGCCCGAAACCGCGTCCCACGGCTTCACCCAGTCGATGGCTCGGGCCGCCTCCGCCCAGAAGGTGTCGGGATCGCGTTTCCAGCTGGCGTAAACCTCATGATAACGGCTCATCGTCGCCTGTCCCTGTCAGTCGGTTTGCGGCGTCATCGTTCGCCCAACCCTGCGCCCCTGTCCAGACGGGGCCCCGTCAGACTTACGGCCAATCGGCTGGCGCCGCCGGGCGGGAGCGGCTAATACCCAATCGCATTGAGGCTGACTCGGGGGGGATTCCCTCTGCGGCGC
>DAIODI010000159.1:6507-6807 GCA_036746875.1 Aestuariivirgaceae bacterium | reverse complement strand
CGGAGATGGCCGATCTCCCGGCCCGCTTCGCCGGGCGGCGCTCGACGCTTCTGTCGATGCTCGTGGAGGCCGAACGCGACCGCAACGACGCCGCCGACGCGCTCGCGTCCGCCGAGGGCCGCGTCAGGACGCTGGAGAGCGAAAGCCGCGCCGCGCAGGAGGCGCTCTCCGCGAAGCGCGCCGAGCGCGCCCGGCTCGAGGCCCGTCTCGAGGCGGCCGCGGAACGGCGCGACGCCATCGCGCGGCGTATCGCCGAGACCTACCGCTGCGACGCCGCGGCGCTGCCCGAGGCCGCGGGCT
>DAIODI010000159.1:0-6497 GCA_036746875.1 Aestuariivirgaceae bacterium | reverse complement strand
GCCGCGCTCGCCGGCCTTGAGCAGTTCGGCGGCAGGCGGGTGCAGCTGAAGGAGCAGCGCGAGCGGCTCGGCGCGGTCAACCTGCGCGCCGAGGAGGAGGCGAAGGCGGTCGGGGCCGAACTCGAACGCCTCACCACCGAGCGCGCCGACGTCATCGAGGCGATCACCAAGCTCCGGCAGGGCATTTCGAGCCTCAACCGCGAGGGCCGCGAGCGGCTCATGGAGGCCTTCGCCAGCGTCAACGGGCACTTCGGCGCGCTGTTCACCACGCTGTTCGGCGGAGGCGAGGCGGAGCTTCAGCTGATCGAGTCCGACGATCCGCTCGAGGCCGGGCTTGAGATCCTCGCTCACCCGCCGGGCAAGCGCCCGCAGGTGCTGTCGCTGCTGTCCGGCGGCGAGCAGGCGCTGACGGCGCTGGCGCTGATCTTCGCGGTGTTCCTCACCAACCCGTCGCCGATCTGCGTGCTGGACGAGGTGGATGCGCCGCTTGACGATCACAACGTGGAGCGTTTCTGCACGCTGCTCGACGCCATGCTGGAGCGCGCCGGCACGCGCTTCCTGATCATCACCCACCACCCCATCACCATGTCGCGGATGCATCGGCTCTACGGGGTGACGATGGCCGAGCGCGGCGTCAGTCAGCTGGTGTCGGTCGATCTCAGGACCGCCGAGGGCCTGCGCGAGGCGAGCTGAGCGCGCCGGATCGGCGCAGCGCCGCATCAGCCCCACGACGCGGCGCAGCAAGATCCCATAAAATCCCGGTCTATCAGTACTTTGTGATGATTGTGGCGATCCTTGACAGGGGCGGGACCGGCAACTATGGTCCGGCCCGTCTTCAGGCGCCGTTCGTCGCGGCCGCCGGTCGTTTGTCCAAGTCGTCACACGAAATCCGGGGTCCGGGCCGGGGTCCGGGAGAAGTGGGATGGTACGCGGCAGGCGCGATCCGGAGGTCGAGGGCATCCAGGCGGAGGAACGGGCGCTCGCCAACCGTCTCGACGATCTCTCGACGAGGCTTGAGGCCGAGACGTCCCAGCATTTTCCGCCGCCGGCCGAGCCCTCGGGCGACGGCTACGGGGTGGCGGTGAGGCTGGCGTCGGAGTTCGTCGGCGCGGTGCTTGTGGGCGCGGGGATCGGTTGGCTCATCGACCAGGTTGCGGGTTCGTCGCCCTTCGGGCTGATCGTCTTCCTGCTTCTGGGCTTTGCGGCAGGCATCCTGAGCATGGCGCGGCAGGCGGGCAAGGTCCCCCCTGCCAGTGAACGGTTGAACGATCAGGGCCGGCCGTCCGGCGACGAGCACGGCGAGAGGAAGTGATGGCGAACGATCCGCTGCACCAGTTTCAGATCAAGAACTGGGCCGAGCTGTTCGAGGCCGGCGGCATGACGTTCGCGTTCACGAACTCGGCCTTCTTCATGTTCGCCGCCGTCGGCACGGCCACCGGCCTGCTCTATCTCGCCTCGCAGAACCGCGAGCTGGTGCCGTCGCGGCTCCAGTCGGTCGGGGAGGTGTGGTACGAATTCGTCGACAACATGGTGAAGAATATTCTCGGCGAGGAGGGCAAGACCTACTTCCCGCTGATCTTCAGCCTGTTCTCGTTCGTGCTGCTCGCCAACATGCTCGGCATGTTCCCCTATTTCTTCACCGTCACCAGCCAGGTGATCGTCACCGGAGCGCTGGCGCTCTTCGTCATCCTGCTGGTGATCGGCATCGGCCTCGCCAAGCACGGGCTGGGTTGGTTCAAGCTGTTCGTGCCGCACGGCGTGCCCATCGTCATCCTGCCGTTCATCTCGCTGATCGAGATCATTTCGTTCCTGTCGCGTCCGGTGTCGCTGGGTTTGCGCCTGTTCGGCAACATGCTCGCCGGCCACATCGTGCTGAAGGTGTTCGCGGGCTTTGTAGTGTCGCTGTCGACGCTCGGCTTCGCCGGCGTCCTCGGCTCCATCTTTCCGCTGTCGATGGCGGTGGCTCTCACCGCGCTCGAATTCCTGGTGGCGTTCCTCCAGGCGTTCGTGTTCGCCGTCCTCACCTGCGTCTACCTGAAGGACGCGCTGCATCCGCATCACTGAACGGTTTCATCCATCCCCAACACAACCAACCATCGACAACACGAGGAGAGTGACATGGAAGTCGAGGCTGCGAAGATGATTGGCGCCGGCATCGCCTGCATCGGCATGGGCGGCGCCGGTATCGGTGTGGGCCACATCTTCGGCAACTACCTGGCGGGCGCGCTGCGCAAGCCGTCGGCGGCCGGCGCCCAGTTCACCAACGCGCTGATCGGCGCGGCGCTGGCGGAAGGGCTCGGCATCTTCTCGCTCGTCATCGCGCTGCTGTTGCTGTTCACCTGACCAGCCGCGCCCTCTCCGGGGGGTGCTGACAGATTGACCCCGGCGCGGCGGTGATGTCGCCACCGCGCCGGGTGCATTACCGACCGAGGACGACCGGCCATGGCGACCACCGAACAAACCACTGCGGGCACCGAGGTTCCCGGCCACGGGGGCGGGCCTACGGGCGTTTTTCCGCCGCTCGACACCCAGCACTACCCCTCGCAGCTGCTGTGGCTCGTCATCAGCTTCGGCCTGCTCTACTACCTGATGTCGCGGGTCATCCTGCCGCGGCTTGAATCTGGCATGAAACTGCGCTCGGACCGCATCCGCGGCGACCTGATGGAGGCGCAGCGGCTGAAGAACGCGTCAGAACAGGCCGCCGCCGCCTACGAGCAGGCGCTGGCGGAAGCCCGCGCCAAGGCCAACGCCATCGCCCAGGAGTCGCGCAGCGCCCTGATGCGGGAGCTCGACGCCGAACGCGCCAGGGTCGAGGCAGACATCGAGGCCCGCATCGCCGACGCCGAGACGCGCATCCGCGACATGAAGACCAGGGCGCTTTCCGAGGTTGAACGCATCGCCGAGGACGTGACCGCGGACGTCGTGCAGCGCCTCGTCGGCGCAGCGCCCGACGCCGCCGCCGTGAAGCGCGCGCTCAAGGCCGTGTCCGGCGGCTGAGCGGGGAGGAAACCATGGACGCATCATTCTGGGCTCTCGTCGCGCTGATCCTGTTCTTCGGTGTCGTCGTCTACTTCGGCGCCCACCGCACTGTCGGCGGCGCGCTCGACGACCGGGCGCGGCGCATCCGCAGCGAACTCGACGAGGCCCGCCGCCTGCGCGACGAGGCCCAGGCGCTGCTCGCCGACTACGAGAGGAAGCGCGCCGACGCCACCAGGGAAGCCGCCGTCATCGTGGAGCGCGCCAAAACCGACGCGCAGCTCTTCGCCGAGGACTCGCGGCGCAAGCTGACCGAGACGGTGGAGCGCCGCACCCGCATGGCCGAGGACAAGATCGCCCAGGCGGAAGCCCAGGCCGTCAAGGAAGTGCGCGCCGCTGCCGCCGACCGCGCCATCGCGGCGGCTGCACAGATCATCGGCGAGCAGACGAAGGGGGCGGCGGGCGCCCGCCTCGTGGAGGACGCCGTCGCCGGTCTTCGCTCAAAACTGAACTGAGTTGCGGCGGCGAGGGTTCTCGGTTCGGCCGGAACCGGCCCGTCCATTCGCTTGCTCGACGAGGCTCTTCCTACACGACGCCGGGCGCGTCGCCCAGCGTCGTGGCCACCGCCCACCAGCCGGGGCGGCTGAGCACGGCCGCCGCCGCTTCGGCCTCGTCCATCGACCCGTAGAGCGCAAAGCAGGTGCCGCCCGATCCCGACATCCGTGCCAGCCGCGCACCCGGCGTGGCGCGCAGCGCGGCGAGCGCCTCGCCCACGAGCGGCGCGATGGCCACCGCCGCCGGCTCAAGATCGTTGCGGCACGCCTCGAGCCAGCCGAGAAGCGATCCACTGCGCGCCGGCAGCGGCGCGTAGCCGTCCGTCCCCTTCGCCAGCCCAAGCCCCTGGAACACCGCCGCCGTCGCGACCGGCACCCCGGGGTTGACGAGCGCCGCCGGCAGCCGCTCGCCGAGCGGCATCGGCGCGATGGCCTCGCCGATCCCCGACATCCGGCAGGCGCGGCCCTCCAGACACACCGGCACGTCGGCGCCGAGCGCCAGCGCCAGCGCCGCCATCTCGCCGGTGTCCGGATCGACGCCGCCGGCCCTGCACACCGCCCGGATCGCCGCCGCCGCGTCCGCCGAGCCGCCGCCGACGCCCGACGCCACCGGCAACGCCTTGTCGAGGCGCATCGCCGCGCGCGGCAGGGCTGGGAAGCGTTCGACCAGCGCCGCCGCCGCCCGCATCACCAGATTGTCGCTGTCCGCCGGCAGGCCAAGCGCAAACCGGCCGGTGATCGTCAGCGAGAACGCCGCCGCCGGCTCCAGCGTCAGCGTGTCCCCCACGGCGGCGAACGCCACAACCGAATCGAGCAGGTGATAGCCGTCGGCGCGCCGACCGGTGACGTGCAGCGCCAGGTTGATCTTCGCCGCTGCGAACTCGCGCAGCATGGGCCGCCCGTGCGCCGCGCGCCCGGTCCGCGCCGAACCGTCAGAGCTTGTTCTGGTTGTCGCCGCTCGCCGCCGGCGCGGGCGGCGGCAGATCGGGCAGGCCTTCCCTCAGCTTCTTCTCGATGATGACGAGGTCTTTCGGTTCGGGGTCGTTGTCCTTGGCGTGCTGCCACTGGAACTTCGCCTCGAGCTTGCGGCCCACCCGCCACAGCGCGTCGCCATAGTGGTCGTTGATCACCGGATCTTCCGGGCGGAGCTCAACCGCGCGCTCAAGCTGCTGCACCGCCTGCTCATAGTCGCCCAGCTGGTAATAGGCCCAGCCGAGGCTGTCCACGATGTAACCGTCGTTGGGACGAAGCTCCACCGCCTTGCGCACCATCAGCAGCGCCTCGTTGAGGTTGCGCCGCTTCTCGATCAGCGAATAGCCGAGGTAGTTCAAGACCTGCGGCTGGTCGGGCTCGAACTCCAGCGCCTTGCGGAAATCGGCCTCCGCCTTGTCCCACTCGCCGGCGCGCTCGTAGGCGATGCCGCGGAAGTAGAGCACCGTCCACTGGCGCCTGCCGAAGTCGGGGCCGAGAGCGGCGATGGCGCGCGTGTAGGCGTCGGCGGCTTCCGTCCAGCGCTCGTTGCCGCGCTGGAGGTTGCCCAGCGCCAGCAGCGCCTCGAAGTTCTTCGGCTGTCGCGCCACCAGATCGGAGACCGTCTTCACCGCCTCGTCCTTGCGGCCGAGCTGGTCGAGGTTGCCGGCGATCTGGATTTCGGCGCTTGGCGAGAGCACCGGGTTTTTCGCCACTTGCTCGTAGGCGGCGATCGCCTGTTCGTGGCGCTCCAGGTCCTCGTAGATTTCGCCGAGCAGCGGCTGCGCCACGGTGAAGTCGGGCTTCAGCCAGTTGGCGAGCTGGGCGTAGAACAGGGCCACCTCGATGCTCTGCTCGTCGGCGAGCGAGCTGGCGAGCGAGAACATGACTTCCGCCGCCCCGTCGCGGGCTGTGCCGATGAACCGCTCGGTGCGGCCGGCGCCGGGGGCTCTGGCGATGGCGTCGAGCACCAGCGGATTGCGCGGGCTTTCGGCGAGGAACGCCTCGTAGACCATGAGGGCCTCGTCGGGCCCCTTGGTGCGCTGGAGGAAGTTGCCGTAGGCCTGGATCACCCGCAGCGAGTTGCCGGCCTTGTCCATGGCGGCGCGGTAGCGGGCCTCGGTCGTGTCGCCGTTCAGAAGATCGGTGATCAGCGCGGCGTGGAACAGCTTGAACCCGGCGAACGTTTCCTGCTTGTTCAGAATTTCGAGCGCCTGCACGGCGCCGGCAAGATCATTGTCGCCGGCGAACGCCCAGGCCGAAAGCAGCCCGGCGGTGAGTTCGCCGACGGGGGTGAACGAAGCCTTCTGCAAGTGCTCGCGCGCCGCGGCGTGGTTGCCGGCCTTGATCTCGATCGCGCCCAGCACAATGCGCGCCATGCGGTGCTGCGGGCTGAAGCCGATCACCTCCTGCGCCAGGTCGCTCGCGCGATCGATGTTGCCCGACGCCACCTCGTTCACGAAGGCGCGCTCGATCAGCACCGGGTTTTGCGGATCGAGCTCCAGCGCCCGGGCGAAGTAGGCGGCGGCGGAGGGATTGTCGCGCTGTCTCGCCGCGTACCATCCGGCGAGATAGCTTCCGGAGAGCGATCCCGTGGCCAGCACCGGCTCGGAGGTGGAGGCCGTCGCCCGCGCCTCCTGCGGCAGGGCGAACGCGATTGCGGCAAGCGACACGGCAAGGAGACGCGAGGCGTTGGTCATCGTCTGGTCCTGTGGGCGGGCTTTCGCGCCGGGTGCGCCGCAGCCCTTGCTGTTGGTGCGACTTTGCCGGGTTTCGGCCTTGCTATCAAGTTAGGTGACGCATGATTGATGAAACCTTGCCGGGGGTCCTCGTTGCGCAAAGGCCGCCGTTCGTGGAACCACAGGCGGGCCGACGATTCGGGAACCGGAGACCGCTGACCCATGCCGCGCACGCTGCGCCCCGCCCTCGCCGTCGCCGCGCTCGCCGTCGCCGCCGCGCGCGTCGCCACAGGGGCAGGCGCGCAGGATCGCTCACATG
>DAIODI010000158.1:0-6811 GCA_036746875.1 Aestuariivirgaceae bacterium | reverse complement strand
CCGCCGCCACCCGCGCCGCCTCAAGCCCCGCCACGCCGCCGCCGATCACCAGCACGTGCTTCGGCTTCGCCGCCGGGGTGAAGCGGTCGCCGCCCCACTCGAACTCGCGCCCCGCGCTCGGATTGATGAGGCAGGAGATCCAGTAGTCGCGGTAGCGCCGCCCCCAGCACATCTGGTTGCAGGAGAGGCAGGGGCGGATATCGTCGGCGCGCCCCGCCTTCGCCTTGCTGGCGAGGTGCGGATCGGCGATCTGGCCGCGCACGATCGAGACGGTGTCGGCCTGACCCGAGGCGATGACGTAGTTGGCGTTCTCCGGCGTGCGGATGTGGCTTTCGCACTGCACCCTGGCGTGCCTCACCACCCGCTTCAGGGCCTCGGCGTGCGGCGCGCCCAGCTTGTCGGCGAAGAACACGTTGGGGATGATGCCGCCGAACGAGAAGTAGCTCCCCGTCCCGCAGGTGACGTAGTCCATGAGCTGGCGCTCGTCGTGCCAGGCGACGATCTCCTGCAACTGCTCGATCGTCTGCGACACCTTCACGCCCGGGTCCATGTTGACGGCGAGCCCGATGATGAAGTCCTCGCCCGCCATTTTGCGGATGCGTTCGAGGATGACGCGCGAGAACCGCATGCGGTTCTCGAACGAGCCGCCCCACCTGTCATCGCGGCGGTTGTTGAAGGGCAGCCAGAACTGATCGACGATGGCGTTATAGGCGGCGAAGATCTCCACTCCGTCGAAGCCCGACGCCTTCGCGCGGCGCGCCGCCTCGACGAACCCCTCGATCACCTCCTCGATCTCGGCTTCGGTCATGGCGTGGCTGCCGTCGGAATCGTGGAACGACGGCAGGCCGGAGGGCGACCAGTTCGGTTCCCAGGAGTTGTCGAAGTCGCCGTGCTGGCCGACGTGGTAGAGCTGGTGGCAGATCACCGCGCCGTGGCTGTGAACGGCCTCGGTGATCTTGCGGAAGTGCGGGATGATCTCGTCGGTCGAGTGCCGGAAGTTGCCGCGGGTCAGCACCGCGGTGCGGTGCACCGGCGCGGGCTCCACCACGATCATCGCCGCCCCGCCGATGGCGCGCTCCTCGTAGTAGCCGCGGTGGCGTTCGCCCGGCAGCCCCATGTCCGACATGTTGGCGGTGTGGGCGCCGAACACGATGCGGTTCTTGAGCGTCTTGTGGCGAAGCGTGAGCGGCTGGAACAGGGCGGGAAAGGCGGCGGACATGGGCGGCGGTATCTCCGGCGGCGTGAGTGCGCTCGCGCCAGTATAGCGCCTGCACGGTCAGTGGAAATCGCGCGATTTGGGGATCACCCTGACGTTGCGCGGATGGCGGGGCCCGGGCGGGTGGCGGTCGCCGGCGGGCCGCGCCACCTCGTCGGCGCGGGCGAGCGCCGGCAGTCCCGCCCGGTCGGAGAGCTTCATGAGCCAGTGGGTGCGGTCCTCAAGCCGCCAGGCGATGAGATGCACGATATCCTCGTGGCGCTGGATGCGGCCCTTCGCCAGCATCACCCGCGCGCCCATGATGGTCGGGCGATACTGCGCAAGCGTCTTCGGCCAGATGACGAGATTGGCGACGCCCGCCTCGTCCTCCAGCGTGATGAACACCACCCCCTTCGCCGAGCCCGGGCGCTGGCGCACCAGCACCACGCCGCCCACCGTCGCCACGCGGCCATCCGGCCGGCTGTTCAGCGCCGCGGTGGTGAGCGCGCCCTCGCCCTGGAAGTTATCGCGCAGAAGAGCCATGGGGTGCGCCTTGAGCGACAGCTTCAGCGTCTGGTAGTCGGCGACGACGTGCTCGCCGAGCGGCGTTCCGGGCAGCGTCACCGGCAGGTCGCTCCCCTCGGACGGCGCGCCGGCGGCGGCGAACAGCGGCAAGGGCTTGGCCTTCGCCAGCCCCTTGGCCTGCCACAGCGCCTGGCGGCGGTCGATGCCGATGGAGCGGAAGGCGTCCGCCTCGGCGAGCCGCTCCAGGGTGGCGGCGGTGACGCCCGCCCGCTCGCGCACCTCCGCAAGCGCGGCGTAAGGGCCGCCGGCCCGCGCCGCCACCGCCGCCTGCGCCTGCGCCTGCGCCAGTCCGTCCACCGCGCGCAAACCCAGCCGCAGCACCGGGCCCGGCGCGGCGGGGTCGCGTTCGAGCGTCGCGTCCCAATCGCTCAGGTTCACGTCGGGAGCGCGCACCGTAACGCCGTGCTCGCGGGCGTCGCGCACGATCTGGGCGGGCGCATAGAAGCCCATCGGCTGCGAGTTGAGCAGCGCCGCCGCGAACGCCGCCGGATGATGGCGCTTCAGCCAGGCGGAGACGTAAACGAGGTGCGCGAAGCTCGCCGCGTGGCTCTCCGGAAAGCCGTACTCGCCGAACCCCTTGATCTGGTTGAAGCAGCGCTCCGCGAACTGGCGCTCGTAGCCGCGCTCCACCATGCGGTTGACCATCTTCGCCTCGAGCCGGCCGATGGTCCCGCGGCGGCGGAACGTCGCCATGGCCTTCCTCAGCTCGTTCAGCTCGCCCGGCGTGAAGCCGGCCGCCACCATGGCGAGCTTCATCGCCTGTTCCTGGAACAGCGGCACGCCCTTGGTGCGCCCCAACACGGCGCGCAGCTCGTCGGGGGGCCCATGCGCCGGATGGGGCGCGGGATACTCCTCCGGCTCGAGGCCCTGGCGGCGGCGCAGATAGGGGTGAACCATGTCGCCCTGGATCGGGCCGGGGCGCACGATCGCCACCTCGATGACGAGGTCGTAGAAGCAGCGGGGTTTCAGCCTGGGCAGCATGTTCATCTGCGCCCGGCTCTCCACCTGGAACACGCCGACGGAGTCGGCCCGGCACAGCATGTCGTACACCGCCGGGTCCTCGCGCGGCACGCTCGCCAGCGTGAAGCGTTCGCCCGACCACCCGGCGATCAGGTCGAAGGCTTTGCGGATGCAGGTGAGCATCCCCAGCCCCAGCACGTCCACCTTGAGGATGCCGAGCGCGTCGATGTCGTCCTTGTCCCACTCGATGTTGGTGCGGTTCTCCATCGCCGCGTTGCCGATGGGCACGGTTTCGTCGAGCCGCCCGCGCGTCAGCACAAAGCCGCCGACGTGCTGGGAGAGGTGGCGCGGGAAGCCCTCGATCTCGCCCGCCAGATCGAGCGCCCGGGCGAGCAACGGATCGGCGGGGTCAAGGCCCTTCTCCTTCAGGCGATGGCCGCCCGTCTCCTCGCGCATCCGGCCCCACACGATCGAGGCGAGCGCCGCCGTCACGTCCTCGGAAAGGCCCATCGCCTTGCCCACCTCGCGCACGGCGCTGCGCCCGCGATAGGAGATGACGGTGGCGGCGAGGCCGGCGCGCTCGCGGCCGTAGCGGGCGTAGATGTACTGGATCACCTCCTCGCGCCGCTCGTGCTCGAAGTCGATGTCGATGTCGGGCGGTTCTTTCCGCTCCTCCGAGATGAAGCGCTCGAACAGGAGATCGATCTGCGCCGGATCGACGGCGGTGACGCCGAGGCAGTAGCACACCGCCGAGTTGGCCGCCGAGCCGCGCCCCTGGCAGAGGATCGGCGGCTCTTGCGACCGGGCGAAGCGCACGATGTCGTGGACGGTGAGGAAATACGGCGCGTAGCCGAGCTTGCCGATGAGGGCGAGTTCGCGCGTAACCATCTCGCGCACCTTCGCCGGGACGCCCTTCGGATAGCGCTCCCTGGCGCCCTCCCAGGTCAGTGTTTCCAGGTGCGCCTGCGGGCTCATCCCCTTCGGCACGGGTTCGTCGGGGTATTCGTACTTCAGTTCATCGAGCGAGAACCGGCACAGCGCGGCGATCCCGGCGGTCCGCTCCACCGCCGCCTCGTGGCCGCGGAACAGCCGCAGCATCTCGTCGGGCGCGCGCAGGCGCCGCTCGGCGTTCGCCTGAAGCCGCAACCCCGCCGTGGCGATGGTGACGCCCTCGCGGATACACGTCACCACATCCTGGAGCGGCCGCCGCGCCGGGTGGTGGTAGAGCGGCAGGTTGGTGGCGATGAGCGGCGTACGGGCCTTGCGGGCGAGATCGGCGAGCGCATTGAGCCTTGCGCGGGCGCGGGCGTGGCGGTGCATGGCGGCGGCGAGGTGGAGCGGCGCTCGCAGATGATCGCGCACGGCGGCGAGGAGACGCGCGAACGCCTCGTCCGGCATGCCCGGCGGCGGCAGCAGCGCGAACAGCGAGCCTTCCGCGGCGTCCGCCACGTCAGGGAGCGTCAGGCGGCAGCGGCCCTTCGCCGCCCGCCGCTGGCCTTCCGAGACGGCGCGGGCGAGGCGGCCGTAGGCGGCGCGGTCCTTCGGCCAGGCGACGAGCGACAGCGCCGGTGCGAATGGTGGCGCGGGTGGGGGTTCGGTTTCGGCGCGCCACGGCTCCACGCCTTCGAGATCGAGCCTTACGGCGGGGACGAACGCAAGGCCGTGCGCCCTGGCCGCAACGTGGGCGCGCACCAGCCCCGCCATGCTGTTGCGGTCGGCAAGGCCAAGGGCGGCAAGGCCGAGCTGGCGGGCCTGCGCCACCATCTCCTCGGGGTGCGAGGCGCCTTCGAGGAAGGTGAAGTTGCTCAGCGCGGCGAGTTCGGCGAACGGGACGGTCACGGAAACAGCCCGTGGATGTACCAGGCGGGTAGCGCCTCGCCGGGATCGCCATAAAGGCCCTCACGGTAGAGCCAGTAGCGCCGCCCGTCCCTGTCCTCCACCACGTAGTAGTCGCGCGTGCGCCCGCGTGGGGTGGGCGTGCCCTCGCGCCACCATTCGGGGGCGATGCGCTCCGGCCCGTCGGCGCGCGCCACCTGGTGCGCCCGGTGACGCCAGGTGAAGCGCATGGGCGGCCCGTCCGGCACCGCGGCGATCACCGCCACCGCTTCCGGCGGAGCGAGGAGCAGGAGCGGGCGCGGCGGCGCATCGCCCGGCGGCGCGGGCGGCGACGGCGGCGGGGCGGAAGGCTCGGCGAACCCCGTCGCGGCGGTTTCGGCGCGCTCCGGCAGGTGGCTTGCGACGGGCGTGAGCGCCGCCATCGCGGCGGCGTCCTGCGGCCGGTTGGCGAGCCGGTCGGCAAGCCGGGCGAGAGCGGCGGGATCGCGGGCGGGATCGTCGGCGAGGCTCGTCTGGCGCAGGTCGAGCGGTCCCGTTTCGGTGGCGTCGAGGCTTCCGGCGTCGACGCCGAAGCCCATGTCGAGGCCCTCAAGGCGAGGCGCGATCAGCCGTTCGAGGTGGCGCTGGTCGCGGCTCGGCGCGGCAAGCCCCAGCGGCAGCGCCAGACGCCCGCCGTCCACCCGGTAGAGCTTGAGCACGAGCCGCAGCGCCCCCTGCCCCTGCGCCGTGAGCTGGCGGCACAGCGCGGCGGCGAGTTCGCCCACCATCGCGGCGAGGCCCTCGGGCGAGGCGAGCGGCTCCACCACGGCGTGGCGCACCGAGAAGCGCGGCGGCGGCGCATACGGACACAGCGGCGTGTCCTCGATGCCGAGCGCCCGGTCGAGCGCCCCCGTCACCTCGCCCGCGCCGGGTTTGGTGCGGAAGCGCCGGGCGAGTGCGGCCGCCGGGATCGGATAGAGGTCGCCGATGCGCTTCAGCCCCAGCCGGTTCAGCGTCTCCACCGTTTCGGCGGCGAGCGGCAGCGCCGCCACGGGAAGCGCGGCGAGGGCCGTGCGCTCCTCCCCCGGCGGCGCGATGGTGGCGAGCGAGGCCGCCGGCGCATGGCGGGCGAGCGCGCGCGCCGCGGTGGCGTTGCCCGCCATGGCGAGCCTGGCGGTGACGCCGAGCGCGATGAGCTTCTCGCGGATCGAGGCGAGATACAGCGCCTCGCCGCCGAACAGGTGGGCAAGGCCGGTGGCGTCGAGGGTAAGGCCGTCCGGCGGGTCGAGCGAGACCGAGGGCGTCCAGCGCTCCATCCAGCGGGCAAGCGACAAAAGGCTCGCGGCGTCCTGCGCCGGCTCGTGCAGTTCGCTGGCGAGGCCGGGCACGCGGGCGCGGGCATCGGAGAGCCTGAGGCCCGGACCGAGGCCGCTGCGCGCCGCCGCCTCGTTCACCGCAACCAGGGCGAGGCCCTTCGCCCCGGCGCTAACCAGCGCGAACGGCGCGGCCTCCGGCGGCGGGGGCGCGCTCGTCTTGCGGCGGGCGCGCGCCAGGCGCTCCACCGGGAAGTGCGGCAGCCACAGAGAAACGATGCGACGCATGATGCCACTCCGCTGAAGCGTCGCCCGGCCGGCCGCCCCGGCAACGCTGAAGTTCGATCGTCCAGGCGGGAAGGCCAGGCGCCTCCGGGTCGAACGCCGGGCCTTGCGAAACGGCCGCCGCCACCTGCCAGCGCGTGTGCGCGCCGGCCACGGCGCCGGGGCACGGCTTCGGCAGGCAGAGGATCGCCGGGGTTGCGCCGGCGGCGGCGGCGAGCACGAGGCGGCGCACGGCGGCGAGATCGAGCCTCGCCGGATCGGCGTCGGCGACGACGGCGGAGAGCGCCTTCGACTTCAGCGCCTCCTCGATGGTCCACAGCACGGCCGCCGGTGTCCTGAGCGACACCGTGACGAGGCGGCGGTGCGGCAGGCCCAGCGCGGCGAGGCCGTGGCCGTGGAGGCGGCCCGCCTCGCGCGTCATCAGCGTCTGGCGCCCCCACAGCACCGGGCGGGCGTCGCCCTCGCCCGCGCTCACGAGGCGGCGCACCGCGAGCGCGGCGCAGAAGCCCATGGCGGCGGCGATGTCGAGGGGAGAGCCGGGCAGCACCGCATGGACGCAGGAAGGATCGAGCCCGGCGGCGGGGAGCCGCTCGTCGAGCGCATCGCGGCCGAGCCGCCACGGCGAGGGCCCGCCGGCGGGGAGCGCAGGCTCGAAGCG
>DAIODI010000157.1:0-6817 GCA_036746875.1 Aestuariivirgaceae bacterium | reverse complement strand
CAACCATCAGCTTCGACGGCTGCTGCTCTATCCAATTGAGCTACGGGGCCGGGCGCGGCGCGGCGTTTCGCAGATAGCGCATATTGCGCCCCGCCGCTAGAGCGGCAGTCGGCCTGACTGGATCAGGCCGGCCGCTCCATCTGCTTGTATTCGCATCATCTTTTTCCGCCAAGTGGTATCCACCTGGCGGGATGATGCTTCAGCCGCCCTGAGGGGCCGGTTGCGCAAGGCCCCGGCAGCGGCCATCCGGCAGCGACGATCCGGCGCAATTGACCCGGCCGCGCGTCTCCGTCAAAGGCTGACGACGATGACGCAGCTTGTTCTCACGTTGCAGCGCCAGGCGCGGGCGATCTCGCTCGCAACGGCCGTGCTCTGTTTCCTCCCGGCGCTGGCGACGCTGCTCCCGGCCGCTCCCGGATCCGCCGTCTCCGCCAGCGTTCGCCGACTCCGCGATCGCGCGCATAAAGCCTTCACCCCGTTCACGCTGGCGCGTTGCGCCGCCGCCATCAATGCTTCAGGAGACCGTCACCCATGACGTCCTTGTCCCTTCTGTCGCGCCGCCGGGCGCTTGCGCTCGCCGCGCAGATCGCGTTCGCCGCCGCGCTCACCGTCGCTGCGCTGTCGCCCGCCGCCCATGAGATCAAGGCGGGCGATCTCACCATCGTCCACCCGTGGACACGCGCCACGCCCGCCGGCGCGAAGGTGGCCGGCGGGTTCCTGAAGATCGTCAACACCGGCAACGCCGACGACCGGCTGATGTCGGCGACGGTGGAGATCGCCGAAAGCGTCCAGCTTCACGAGATGAAGATGGTGGGCGACGTGATGGAAATGGCCGAGGTGGCGGGCGGCATTGCCGTTCCCGCCGGGGCGACGGTGGAGTTGAAGCCGAAGTCGCTGCACCTCATGCTGATAGGGCTCAAGTCCGCGCCCGCGCCGGGGAGCGTGTTCAAGGGCACGCTCACCTTTGAAAGGGCGGGCACGGTGCCGGTCGAGTTCGCCGTCGAGGAGATGGGCCATGAAGAACCCGCGCACGGCGCGTCGCATTGAGGAGAAACCGATGTCCCGCCGCCTCGTTGTTCTCGTCGCCATGCTCGCGGTCGTGCTGGCCGGGGCCACCGGCGCGCTCTGGCTGCTGACGCAGGGGCCGCACGCCACCTCGCAGGGCAAGGCGCTGGTCGGCGGGCCGTTCAGGCTCGTGTCGGCGTCAGGCGAGGTGGTGGACAGCGAAACGCTGAAGGGCAAGCCCTACGTCATCTTCTTCGGCTCCACCCACTGCCCTGAGGTGGGCCCGACGACGCTCTACACGCTCACCGGCGCGCTGAAGGAGATGGGCGAGGCCGGCGCCGGCATCCCGGCGTTTTTCGTCACGGTCGACCCGGACCGGGACACGCCCGAGGCGTTGAAAGCCTATATGGAGAGCTTCGACAACCGGGTGGTGGCGCTGCGCCCGGCGGATGCCGGGGAACTGTCGGAAATCACCAGGACATTCCGCGTCTTCCACCGCAAGCAGCCGACGAGCGACGGCTCCTACACCATGGACCACACCGCGCTCGTCTACCTGATGGATGGCAACGGCGAATTCTTCGGAACGATCTCCTACGGAGAGGACGCGGCCACAATCAGGGGCAAGCTCAATCGCCTTGTGGAACACAACACCGGCGGATTGCTGTGGTGAGCGGGCGACCCGGCGTCACTGCGACGGCGCGGCCTGCGCCAGTGCGCTCTCGATCGCCTGGGTGACCTTCGCCGATTCGGGCGTGGTCATGGAGCCGTAGGCGGCGATCAGCCTGCCATCGCGGCCGACCAGGTACTTGTGGAAGTTCCACATCGGCGCCGAGCCGGTGACATCCTTCGCCCAGGCGTAGAACGGGTGCGCGTCTGCGCCCGAGACGGGCGTGCGATCGGCGAGCGGGAAGGTGACGCCGTAGTTGAGCTTGCAGTACCGGGCGATCTCCTCGCCCTCGCGCGGCTCCTGGCCGCCGAAGTCGTTGGAGGGGACGCCGACGACCACCAGTCCGTCTTTGCCGTAGCGCTGCCAGATCGCCTCCAGCCCGTTGAACTGGGGCGAGAAACCGCACTCGGTGGCGGTGTTGACGACGAGCAGCACCTTGCCGCGGTAGTCGGCCAGCGGCAGCGGCTTGCCGTCGAACCCGGCGAACGTAAACGCCCAGGCGTCCGCGGCCGCGGCGGCCTGCGCCGCCCTGGCCTTGTCGTGGGGCAGGAACGGTGCGGCGGCGGCCGCAAGAATGGCGCTGAGAACGGTGCGTCTGCTCATCATGGCCTTTGAACGCACCGGCCCTGCGGGTGGATCAGCCCTCGCTTGACGGATCGCCCCGCGCTGGTTCATTTCTCCCGTGCGCGCAGGGAGCCGGCTGGCCATGAGTTCCGACCTGTTGATGGATATCTTCGTCTACGGCATGTCGATCGCCGTGTTCGCCACCCTGTTCTGGCTGGGCCTGAGCAAACGCCGCCAGGAGCGGGCAGCCGCGGCGCGCCAGCGCGAGACGTCCGGGAAAAAGTGATCACTGCACCTTCGGCGGCTGCGAGAGGTCCGGCATCGCCGGTTGCGGCAGGCCGCCCGGCGCAGGCAAGCCCCCCGGCGGCGGCAGCGCCGCTCCGCCCGGCAGCGTCGGCAGCGACGGCGTTTCGATCGTGATGGTGTCGAGGTCGATTTCCTTCGGCTTGTCCAGCCAGTAGGTGACGGTCTCCGGCCAGGCGATGACGATGCCGACGAGGATGAGTTGCAGGCAGAGCCAGGGCACTGCGCCCCAGTAGATGTCGGAGCTCTTCACCTCCCTCGGCGCGATGCCGCGCAGATAGAACAGCGCGAAGCCGAACGGCGGGTGCATGAACGAGGTCTGCATGTTCACGCACAGCAGCACGCCGAACCATACGAGGTCGATGCCGAGCTTGGCGGCGATGGGCGCGAGCAGCGGCACGACGATGAAGGCGATCTCGAAAAAGTCGAGGAAGAACGCCAGAAAGAAGATGAAGATGTTGACGAAGATCAGAAAGCCGGTCGCCCCGCCCGGCAGGTGAGACAGGAGGTGTTCGAGCCACACCGATCCGTTCACGCCCTGAAACACCAGCGAGAACACGGTGGAGCCGATGAGGATGAACACCACCATGGCGGTGATGGTCATGGTCGTGGACATGCCCTCGCGGATCAGCGGCCAGGTGAGGCGGCCGTTCATGGCGGCGAGCACCATGGCCCCCACCACACCCATGGCGCCCGCTTCCGTGGGGGTGGCGAGGCCGAGGAAGATCGTGCCGAGCACGAGGAAGATCAGCACGATGGACGGCACCATGCCCCACAGCACCCGCCGCCATAGCGCCCAGCCGTGCTGGGTGCGCGCTTCCGGCGGCAGCGGCGGCACGTAGTGCGGGCGGAAGATCGACACCGCAAAGAT
Source organism: Aestuariivirgaceae bacterium (assembly GCA_036746875.1). Lineage (GTDB taxonomy): Bacteria > Pseudomonadota > Alphaproteobacteria > Rhizobiales > Aestuariivirgaceae > DAIODI01. Next base: position 3,407 of record DAIODI010000157.1, on the reverse strand, counting down.
GAAGGCGAGGAACAGCAGAACCTGGAGGATCGAGGGGCCGATGGCGCCCTTGTACATGTCGCCCACCGAGCGCCCGATCTGGTCGGCGAGCACGATCAGCACCAGCGACGGCGGGATCAGCTGCGTGATGGTGCCGGAGGCCGCGATCACGCCGGTGGCGATGCGGTGGTTGTAGCCGTAGCGCAGCATGATCGGCAGCGAAATGATGCCCATGGCGATCACCGAGGCCGCCACCGTTCCGGTGATCGCGCCGAGAATCGCCCCCACAACGATCACCGCATAGGCAAGCCCGCCGGGAACCGAGCCGAACAGCTGGCCGGTGCCTTCGAGCAGGTCTTCCGCCAGCCCGCAGCGTTCGAGGATCGCGCCCATGAAGGTGAAGAACGGGATGGCGAGCAGCAGATCGTTCGACAGGATGCCGAACACGCGCGACGGCAGCGCGTGCATGTAGTTGGCGGTGAAGTAGCCGAGCTCGATCGCGACCGCGGCGAAGAACAGGCCGACGGCGGCGAGCGAGAACGCCACCGGAAAGCCGATCAGCATGAAGATGAGCAGGCCGGCGAACATCAGCGGCGGCATCAGCTCCAGAAGCGCCTCGTTGCTCATCTCCCCCGCGCGCCCCTACTGCAACGGCTTTTCGTATTTCGTTTCGACGACGTAGCGCCCGTTCAGCGCCGCGATGCGCTTGATGATTTCCGAAACACCCTGCAGCGCCACAAGCCCGAAGCCCACGGGAAGCAGCAGTTTCACCGGCCAGCGGATCAGGCCGGAAGCATTGGCGGAGATTTCGCCCGCGTCCCACGACTGCACGAAGTAGGGCCACGACATCCACGCCAGCGTCAGCATCGCCGGCATCAGGAAGAACACGAGGCCGAACAGGTCGATCCACAGGCGGTTGCGCGGGGTCACGATCGAATAGATGATGTCCACCCGTACATGGTTGTTGGTCTTGAGCGTGTAGGCCGCGCCCAGCAGCACCATGCCGGCGAACATGTACCACTGGATCTCAAGCCAGGCGTTGGAGCTTTCCGACAGCGCGTACCGCCGCATGGCGTTGACGGCGCAGATCAGGCTCGCCAGCAGCACCAGCCAGTCGGCGATCTGCGCGAAGAAGCCGTTGAGAAGGTCGATCGCGCGGCTGACCTTGAGCGCGGCATCCATCGCCAGCCACCTCTCCGTTCACGACGCCGTGAGCCTGAGGCCATGGAGGATGGCGCGGGATCGGGTGTCAAGGGAATTCCCGGGCCGGACGCATCTCTTGGACGATGGGATGAGGCGTTAGAAACGGAACCAGGCGCCGAACTGGGTGCGAAGTTCGCCGGATGAGCGATCGCCCGCCGCATCGTCGTAGGTCTTCTCGCCCCACATCACCTGCCAGCCGAGCCGCATCTGCGTCATCGGCTCCCAGTAGACGTTGGCCTGGGCGGTGAGCGCGCTGGTGGCCGGGTCGGCGAGGTTTGCGGTGTCGCCCAGCGCCGACTGATAGAGCACGCCGAGGCTGACGCCGGTGGTATCGGAGAGGTCGAACGAGAGGCCTGCGTTGGCGCCCCACTGGCTCGCGGGCTCGCCATTGAGCGTCCGGCCGGAAAGCCCGAACGAGCCCAGGGGATCGGCCGTCGGGCCTTCGCCGTAGGCGACGCCGGCGTTGAAACGGGCCACATCGGCGAGGTTGATGTTGGCCCCTGCGCCCACCTGCCAGCCGGTGTCGGCCCCCGCGTTCGGCAGGTCGGAGAACAGCGCCTCGTCGCGGGTGGTGGCGGCGGCGAGCGAAAGCTGGTGGCCGCCCGCCAGGTCGTAGGCGACAAGCGCGGAGAGGGACTGCCGCGCCGTGCCGGCGTCGACGAGCGCCGAACCGGAGTTCAGCGCCCACGAAAGCGCGCCGTCGTTCCAGCTCAGGGTTACCCTCGGCAGCAGCGCGGCCTGCGGCGTCAGCGCATCGCCGAAGGCGCGCGAGCGGTTTGCGTTGTCGATGGCGTCGGCGAGGAGGTCCGCCGTCGAGCGTCCCGAAAACGCCCATGCCGGCGACAGCGCCCCGAGCGGGACGGGTTCGATCGGGACGGCGCCGCTGTCGGCGATCGCCATCATCTCAAAATGTTGCGCGATCGTTTCCGGCCCGACCGGCAGCGGTAGATCGGCGGTCGGGGTGACGGCGAGCGAGAAGGTGGCCTCTTCGCCGTCAGGCGCGCTGGCGCGGGCAAGACCGGCCGAAGGCGCTACGGAGAGAAGACCCCCATCGCCGGGGCCCGGCGGGGGCAGGTCGTCCGCGCGGGCGTGACCGGGCGTCAAAGCCGGCGCCGCCAGCCCCATCAGGCAGGCGAGGGCGAAAACCGGCGATAGGCGCGCCTTTCGCATCATCTCGTTCCGGCGATATCTTGCGGCAGTCTGGCAGCGGAGCGAACCACGTTCAATCATATAGTGCGCCGCCGGTCGGCAGGAACCGCGCCAGCATTAACTGTTGGTCAGGTTTTCGGCCGGGCGACCTGTTCCGCACGACGGTCAGAAGCCCATCTTCACCCCGGCCATGATGGCGAACCATGGCGACTCGCCGCTTTCCACGTGGCGAATGTAGCCGTCGAGCGTCATCTCGGCGCTCGGGCCGAAGGTGTAGCTGAGGCCCGCCATGCCGGTCGCCGCCCAGTCGGCGGGGGCGAGGTCGCTCTGGTAGGAGGCGGAACCGAAATCGCCGCTCAGCTCGAAGGCGTCGAGGTTGTGGTCGATCATGCCTTCGGCGCCGGCGCCGCGCCGGTAGGCGAGGGCCTCCGAAAGCGGCCCTTCGAGACGGGCCCCGAGGATGCCGGTCGTGTAGGTCGCCGTGTAGCTGTAGTAGCTGAACGGATCGATCCCCGCGCCGCCGTCGCCGCATTCGTCGTAGCTGTCGCGGGTCGCCTCGACGTAGGCCACCCCGGCGAACGGCGTCAGCACATGCCCGCCGCCGAGGCCGAAGCCCCAGCCCACCTCGCCGCCGACGCCGAAGGTGTTATAGCCGGCGTTCGCCGACACGTAGGCCGCCGTGCCGATCAGGTTGGCGCGACCGAAGTCGGCGTCGCCCCACTGGTAGGCGATGGCGGCGCGGGCCTTGAGGCCGGTGCCGTCCTCAACCTGCGTGTAGCCGATGAACGCGCCGAACATCGGCGTCGCGCCGACGTTGTCGATACCCTCGATGTCGTCGGGACCGGAGGCGAGGTCCACGAAGGCGCCGACGCGCACCTGCTCGCCAAGCCGCATCGCCGCGGTGACGACCCCGGAGAACCGGCTGTCGCCGAACTCTCCGTCATAGTCGGCGTACTGTCCCGCCACGCTGACGCAAACGCCCCGCGCGTCGAACAGGGTGCAGTCGTAGTCGAGCGCGTGGCGCACCGAGAGCCAGTTCGATTGCAGGAAATAGGCCTGCGGCCCCGCCATGTCCT
>DAIODI010000156.1:0-6847 GCA_036746875.1 Aestuariivirgaceae bacterium | reverse complement strand
TTCCAGTGCGGCACGCAGTCGATCCTGGCGATGTCCGCGCTCGACGAGGCGCTGAAGGCGTGGGAGGGCGTGGACCTTGCGGCGCTGCGGCGCAAATCGGTCGCCCAGTGCCGGCTGCTGGCGCAACTCGTGGAGGAGTCCTGTGCGGCTCACGGCGTCACTCTGGCGGGGCCGCGCGACTTTGACCGGCGCGGTTCGCACGTTTCCTTTCATTGCCCGGAAGGCTACGCGGTGATGCAGGCGTTGATCGCCCGTGGCGTGGTGGGCGATTTCCGTGCGCCCGACATGATCCGCTTCGGCGTTGCGCCGCTCTATATCCGGCACGTCGACATTTTCGACGCAGCCGCCATCCTCGCCGAAGTGCTGGCGGAGCGGGCCTGGGACCGGCCGCACTTCCGCGCGCGCCGGGCCGTTACGTGATCTGGCCGGACTCGAACAGGCTCTTGACCAGCACGGCTTCGAGCTCGTGCGCCGCGGTGAGCCGGCGCCAGCGGTCGCCGGTCATCGCCGCGCCGCGCCAGGCGAGGAACGTCAGCACGCACTCCTCCTCGCCAAGGCCAACGACAGGGCCGGGCACGACGCGCACGTTGATTCGCGGCTGCATCGTTTCAACCGTCTGGCCGAGGTGATAGTCGATGGACAACGTGCGCGGGTCCGCTGCGATCCGCACCAGCACCTGCGAGCGATCGAACAGGCTCGTACCACGCACGATCCCGCCGTCCAGCCGCTCGATCTCCCAGGCGCCGAACGACCAGCGCGGCAGCATCGCCGCATCGCCCATGAAGGCGAACACCCGGCCGGCCGGAGCGGCGATGACGGCGGAGGCGACGTGCGATTCACCGGCGTTCATGCGCTGTCCTCCAACCCGAAGGTGGCCAGAGCCTGCCGCAACCGCAGTCCTGCGGGATCGGCGAGCGCGGCGGCGACAAGCGCCGACAGCACGCTGTCCGGAGCCGGCGCCGAAAGCACCTGCGGAAGCACGGCGACGACGCGGTTGAAACTGGCGCCGCCGCGCTCGGCCGTCTCGCCGTAGCCCTTCAGGAGACGCGCCAGCCCCGCCGCTTCCCGCCCGGCGCGCGGCGAAACGGCGGCGGCCCGGCGCACGGCGTCGAGCCAGGCTTCGATCTCGCGCTGCTCGTGCGCGTAGCGGGCCGAGGCGCGCCGGCGATCCTTGAGGCGGGCCAGCAAGGCGAGCACGATCTGTCCGTGAACGGACGATGTCTTCAGCGTCAGCGGAAAGGTGAACCTCTCGCGGCGGTTCTTCTTCGCCGCCCACGCCCTCACACGGGCCGCCAGCGCCGGCGGGAGCATGGCGGCGATCTCGTCGGGCCCCGGCGAGAAGAATTCGGCGATGGCGACGATATCATTCGGCCCCGGCTTCTGCGCCGCCGCGATCGCGGCGAGGCGGGCGGGATCGCGCTTGAGCTGCGCCACGCGGGCGATGTCGTGCCAGGTCATGCGGTTGGCGAGATGCCGGGCCGTTTCGGCCAGAAACTCGCCATCGCGGCAGCCAAGCGAGTCCAGCCGGTCAAGGAACAGCGTCGCATAATCCGCGTCCTGGTAGTCGATCAGCCTCGCCACGGCGAGGCTCGCGATCTCGCGGGCCTGCGGCGGCAGCGCGCCGATGCGCGCCGCAAACCGCGCCGGTGTCTGTAGCGGCGGCGGCCGCTCGGGCGCGGCCGGCGGGCGTTCGCCGCCCGCCGCCGCCCAACCGAGGTCGAATCCCCGCGCGTTAGCGGCGCCTTCGCCCATGGCGCGGATGAACGCGCCGCGGTCGCGACCGAGCGGATTGGCGCGCGCGAACGCTCCGTACACGGCGGCGTTGATCACCGCGCCCGCCTCTCGCGCCAGCGCCGCGAAATCAGCAAGCACGGCGGACTTCGCGCGGGCGCGGGCCGCCTCCAGCGCGGGAGCGTCGGGCATCCGCCCGTCTCCCATCGCCATCTTCTCCGAGGTGGCGTAAACGCGATGCGTGGAGCCGATCAGCACGGTGCGCTCCGGCGTCACGAAGCCGCGCTCGATCATGCGGGCGATCTCGGCGAGTTCGGTGGCGATGGCGACGTCCACCTTGCCCGGCATGGGCAGCAGCGACAGCACGGGTTCGCCTTCGATGAGCGCCGCCTCGGGGATGGCCTCGATGTAGTAGGTGGTCGCGCCGGTGCGCTGGGCGACGCCCGGAATGGCCGTGTACTGAGCGCGCCAGCCCGCGTCTTCAAGCGCCGAGGTGATCCACTGCGACAGCACGCCGCCACCCTCGCCGCCCATCGCGGCGATGAGAATGGTGGCGCGCCACGGCTCCGTCATGGTCACGAGGACAGCGGTTTCAGGGCCGGGAACAGACGGCCCTTCAGCCGCGCGGCGAGCCGCTCCACAGGATGGGCGTTCCTCACCGTGCGGGCGCGGTAGAACGACGGGCACAGCCGCGCCGCGTGCGCCACCTCGCCGCACAGCCCGCAACCGACGCAGCTCTCCACCACGTGCGCCACCGGATCGGTCTTCAGGGGATCGCTCGACGGCTTGATGGTGAGCGACGGGCAACCCGACAGCCGCACGCAGGCGTGATCGCCCGTGCACACGCTCTCGTCCACGCCGTAACGGTCGCGCGAAAGCCGCTTTCCGCATTTCAGGAGGTCGGCCACGAACGCCCGCAGGCGGCGTTCCTTGTTGAGCTGGCATTCGCCCTCGGCGATGATGACCTTGAGGCCGGGTTCGCGGGAGGTCATCGCCTGCTTCAGCGCGTCGCGAACCTTGGTCACGCGATAGCTGTTCAGCGTCTTCACCCACGTCACGCCCATGCCGGCGAGCGTCGCGGCGATGTCGAGGCGTCCGCCCGTGTGCGGCGGCGCGCCCCGGCTTGACGGGATGTCCTGCCCGCCGGTCGCCGCCGTGTAGCCGTTGTCCATGATCAGCATGACATCGTTATGCCGGTTGAACACGGCGCTGGAGACGCCCGACGACAGGCCGTTGTGCCAGAAGCCGCCGTCGCCCATCACCGTCACCACCGGCCGGCCGCCGAACTGCGACGGCAGCGCCGAGGCGCTGGCGAGCCCCAGTCCGTAGCCCAGCACCGTGTTGCCGATGTTGAACGGCGGCAGCGTCGAGAAGGTGTGGCAGCCGATGTCAGAGGCGACATGGAAGGGACCGACCTCGCGCTCGACGAGCTTCATGGCCGTGAACACCGGCCGCTCCGGGCAGCCGGTACAGAAGCCGGGAGGACGCGGCGGCGGCGCGAGCCGCAGATCCTCAAGGACCGCGCGCTCGACCGCGTCGAGCGCCGCGAGGCGCTCTCGCACCGCCGTCCTCACCCCGGCTGGAATCTTCGCCTCGGTCAGAAACGCGCCCATCCCCTTCATCAGCGTGGCGAGCGTGTACTCGCCCGCCAGCGGCAGCACGTCCTTGCCGTGGAGGCGGGTGGCGACGCCGTGGCGGCGCAAAAGATCGCTCACCGCCATTTCGAGGTAGGCCGGCTGGCCCTCCTCGATGACGAGCACGGAGGATTTCCCGGCGCAGAACCCGACGATCTCCTCCGGGACCAGCGGGTAACCCACGTTGAGGCAGAACACCGGCGCCTTCACGCGGCCGAACACGTCGGCGAGGCCGAACTCCTCCAGCACCGAAACGGCCGAGTTGAAATGCCCGCCCTGGACGATGATCCCGATCTCGCTGTATTCGCCGTCGAACACCTCGTTCAGCGGATTGCGCCGGAGCCAGTCGAGCGCCGCCGGGAACCGCACCTCGATCTTGTGCTTTTCCTGCGCGTAGGTGGAGGGCGGAAGCACGATCCGGCCGTAGTCGAAGGCGGGCGCGGGCAGCGGGTTGAGCGCGTTGTAGCGGCCGCGCACGTTGTCCCTGGCGATGAATCGTCCGTACACGTGACAGGCGCGGATGCGCAGCGTCGTCATCACCGGGGTGTTGGTCGCCTCGGAGAGCAGTAACCCGCGCTCCACCGTGTCGACGATCTTCGGCAGCGACGGGCGCGGGTCGAGGAGCCAGATCTGCGACTTGGTGGCGAAGGGATGCGTGCGCTCCTGCATGATGGAGGCGCCCTCGCCGTAATCCTCTCCGAGCACGATCATCGCCCCGCCGGTCACCCCGGCGGAAGCGAGATTGGACAAGGCGTCGGAAGCGACGTTGGTGCCGACCGTCGATTTCCACGTCACCGCTCCGCGCAAGGGGTAGTTGATGGAGGCCGCGAGCATCGCCGCCGCGCCGGCCTCGGAAGCGTTGCGCTCGAAATGGACGCCGTGCTCCGCCAGCACGGCGCGCGCGTCGTTGAACACGTCCATGAGGTGCGAGATCGGCGCGCCCTGATAGCCGCCGACATAGGACACACCCGACTGGAGCAGGGCTTTCGCCACCGCAAGGATGCCCTCGCCGCGAAACTCCTCGCCCGCGCCAAGGCGAAGCTGCCGGGCCTCGCGGGCGAAACTGCGCTCAGCCATGGGCCGCTCCGGTGATCGCTGGCGGTTCGGTCGTCGCCACCACGAGGATGCGCGCCGGCATATCGCCGGCGGCGAGGTAGGCGTGGCCCATGCGGCTGTCGAAGTAGACGCTGTCGCCGGGCTCCAGCCGCAACGGCTCGTAGAACTCGCTGGCGAGCACCAGCTCCCCGTCGAGCACCAGCACGAATTCCTCGCCGTCGTGACGCGACAGGCCGCCCGCCTCGTCGACGCTGCGGATCGTCACCGTGTTGATCGCCGGGTGCATCTTCTTGTTGGCGAGATCGGTGCACAGAACCTGCGCGGCGTAGCGGGCGCTTTCGAACGGCACGCCGTCATCCTTACGGCAGACGCTGCGGATGCCGGCCGAGATCGGCTGCGGTCCAGAAGCGAAAAAGGCGGTGATGTCCACGCCCAGCGCCTTCGACAGGACGTAAAGGCTGTGCGCCGAAACCGGCGTCTGGTTGTTCTCGACGCGCGACAGCGTCGCTTCGGAAACGCCGGTCATGCGGGCGAGCTCGCTCAGCGAGCGCCCCTGCGCGCGCCGCAGGGTCTTGAGCCGCTGGCCGATGTCGAGCGCGGTGTAGCCATCGTCGCGCAGCGCCGGTCTAGCCGGAGTGGCCATAGTCCCTCCGCGCCCCCTCCTGCGTCACCAGCCCCTCGCGCAAGTCGGCCGCCCGCGCCTCCCCGGCGCGCCGCTTCGGGTCGCCGACGCCGCCGCCGCCGGGAAGCTCCAGCACCAGGCTGTCGCCGGGCGGAATGACGTGCACGCCCTTCGAGCCCAGCGGCCTGCCGGAGCCGAAGCGCGCCGCACCCGTCTGGCCCGGCTTGCCGCCGTCGCGGCCCTGCGCCGGATGATGCAGCCGGTCGAAGGTGGCGGCCGAGATGGTGAAGGGGGCGTTCTCGCGGTTGGCGATCTCGATGATCTGGCTGACGCCGCCGCGGAACTCGCCGGCGCCGGCCGAGTCCGCGAGGTACTGCTTGCGCCTGAACCACAAGGGACACTGGCCCTCGGTGATCTCTACCGGGATGGCGCCGACGCCGGAGGGAAACGCCGTGGTGTTGAGGCCGTCCTTACCGGGCCTTCCGCCGACGCCGCCAAGGCCGATGTTGATGACCTGGAAGCGTCTGGCGTCCTTCGTCTGTTCGGCCGGCACCAGGCCGTGGGCGCTGCCCAGCCCGAGAATCCAGATCGAGCCGGCGCTCTCCGCCTGCACCTTGCCGGGCAGCGCCTGGGCGAGGCAGCCGAAGGTGGCGTCGGCCAGCATCTGGCCGATGACGTGGCGCGCCGTCACCGGGCTTGGCCGGATTGGATCGACGCACGTTCCCGGCTCGGTGATCAGGTCGAAGCAGCCGAGCGATCCGGCGTTGTTCGGCACGTGCGGGGCGATCACCGCCTTGAGCCCGAACACCGAATAGGCGTGGGTGTAGGTGCGCGGCGAGTTGATGCCCTGGATCGAGGCGGGCGAGGAGCCGGTGTAGTCGATGGTGATCTTGCCCTTGCGGATTTCCAGCCGCGCATGGAGATGGATCGTCGACTCATAGCCGTCGAGCGGCATGTGGTAGCGCCACTCGCCTTCGGGCAGCGCGCGGATCGCAGCGCGCGCCCCCGCCTCCGACCGGGTGAGAATGTGCTCGCCCAGCGTGTCGATCTCCTTCAGGCCGAACTCGGTCATCATGTCCACGAGGCGGCGGGCCCCCGTGTCGTTGGCGCTGATCAGCGAGAGAATGTCGCCACGCACCTCCACCGGATTGCGGGAGTTGGCGAGGATGATCGCCATCAGCTCCTCGTTGATCGCGCCCTCCTTCCTCAGCTTCATGTGCGGAATGAGCGTGCCTTCCTCGAACGAGGAGTTGGCCTTGGCCGTCATACCCACGCCGCCCACGTCGATGACATGGCAGGTGGAGGCGAAAAACGCCACGCAGCGGCGGCCGAGAAAGACGGGCGTCATCACCACGTAGTCGAACAGATGCCCCGTGCCGAGCCAGGGATCGTTGGTGACGTAGACGTCGCCAGGCCTCATCGTCGCCACCGGGAAATGCCCGAAGAAGTGCGCCACCGCCGTCGCCATGGTGTTGACGTGGCCTGGCGTGCCCGTGACGGCCTGGGCGATCATGCGGCCATTGGTGTCGTAGACGCCGGCGGAGAGGTCGCCCGCCTCGCGGGTGATGGTCCCGAACGCGGTGCGCAACAGCGCCTGCGCCTGTTCCTCCACGACGGCGATCAGGCGGTTCCACATCACCTGGGTGCGGATGGCGGCGAGCGCTTGCTTCGGCATCAGCGGCGTCCCTTCCGGTCGAGAACGAGGTATCCGAGCGAGTTCACGGCGGCGGTGAAGCCGGAGCCGACGACCGTGGAGGTCTCGTGCTCGGCGATGATCGCCGGACCTTTCACCGATGCGCCGGGC
>DAIODI010000155.1:0-6870 GCA_036746875.1 Aestuariivirgaceae bacterium | reverse complement strand
ATCATGATGCGCGTCGCCCGCGTCGGCGACGAGGCGCTGCGCGACCGGGTGTTCGACGCGGTGAGCTACCACGCCGTGCGCCGCACCGCCGGCGTGCGCGCCGTGCCGCTCGGCGACCTGCTCACCATCCGCCAGTTCATCGGCGGGCAGGGGCCGTTTGCGTTTCTTGATATACCGTGGGCGCCGGTGTATCTGCTCGTCATCTACCTTCTGCACCCGCTCCTGTGCCTCTACTCGGTGGTGGCGATGTTGATCCTCGCGGTCCTGATGATCGCCAACGACCGCTGGACACGCCAGCCCGTAGCCGCCGCCCAGAAGAGCGCCACCGCCGCCACGAACCTCGGCGAGGAAAGCCGCCGCCAGGTGGAATCGGCGACGGCGCTCGGCATGCAGGCGATCCTGCGCGACCGCTGGCGCAGGGTGCTCAACGACTCGCTCGATCACCAGACGGTGGCGGCCGACCGGGGCGGGGCGCTCTCGACCGTGTCGAAGACGATGCGGCTCATGCTCCAGTCGGGCATTCTGGCGCTCGGCGCCTGGCTCACGATCGAACAGCAGATCACCGCTGGCACGATGATCGCGGCCTCCATCATCATGGGCCGCGCGCTCGCGCCGGTGGAGCAGCTGGTGGCGCACTGGCAGGCGTTCCTGTCGTTCCAGGGCGCTGCGAAGCGGCTCTCGAGGGTGCTCAGGGAAACTCCGGTTGCGACAAGGCGAATGCCGCTTCCGCCGCCCGTGGGGCGGCTGGAAGTCGACAACCTGGTTTGCTTCGCTCCCGGCGTCGACAAGCCGATCATCGCCGGCATCTCGTTCGACCTCCCGCCTGGTTCGGGCCTCGGCATCATCGGCCCGGCGGGGGCCGGCACGTCGACGCTGGCGCGGGCGCGTGTGGGCGTGTGGCGCTGTGCTCGCGGCGCGGTGCGCCTCGACGGAGCCAGTATGGAACAGTGGGATCGCGCCCAGCTCGGCAAGCACATGGGCTATCTGCCGCAGGACGTGGAGCTGTTCGAGGGAACGATCGCGGAGAACATCTCGCGCTTCCAGCCGGACGCCAGCCCCGACGACATCGTCAAGGCGGCCCGCCAGGCCGACGTGCACGAACTGATCCTGAATTTTCCCGACGGCTACAACACCATGATCGGCGAAGGCGGCGGGCGGCTGTCCGCCGGACAGCGCCAGCGCATCGGCCTCGCCCGCGCCCTCTACCGCGACCCGTCGGTGATCGTGCTGGACGAACCCAACGCCAACCTCGACGCCGAAGGCGAGGCGGCGCTGATCAAGGCGATCCTCGCCATCCGTGAGCGCAAGGGGACCGTCGTGGTGGTGGCGCACCGGCCGAGCGCCATCGCGGCGCTGGACATGCTGATGATGATCCGCGACGGCCGCAGCGTCGCCTATGGCCCGCGCGACGAGGTGCTCGACAAGGTGCTGGCGCGCCGCAAGCCGGCCACGCCTGCGCCCGTCGCCGGCGGTTTGGCTCTCGTCGCCAGCGAGGAGAACCGCCCATGACCCCCGCCGAGACCCGGTCGTCAATGCGCGCCTACGTCAGGCTCGGCTTCGCCAGCGTCATCCTGGTGCTGGGCGTCGGCGCGGCGTGGGCGGCGTTCGCGCGCATCCAGGCGGCGGTGATCGCCCCGGGCCGCACGGTCGTTGAATCGTACTCCAAGAAGGTGCAGCACCGGGAAGGCGGCATCGTGCGCCAGATCGACGTCAGGGAGGGGTCAACCGTCGAGGCCGGGCAGATACTGGTCGTTCTCGACGACACCGAGGACCGCGCCTCGCTCGGCATCATCGAGGCTGCGCTCACCGAGTGGTACGCCAAGCGGGCGCGGCTCGAGGCCGAGCGCGACGGCGCGGCCGAAATCCGGTTCCCCGACGATCTCCTTGCCCGCAAGGACGATCCGGATGTGGCGCAAATCCTCATCGGCCAGCGCAAGCTGTTCGAGACGCAACGCGCTGGCGTGATCGGCCGCAAGGATCAGCTCAACGAACGCATCGGCCAGTACAATGAGGAGATCAAGGGCCTTGAGGCGCAGATCGCCGCCAAGGCGGCGCAGTTCGCTTTCATCCAGGACGAGCTGACCGGTCTCAAGACCCTGCAGGCGCAGGGGCTCGTGCAGACCGGCAAGGTGCTGGCGCTGGAGCGCGAGGCGGCCCGGCTCGAAGGCGAGCGCGGGCAGCTGGTGGCGCAGCTGGCGTCCACGCGCGGCCAGATCGCCGAAGCGAAGCTGCAGATCATCCAGCTCGACGACGATTACCGCACCCGCTCGCTCGCCGACCTGCGCGAGACGGAGGCGCAGATCAGCGAGCACGAGGAACGCCGCGTCGCCATCCAGTCGAAGCTCCAGCGCACCACGATCAAGGCGCCGATCTCGGGCTTCATCCACCAGCTTGCGGTGCACACCATCGGCGGCGTGATCGCGCCGGGCGAAACCATCATGCAGATCGTGCCGACGAGCGACGAGATCATCATCGAGGCCGAAGTCCGGCCGCAGGACATCGAGCAGATCTACATCGGCCAGACCGCGGTGCTGCACTTCCCCGGCCTCGAACGGCGCACCACGCCGCGCCTCTACGGCGAGGTGGCGCAGATCTCCGCCGACCTCACCAAGCCGGAGATCCCGGGCGCGCATCCATTCTTCGCCGTGCGGTTGAAGCTCGCGCAATCGGAACTGAAGAAGCTGGAGGTGGACAAGCTGGTGCCGGGCATGCCGGCGGAGGCGTTCATCCAGACGCACGAGCGCTCGCCGATCGACTACCTCTTGCAGCCGCTCACCGACCAGGTGGCGCGCACGTTCCGCGAGCGTTGAGACGCCGGCCGGCGGCCCCGGTCCGCCGGTCGCGTCGGTCCCGTCAGCCGCACGAACCGGGTGAGGCCGGGCTGATCCCCTGCAACGCGACCGGCGCCGGGTGAGAAGCGTTGCGACGGTTCGGAAGTGGCGTAAACTTGAAGTCCGGACGCGGTTTTCGTGGCGGCGCACCGTCACCACATGAATGCAAAGCGCCGGTCCGACCGGCGGCGAGCGCAGTTTCAGGAGAACAGGCACCATGACCACCAGCATCGCAGCCGCCACCTCGATCGCCGCGCCGACCACGTCCGCCACGCCGGCGCCTGGGTCGGCGCTTCAGTACCTCGACCGCGCGATGGCGTCGCTGCGCGACATGGGGCTCGTGCCCTCGCGCGCCGAGGAAGCGCCGATCACCGCGCTGTTGCAGCAGATCGCCGATCTTCAGCCGGACACGGTCGCGGTGATCTCCCGGACGCTGAACCAGGCCTCGCTGTTCAACGACGTGGTGCGCAACGAGGTCGCGGCCATGTCGATCGGCGAGCGCTATAACGAGATCACCAACGCCTTCAACTCGATCCGCGACGACGCCAGGGCGATGGTGGACCAGATGCAGGACGGCAAGCTCTCCACCGGCGAGCGGCTCGCCAACATCTGGATGAAGGCGACGCGCGGCGACATCGCCGACCGGTTCGACACGATCCGCCGCGCCTATCTCGACGTGGCGCGCGACACCAGGGACCAGATCGACCGCGAGCACCGCATCTTCAACGCCTACGCCGACTTCCGCGGCGCGCTGAAGCAGGCGCAGGTCGCCTCGCTCGAGGTGCTGGAGAAGGCGACCGCGAAGCTCGAGGCTGCAAAGGCGGCGCTGGCGGCCGCCAACGCGGCGGTGGCGCAGTTCACGGGCGGGGCGGCGTCCGACCGCGCCCGGCTGGAGTTTGCGCGCGACGAGCGCGTGCGCGACCTGCAGAACGAGGAGAAGCGCTACCAGGTGGCGAAGGACCTCGCCGACAATCTCACCATCGGCTACAACACCTCCGAAGTGGTGATGGCGCGCCTCCTGCAGACCACCAGCACGAAGGAGCGCGTCTACGCGCAGTCCATCACGTTCTTCTCCACCAACGAGTCGGTGCTCACCGCGCTCAAGGCCTCCTTCACCGGGCTTGCCGGCCTGCATGAATCGACGCGCACGCTGAACGAGATGAAGAAGGGCGTAGACGCCAGCCTCGAAACCATCTCCGGGATGGGCGACAAGATCCAGGAGGAGGCGCTGCGCGCCGGCTACGGTCCCACCGTGCAGGCGGAGGCGGTGAAGAAGCTCGTCGACAGCGTCACCAACTTCCAGGTCCGCTCGCGCGAGATCATCGACGAGATGCGCCTGCTCGCCACCAGGAACTCGGCCGAGATCGAAGCGGCGGTCGAGGACGGTAAGCGCCGTCTCGCACGCCTCGCAGCCGAGGGCGATGCGCTGATGGCGGCGCGCCCGTAGCCCGCCGGGAGGCTGGGAACCATGAGCGCCAGCGACCGGACGGCGCCGCGGCCGGCAGGCGCGGCGGCCGACGCGCCGCTCGACGACCTGATGCTGGCGATGGACGTGGTGGACACCCTTCGCCACGACATGCGCATCGCCGAGCGCGAGCTTGGAGACGACACGCGCCGGGCGACGCTGAAGAAACGGCTGAAGGAGATCTATGCCTCCCAGGGCATCGCGGTGCCGGACCCGATCATCGACGAGGGCGTCAGGGCGCTGGAGGAGGATCGCTTCGTCTACAAGGGCAATCGCGGCGGTTTCCAGGCGGCGCTGGCGCTGGTCTATGTGGAGCGCGGCCGCTGGTTCCGGCGGACGGCGTTTCTCGTCGCCTTCCTCGCCGCCGCCGTCGCCGCCTGGTACGTCGGCATCGAACGGCCGCGGCTGGCGGGGATCGAGGCCGCCAGGGTAGCCGTGGAGCAGACGCGGGCGCGCATCGACGAGCTGCGCGTCACCATCGCCACCGGAACGCAGGACCCGCTGATCCTTGAACAGGCGGATCGCGACATCGAGGCGGGCCTCGCCGCCCTCAAGGCCGGCGACGTCGAGGCCGCCCGCGCCGCGGCGGACAGGCTTCAGGGCGTGCTCGATCGCGTCCGCGAAGTTTCGACGGTCTTGCCCGCCCGCCTCGACCGGGTGCGCGCCGCCATCGCCGGCGAGACCAGCGACGCGGCGGTGCTGGCGGAGGTGGACAGGCAGCTCGGCGTCGCCCGCGCCGGGCTCGCCACGGCGGACGCCGCGACGGCGCGCGCTTCCGCCGAGGCGCTCGAACGGCTGCTGGCCGACCTGCGGCAGGTTTACACGCTGCGGATCGTCCAGGGCCAGAATCGGCAGAGCGGCGTCTGGCGCATTCCCGATCTCAATCCGGACGCGCGCAACTACTACCTGATCGTCGAAGCGATCGGAGGAGACGGCAAGCCGGTGGCCCTGCCGATCACCAATGAGGAGACGAAGACGACGGCGGTGGTGACGTCGTGGGGGGTGCGCGTGCCGGAACGCATCTTCAACCAGGTGCGCGCCGACAAGACCGACAACGGCATCGTGGACGACGACATCGTGGGCGAGAAGACGCGCGGCGCGATCAGCCCCGAATGGCGCATCCCGGTGATCGGCGGCGCCATCACGGAGTGGTAGGATGATCACCGGCCAGCAAGGGCTCAGGGCGATCGAGAAGGCGCTCGCCGAGATCGAGCACGACGAGCAGGCCGCGCGCGCCGAGGCGCAGCGCGAGGCGGAGGATCACGCTGCGTTCGAGACTGATCTGCTGAAGGGCTACAAGGACCTGGCGCGGGCGCGTGTGGATATCGCGCTTGAGGACGGCGTCATCGATCGCGCCGACGGGCTCTCGGCCACGGTCGGGCGCAACCTTGAGCGTTGGCTTGAGGCGCAGGCGGCGCTCAAGCGGCGGTGGACGAAACTGCGCGGCGAAACCGAGGCGTGGCGTAAGACGCGCCGCGACGCCCATGAGGCGGTGGAGCGCGCCCGCAGCGAGTATGATCGTGCGTTCGCCCGCGCCGGCGGGAAGCTGAAGCTGGACGAGGCGCATCAGACGCTGGCGCGCGAGTACGAGGAGTCGCTCAAGCACATCGCGAATGCGACTTCCAAGGCGGCGACGTCCGAGGCGGAGAAAGCGGAGAAGGGCAAGCCCTACCTGTCCGATCCGCTGTTCGTGTACCTGTGGAGGCGCGGCTACGGCACGGCCGACTACCAGGGCTTCGGCTTGACGCGGATGCTCGACGGCTGGGTGGCGCGGCTCGTCGATTACCGCAACGCGCGGGCCAACTATGCGGCGCTCAACGAGATTCCGGCGCGGCTGCGCCAGTATGTGGAGCGGCTGCAGGCGTCTTCGCAGGCGGCGCGTGAAGCGATCGAGGCGAACATCCATCGCCGGGTGTCGGAGGCGGCGGGCCGCGACATCGCCGCCGAGATCGCGCGCCTCGAAAGCCAGCTCGCCGAGGCCGAGAAGGCGGTGATCGACCGCGAGGCCGAGCTCGATCGCGTGTCGGACGAGATGACGCGCATGGCGGCGGGCGACGAGGAGAACTTCGCCGCCGCCCTCGACGACCTCGCCCGGATGCTGTCGGCGACGCCGCTGTCCGATCTGACGCGGGACGCCCGGACCACGACAAGCGGCAAGGACGACCAGGCGATCGCGCGCATCGCGGCTATCGGCGACAAGGCGGCGCGCAGCGGCCAGCGCATCCAGGGGGTGCGCGAGCGGCTGGAGACGCTGTCGGCGCGGCGCTCCGACCTGCTGCGCATCGCCGCCGAGTATCGCCGCCAGCGCTACGACGATCGCTCGTCGGAGTTCGACGAGGAGAATCTGTTTTCGCAGCTTCTGGCGCAACTCGTCGCCGGCACGCTCTCGGCGGGCGATTACTGGTCGGAGGTGAAGCGGCGCCAGCGCTGGAACCGGCGGGCGTCCGACCGCTTCCCGCGCTACGGCGACGACGTGCAGCGCCGCCGCGGCGGCGCGCCCGGGTGGCCGCGGTTGCAGGGCCCCATCATCATCACCGGCGGTGGCGGGGGCGGCGGCTTCGGCGGCGGGAGCCG
>DAIODI010000154.1:0-6896 GCA_036746875.1 Aestuariivirgaceae bacterium | reverse complement strand
GCGGCGTCGTGCTGCACGGTCCCTGCGGCGCGCCCGTCGGCCAGGGGCATCTCGCCGCTGGCGTTGAGGCGGCCGCCGCCCACGTCCGCAAGGGCGAACGCGCGCAGATCGACGCCGCCGGGCGCGGCGCGAAGATCGAGCTCCACCCCCCTCGCCGCTTCGGCGTTCAGCACCAGCCGGTCCAGCCGTATCGTGACCGCCACATCCGCGCCGGAACCGGCCAGTCCCGACAATCCCGACACGAGTTGCGCGGGCGTGACGGCGCGGGCCGCCGGCGCATAGCGCGCAGGGTCGAGCGTGTCGGCCTCCAGCGTGATGTCGAGAGCGGGGCGCGGGTTCGCCGTGTAGCCGAGCGCCAGCTCGCCCTTGGTTTCGTCGAGCGTCACGGCCGCGTCTGACACCGCGAACGTTCCCGGCCCGGCGGAGAGCGCGCCGTCGAGGGCGAATGCGCCGCGCGCTCCCGACCAGACGGCGGCGAGCCGTTCGGCCTCCGAGGGCGACACCCAGGCGATGAAATCCCGCAGGAAGCCGGATGCGAGCTTGATCCGTCCGTCGAGGGTGGCGTTGGGCGAGACGCCGGACACGCGGCCCTCCAGCCTCACGCGGGTCTGGCCCGGCAGCGACACGGCGAATTCGTTGAGGCGCACGCCCTGCCGGCCCGCCGCCACATCCACCACCGCCCCGTCCAGCGTTTCCCCGCCGGCGTCGAGCGCGGCGACCGCGAGGCGCACGTCGGCGTCGACGGAGGGCGGCAACCGGCTCGCCCAGTCCGCAAGCAGACCGATGGCCCCGGCCGAGGCGATGGCCTGCCGCTTCTCGAGCCCGATGAGCCGGTCGAGGTCGCGCCGCGGCGAGGCGAGCCGGGCCGAGACCGCGATCCGCTCGCCAATGGAGATGTTCCCGGTCCCGGCGATGATGTTGCCGGCGTCGCCGGCGGCGGCGGGCGCAATCTCGATCTTCGGAAACAGCACCGCCGCGCCGGCGATCTCGACATCGGCCTTCAGCGCCATAGGCTGGAAGCCGAACTGCGGATCGGCCCGCCCGTCGGCGGCGGCGACCGGTTGCAGCTTCAGCGATCCGGTCGCCGGCGCGGCGCCCGAAGGCACGGCCCCGTCGAACGACATCGCGTAACCGGGCTGGCCGGGTTCGGGCCCCAGCGTGGCGTAGAGGCGCAGCGGCTCGCCGGTCCGCCACGCGCCGGTGGCGAGCGCGAGCACGCGCACGTCGCCGCCAACATCGAGCCGCGGCGTCGAGCGCCACGGACCCGACAGAGCCGGCGCGGACGCCGTGGCGTCGAGAACGCCGACGGCGAAGCGGCCCCCGGAGGCGGCGTCGGCGAGGGTCAGCGTCCCGCCCTTCACGACAATCCTCGGCAAGGAGACGCGCGCCGGATCGAGGCTTGCCGGCAACGGACCAACCGGGGTCAGGGCGGCGCTCCAGCCTCCTCCCGGAAGGCGTTCAAGCTGCACGTCGGGACCGAAGACGGCGATCTCGGCGATCTCGATCTCGCCCGAGAGCAGCGGCGGCAGGGCGAGCGCGATGTCGATCCGCGGCGCTCGCAGCAGCCAGGGCGCGCCGCCGTCCGGCGCGCCCGCCACCGTCACGCCGCCGAGCGTCAGCCGGGGCCAGGGAAACAGCGCGGCGTCGATGGGGCCCTCGATCCTCACGTCGCGTCCGGCGAGGCGGCTGGCGAACGCTTCGATGTCGCCGCGCCAGGCGCTCCAGGTGATGAACAGCGGCGCGACGATCGCCACGGCCGCCACGAGGATCACGGCGATGCCGAGGACCAGGAGCGGGGATCGCCAGGGAGACCTTCGCATAGCGAGGGCCGCCCGCTCAGACCGCGACGATCTTGCCGGGGTTCATGATGTTGAGGGGATCGAGCGCCCGCTTGATCTGGCGCATCACCTCAAGCCCCGGCCCGTGTTCGGCTTCGAGAAAGCGCATCTTGCCCATGCCGACGCCGTGCTCGCCCGTGCAGGTGCCGCCCATGGCGATGGCGTTGAGGATCATCGCCTCGTAGAACGCCTTCACGCGGGCGACCTCGTCCGGGTCGTTGCGGTCGCAGAACAGCACGACATGGAAGTTGCCGTCGCCGACATGGCCGACGATGGGGCCGTAGAGGTTGGCGGCCTTCAGCGCCGCCTGCGTCGCGCTCACGCTGTCGGCGAGCCTCGAGATCGGCACGCAGACATCGGTGGCGAACACGTCCTTGCCCGGGCGCATCGCCTTCGCCGCCCACAGCGCGTCGTGCCGGGCCTGCCAGAGCTTCGCCCGCTCCTCCTCGCGCGGCGAGGAGCGGAACGGCCCGCCGCCCTCGCCGGCGGCGATGGCCCCGAACAGGTCCGCCTGCTCGGCGGCGAAGGCGGGCGTGCCGTGGAACTCGACGAACAGGGTGGGCGTCACGGCGAGGTCGAGTTTCGCGTAGGCGTTGAAGGCGCGCACATGCTCCTCGTCCACGAGCTCGATGCGGGCGACGGGGACGCCCATCTGGATGGTGGCGATGGTCGCCCGGCAGGCGGCTTCGACGGAGGGGAACGGGCACACGCCGGCGACGATCGCCTCCGGCACGCCGTAGAGGCGCAACCCCACCTCGGTGATGACGCCGAGCGTTCCCTCGGATCCCACCATCAGCCGGGTGAGGTCGTAACCGGCGGAGGATTTTTTCGCCCGCGAGGCGGTCTTGACGATCTGGCCGGACGCCATGACGGCGGTGACGTTGAGCACGTTCTCCCGCATGGTGCCGTAACGCACCGCATTGGTGCCGGAGGCGCGCGTCGCCGCCATGCCGCCGAGGGACGCGTCCGCGCCGGGATCGATGGGGAAGAACAGCCCCCGGTCGCGCAGGTGCGCGTTCAGCGCCTTGCGGGTGACGCCCGCCTCCACCCGGCAATCGAGATCGTCGGCGTTGACCTCGAGGATCCGGTCCATCTGCGACAGATCCACCGAGACGCCGCCGTGCGGCGCGCTGACGTGGCCTTCGAGCGAGGTGCCGGTTCCAAACGCGATCACCGGCACGCGGTGGCGCGCGCAGGCCTCGACCACCGCCTGGACTTCGTCCGTGGAGCGGGCGAAGACGACGGCGTCCGGCGGGAAACTCTCCGCCCACGTCACATCGCGGCCATGCTGTTCGCGCACCGCCGGCGCCGTCGACAGCCGCTCCCCGAACAGCGGCTTCAGCGCGCCGAGCACGGCCTCGACGCCGGTGCGGCGGTGACGGTCGGCGGCGGTGGCGGTCATCGGCGGCGTCCTCCGGGGCGCGTACTGGCGAAGCGCGGCCCCTGTCTGCTATTGCGCTTGCGGTCGGGCGTTGCAAGGGGACGGCGGCGCTGGAGTCAGCATAGCAGAGGGTCAGGCCCATGGCAGAGGCGGCGCAGCCGTTCATCGGTTCGATCAAACAGGTGGAAGACCAGTGGATCGATTACAACGGCCATTTCAACATGGCCTATTACGCGGTGCTGTTCGACCGCACGGCGGACGAGGCGTTCGCCACCTTTGGCCTCGGCCCGGACTATGTGAAGGAGGCCGACGCCTCGTTCTTCACCCTTGAGGCCCACACCACCTATGTCCGCGAGCTGCACGCCGGCGACCGGGTGAGGATCACCGTGCAGATTCTCGATCACGACGCCAAGCGGGTGCACTACATCCAGGAGATGTTCCATGCCGGGGAGGGCTGGTTGTCGTGCGTGATGGAGGCGATCGTCATGCATGTGGACATGGCGGCGAAGCGATCCGCGCCGTTCCCGCCGGACGTGCGCGAGAGGATCGCGGCGATGGCGGCCGCCCACAAGGCCGTTCCCGTGCCGCCACAGGCCGGACACCGCATCGGCATCCCGCGCAAGGGATAACGGCCGCGTGACCGGGTGATCACGGCAACGTGTTCGCCCGTAACGCGAACAAATGCGGCGTTTGCAGCCGGTCCGCTCATGGACTTGTGCCGGGGCCCCGCCTATATCACCAGCCGACACCAGACAGGTTCCGCCCGGCGGAGCCTGCGACCGAGAGGATCAGAAACACACGATGCCGTGGAACAATCAGGGTGGCTGGCAGGGCGGCGGCGGCAACAAGGGCCCCTGGGGCCAGGGGCCGTCCGGCCCGCCGGGCCGGGGTGGCGGCGGTGGCCAGCCTCCGGACCTTGAGGAACTGATCCGCAAGGGCCAGGAGCGGCTCAGGACCATTCTGCCCGGTGGTGGCGGCGGATCCGGCGGGTCCGGCGCCAATTTCGGGGCCAGCCAATGGATCGTGCTGCTCCTTGTGGCGCTCGCCGGGTGGGCGTACCTGTCGATCAACCGCATCCAGCCGGACGAGGAGGGCGTAGTGCTCTGGCTCGGCCAGCCCGAGACCGCCATCCGCCAGCCGGGCCTGCATTTGGTGCCGTGGCCGGTGGCGCAGATGGAAATTCTTCCCGTCCAGGCGGAAAACCAGATCATCATCGGCTCCACCGCGTCCGGCGAGGGCCTTATGCTGGCGGGCGACCAGAACATCGTCGACATGCGCTTCACGGTCCTGTGGCGGATGAGAAATCCGTCGGACTTCCTGTTCAACGTGCGCGACCAGGAGGCGCTGATCATGCGCGTCGCCGAAAGCGCCATGCGTGAGGTGGTGGGCCGCACCAACGCCGACGAGATCCGCACCCGCGGCCGACAGGCCGCGCAGGACCAGGTGCGCCAGCTCATCCAGACCACGCTCGACGACTACAACGCCGGCGTGGAAGTGACCGGCGTGCAGCTCGAAAAGGCCGACCCGCCGCCGCAGGTGGTCGACGCTTTCGAGGAGGTGCAGCGCGCCGAGCAGAACCAGAACAGGCTGGTGCGCGAGGCCGAACAGTACCGCAACCAGTTGCTCGGCCAGGCGCGCGGCGAGGCCTCGAAGATCGTCGAGGACGCCAAGGCCTATCGCTCCCGCGTGGTGGCGGAGGCCGAAGGCGAGGCGGCGCGCTTCATCTCGGTCTACAACGAGTACGTCAACGCCAAGGACGTGACCCGCAAGCGCCTCTACCTCGAAACGCTTGAGGATGTGATGCGCCGGTCGACCAAGGTGATCATCGAAAGCGGTCAGGGCGGCGCCGGCGTGGTGCCCTACCTGCCGCTGCCCGAAATCCAGAAACGTCAGGCCGCGCCGCAGGCTGCTCCGCAGGCCGCGCCGGCGGCCGGCCAGGGAGTCCAGTGATGTCGAACCCGATCAAGTCCCTCTTGCTCGTCGGCCTGCTCGGCGTCGCCTTTCTGCTCTACTCGTCGCTGTTCGTGCTCGACCCGCGCGAAAACGCGCTGGTGGTGCGCTTCGGCCAGATCCAGCGCGTTGAGGCCGAGCCCGGCCTGCACTGGAAGGCGCCGTTCATCGACGAGGTCGTGCGGGTGGAGAACCGCAAGCTGTACTTCGAATCGTCCGACATGGCCGTGCAGGTCGCCGACGGCCGGCGCTACCTCGTGGACGCCTTCGTGGTGATGGCCGTCGCCGACCCGCAGCGGTTCCGCGAGACGGTCGGCGCCTCGCTGCGGCTGGCCGGCGAGCGCATCAAGACCCGCCTCGACGCCGCGCTCCGGCAAACCTACGGCCGGCGGACCTTCGACGCGGCGCTGTCAAAGGATCGCGCGGCGATGATGCGCGAGATCCGCGACCAGATCCGGCCCGAGGCCGCGACGCTGGGGCTTGAGATCGTCGACGTGCGCATCCGCCGCACCGACCTGATGCCGGAAGTGATGAACGACACCTACGAGCGGATGAGGGCCGAACGCTTCGCGGAGGCCGCCGAACTGCGCGCCGTCGGCCAGGCGGAAGCCGCGCGCATCCGCGCCGAGGCGGATCGCCAGGCGGTGGAGCTTGTCGCCAAGGCGCGGCGCGAATCGGAAATCGTCCGCGGCGAGGGCGACGCCGAGCGCAACAGGGTGTTCGCGGGAGCCTTCCAGAAGGATCCCGACTTCTTCGCCTTCTACCGCTCCATGCAGGCGTACTCGCACAGCCTCACCGACAGCGGCACCACCCTGGTGCTGACCCCGGACTCCGACTTCTTCCGCTACTTCGGGACCGGCGTTTCGGCGCGCGACCGGGCGATCCTGCCGGGCGAGACGCCGGCGGCTACCCCTGATCCTGCCCCCGCGCCTCAAAGCTCGACCACCACAGCGCCGGCGACGGCGGCGGCGCCGGCGGCCACCGCTCCGGCTCCATGAGCGAACTGGTTACCGCCCTCGGTCTCGTGCTGGTGATCGAGGGCGTTCTCTACGCGTTGTTCCCGGGCCGCGCCCGGGCGATGATGGAGACGATCAGCGCCACGCCGGAAGAAACCCTGCGGATGATCGGGCTTGCAGCGATGGCGGCAGGCGTCGCCGTTGTGTGGGCGGCGCGCACGCTGCTCGGATCGTGAGCGCGGTCATCGATCCGCCGCGCTTGACCTTTATTCGTCCTCCGTCACAGTCCGTAGCCGTCACCGAAAACCGGTTTCCCGTTTGAGGATGCGATGAGCCTTCCCCCCTTCCGCCTCGTTTCCGCGCCCGCCGCCGCCCTGGCGCTCGCCCCGGCGCTGGCGCTGGCGCTCTCGCCCGCCGCCCCGGCGCTGGCGCAAACCGCCGCCGCACCGCCGCCCGGCCTGACGGCGCAGCCCTACGGACCAAGCTCGGTCGCCGAACTGGCGGCGAAACTCTCGCCTGCCGTGGTCAACATCTCGACCAGCCAGAAGGTCTCGGGCCAGCAGCAGTCGGTGCCGATGCCCGACCTGCCGCCCGGCTCGCCGTTCCGCGATTTCTTCGAGGATCTGTTCAAGGACCAGCCGGAAGGGCGCGACGCGCCGTCGCGCCGGGTGAACTCGCTGGGATACGGGTTCGTGCTCGACGCCGCGCAGGGCGTCATCGTCACCAACAGCCCCGTCATCGAGGACGCCGACGAGATCGAGGTCAACTTCG
>DAIODI010000153.1:0-6908 GCA_036746875.1 Aestuariivirgaceae bacterium | reverse complement strand
CCCCCCCACCCCGCCCCCCCCCCCCCCCCCCCCCCCGCCGCCGCCCCCCACGCCCACCGTCCTGTTGTTTAAGGAGACGGCGACCACCGAGAGGTAGCGGCGGTCGAGCGCGTCGAGGCCGCGCGCGTCCACCTCAAGCAGCGGCAGCGCCCGGTCGGCGAGCGCCCGGTCCACGGTGGCGAGACCGGCGACGGCGGCGAAATCGCGCACCCGGCGCAACAGCCGCCCGGCGATACGCGGCGTGCCGCGCGCCCGCCGCGCGATCTCGCGCGCCCCGTCCCCGGCGATCGCCATGCCGAGCACCCGCGCGCCGCGATGGACGATCTGCAGCAGCTCCGCCTCGTCGTAGAACTCAAGCCGCACGGGGATGCCGAAACGGTCGCGCAGCGGCGTGGTGAGAAGCCCGGTCCGCGTCGTCGCCCCGACAAGGGTGAATTTCGCGAGATCGATCCGCACCGAGCGCGCCGCCGGACCTTCGCCGATGATGAGGTCGAGCTGAAAATCCTCCATCGCCGGGTAGAGCACTTCCTCCACCGCCGGATTGAGGCGGTGAATCTCGTCGATGAACAGGACGTCGCGCTCTTCGAGGTTGGTGAGCAGCGCCGCAAGGTCGCCCGCCCTGGCGATCACCGGGCCGGAGGTGGCGCGGAAGCTGACGCCAAGCTCGCGCGCCACGATCTGCGCCAGCGTCGTCTTGCCGAGGCCGGGGGGACCGGCGAACAGCACATGGTCGAGCGCCTCGCCGCGCGCCCGCGCCGCCTCGATGAACACGCGCAGGTTCGCCTTGGCCTTGGACTGGCCGACGAACTCCTCAAGCAAGCGCGGCCGCATGTGCTGGTCGGCCTCGTCCTCGGGCTTCCTGTCGCGGTCGACGAGGCGGGCGTTCACCTGGCCAGCTCCTTGAGGGCGAGGCGAATGAGCGTTTCAGGCCCGGCGCCGGCGTCGGCCTTGGCGACGGCCTGCGCCACCGCCGCGCCGGCCTGCGCCTGTCCGTAGCCGAGGTTGACCAGCGCCGACACGGCGTCGGCGGCGGCGCCCCTGCCGTCCTCGCGCTCGATCCGGCCCGCGAGCTTGACCAGCGCCGGGTCGGCGGCGGCGAAGGCGGGCGCCTTGTCCTTCAGTTCGCTGACGATCCGCTGCGCGAGCTTCGGCCCGACGCCCGGCGCGCGGCCCACCATCGCCTTGTCCTGCACGGCGATGGCGTTGGCGAGTTCGCTCGCGGTGAGCGTGGAGAGGATGGCGAGCGCCACGCGCGTGCCCACCCCTTGCACGTTGTCGAGCAGCTGAAACCAGTCGCGCTCGGACGGCGTGGCGAAGCCGACGAGGCGGATTGCGGTCTCCGACACCAGCATCTCGGTGTGAACCTCCGCCGCCTCGCCGGGCGAAGGCAGGGCGGCGAGCGTCTTCGTCGAACAGAACACCCGGTAGCCGACGCCGCCGACGTCGATCACCACGCAGTCGTCGCCGTAGGCGTCGATGATCCCCTTCAGTTTCGCGATCACCTCAGCCCCCCGTCGCCAGCGTCCGCGACAGCGACGTCGCCTGCCGGTGGTGCGCGTGGCAGATGGCGACCGCCAGCGCGTCCGCCGCGTCGGCGCTTTCGGGGCGCGCCTTCGGCAACAGCACGCGGACCATGTGCGCCACCTGCTGCTTCTCGGCGTGGCCTGCGCCCACCACCGATTTCTTGACCATGTTGGGCGCGTATTCGGCGACACGCACCCCGGCCAGCGCCGGCACGATCAGCGCGATGGCGCGGGCGTGGCCGAGCTTCAGCGTGGCGCGGGCGTCCTTGTTGACGAAGGTCTCCTCCACCGCGGCCTCGTCGGGGGCGAACTGCGCCACCACCGCTTCGAGCCCCCGCTTCAGCTGCACCAGCCTGCCGGCGAGCGTCTCGGTCTCGTCCGAGAGGATCACGCCGTCGGCGAGATGGGCGAGACGGTTGCCCTCGCAGGCGATCACGCCCCAGCCGGTGCGCCGCAATCCGGGATCGATGCCGATGATGCGAATCGTCTCTGCCATCGGCCCTTGATACACCGCCGCCGCGCCGGACGGTAACGGCTCAGGCCGCGGTGAGCCGCGCCAGCACCTCGTCGGACACCTCGAAGTTGGTGGTGACGGTCTGCACGTCGTCGTCGTCCTCAAGCGAGGCGATCAGCTTCATCAGCGTCTGCGCCTGCTCCTCGTCCACCGGCGCGGTGGTCTTCGGCTTCCACACCACCGCCACCCGCTCCGCCGGACCGAGGCGGGCCTCCAGCGCGGCGGCGACCTCGCCCAGCGTATCGAAGGCGCAGCGCACGACATGGCCTTCGGCGTCGCTCCCGGCGTCGTCGGCGCCCGCCTCGATGGCGGCTTCGAGCACTGCGTCCGCCGATCCGGCGGCCGGCCTGTAGGCGATTTCCCCCACGCGATCGAACATGAACGACACCGAGTTCGTCTCACCCATGTTGCCGCCGTATTTGGCGAAGGTGGAGCGCACTGCGCCCGCCGTGCGGTTACGGTTGTCGGTGAGCGCCTCGATGATGACGGCGACGCCGCCCGGCCCGTAACCCTCGTAGCGGATCGCCTCGTAGGTGTCGGCGTCGCCGCCGGCCGCCTTCCTGATGGCGCGCTCGATATTGTCCTTCGGCATCGATTGGGCCTTGGCGTTCTGGATCGCCAGCCTCAGCCGGGCGTTCATCGCCGGGTCGGGCAGCCCGGCGCGGGCGGCGACGGTGATCTCGCGGGCGAGCTTGGCGAACAGCTTGGCGCGGATCGCGTCCTGCTTGCCCTTGCGGTGCATGATGTTCTTGAACTGGGAGTGACCGGCCATGGCCAAACGCTCTCTTCGGGTTCGATTTCGGGCCGGTTTCTGTCACAAGCCGCGCGCCCGCGCCACCCCCTCGCGATCACGCCGGCGCTCGCGGGAATGTTTAATGCGCCGTTCATGTGCGCGCTCCTATAATCTTCGCAATGAGCCCGCCAGACCCTCTCGCCCCGAACCTTCCCGCCCGCGACACGTCCGCCCAAGCCGCCGCTGCGCTCGCCGGCGAAGTCTTGAGCCAGGCGCTCGCCGACCTCGGCCGGCTGATGCGCGAGCAGCCGGAAGGCGCGGCCGCCGCCGCGGCCCGGATGGCCGACGCGACGGGGCGCATCGCGCTCTGCCTCGACGCGGCGGAGGAAGCGTTCGCCAACGGCGACCTGGATTCGGCGGCGCTCGAATGGGCGCGCGCGCAGGTTCTGGTCTCCGGGATGACCCGCCGCCGCGACGCGCCGCAGACGCCGCCGGGCGCGCCCTACCAGAAGTCCGGCGCGGCCCGCTGAAGCCGGCCGCCAAGCCGGATCGCCGCCACGTTCACCGCCAGTCCCGTCGCGTCGTCGGTTTCCAGCGCCACCCCGCACACCGTCGCCTCGCCGGTGGCGGGCACGAACCGGGTTTGCGGAATCTTGCGCAGGAACCGGTTGAGCGGCTCCTCCTTGTCCATGCCGATCACCGAATCGTAGTCGCCGCACATCCCGGCGTCGGTCTGATAGGCGGTGCCGCCGGGGAGGATCTGCCCGTCGGCGGTGGGGACATGCGTGTGCGTGCCGATGACGAGGCTCGCCCGGCCATCGCAGAAATGGCCCATCGCCATCTTCTCGGAGGTGAGTTCGGCGTGGAAGTCGATCACGGCGGCGTCGCACGCCTCGCGCAGCGGGCACGCCGACAACTCGCGCTCGACGGCGGCGAAGGGATCGCCGAGCGGCTCCATCTTGGCCACGCCCATCACGTTCATGACGAGCACGCGCTGGCCGCGTCTTGTGTCGTAGAGGCCGACGCCGCGCCCCGGGGTCCCCGGCGGGTAGTTCACCGGCCGCAGCAGGAACGGCAGCCGCTCGATGAACACCAGCGTTTCGCGCTGGTCGAAGGCGTGGTTGCCGAGCGTGATCACGTCGCAGCCGAGATCGTGCGCCGCAATCGCTATGTCCTCCGTAATGCCGAAGCCGCCGGCGGCGTTCTCGCCGTTCACGATGACGACGTCGGGGGACCAGCTGTCGAGGATGAACGGCATCTCGCGGGCGAGCGCGGCGCGCCCCGTCCGCCCCACGATGTCGCCGAGGAACACGATCCGCACGGCGTCAGCCCCGGTGCGGGCGGATGACGCCACGCTCAGTGAGGATGAAGTCGAGCGGCTGGTCGTGCGGCCCGCGAACGACCTCGTCCACCTCCTGACCGGCGAACGCCACGCCGATGGCGGTGACCGGCTTCTT
This sequence comes from Aestuariivirgaceae bacterium, assembly GCA_036746875.1. Taxonomy (GTDB): domain Bacteria; phylum Pseudomonadota; class Alphaproteobacteria; order Rhizobiales; family Aestuariivirgaceae; genus DAIODI01. The sequence continues at coordinate 2,681 of DAIODI010000153.1, read as the reverse complement.
CGCCCGCAGGCGTTCGAGGGTGCGGTCGTAGAAGCCGCCGCCGTAGCCGAGCCGGTAGCCCTGCCGGTCGAAGGCGAGCATCGGCACGAGCAGCACGTCGGGCTCCACCTCCTGCGCCGTCGCCGGCGGAACGTGGATGCCGAAGTGCGCCTCCTCCAGCGGTTCGCCCGGCCGCCAGCGCCGGAAGACCAGCGGCCGGCCCTTGCCGGCGACCACGGGAAGGGCCGTCGAGGCGCCCTCGCCGAGAAGCCTGGCCATCAGGGGAACCACGTCGATTTCGGTGCGGGAGGCGAGGAACCCGGAGACGATCGCGCCGGCGGGAACGGCGGCGAAGGCGAGCCCGCCCTGCGCAAGCGCAAGCGCGGCGGAAGCGGCCGCCTCGGCGAGCGCCCGGCCGCGGCGGTCGGCGGCGTCGGCGCGCGCCTTTTTCTTCAGCGCCACGAGATCGGGTTCGGCGGCGGACATTCAGCCTCACGGGATCGGGAAACGGAAAGCGGCGAGCCACCACTGGCCGTGGGAGATCTCGATCCCGGGTCCCTACTTGCGTAGGTGGGCGCCGTGTGTTGCGGGCCACGGCCCGCCGCAGGGACAGCTCCCATTCTGGATCGACATAGGCCCCTGGGAATGCGTGCTCCTGCACGAACCGGGCAGCCCGCCTTCTGGCTACTTAGGCCCTCCGGCGCCATAAATCCACCCCGCCGGCCAAATGATGCCGGCGACCAATCCGGCGCGCGTCAGTGCGCCTTGTGCGCCTCGCGGGCGAGCTGCTCCAGGCGGCGCGCGGCCGCGTCGAGGCGTTGCGCCACCCGGTCGTCGGTGGTCTTGACGGACGCACCCGCGCCCTGCTGGCGGAACGAACGCACCTGCTCCTTGAGCGCGGCGACCTCGCGCTGGCTGTCGTGGAGGCGGTCGGCGAGCACGAGGCCCGCCATCATCAGGAGCCGGATGTCGCCCACGCTGCCAACCGTCTCGCGAATGCGCTCCACCTCCTGGTCGAGCATCTGGGCGAGGCGCTGCAGGTGCTGCTCCTCCCCGTCGGCGCATTGCATGGTGTAGGGCCGGCCACTCACCTGCACGACGACCTGGGCCATGTGGCTCTCCTCCCTCTCCCGGTTCCTAGGCCGGTTCCCCAAGCACGCGGCGAATGCGGGCCATCGCCTGGTCGATGCGTTTCAGCGCCAGCCGGTTCTGGTCGGCGAGAACGCGCGAGCGCGCCTTCACCTCCTCCAGTTCGCGCTGCAGCCGCTCCTTGCTCTCGCGCAGCGAGTCCGCATCCGTGGAGGCGGCGAGCGCCGCGCGCGACCTCTCCTCGACGGCGGCCATCGCGGATTCGAGCTGCTGCATCGCCGTCTCGAAGCGTTCAAGCGCCAGCTCCACCGAAGCGGTGTCCGACATCACCGGTCACTCCACATTGCAGCGACGGCTGATCGCGCCTCCCCAAAGCAGGTTCGCTGTCCCTTAGCCGTCACGACAATAGGCGCGCACCGGCAAGGGCGCAACCGGACTGGATTTTTTCCACCGCAGGATTTCCGGCCCGGGCGTTGACACCGCAAGGGCGGCTGCTAAGCATGTCGCCGGTTTCCGGCAGGCCCGCCAGGGGGCTAGCCGCCGGTCCGTCCAGCCGCGGAGACGCCATGTCCTCCCCTTCCGCCGGAGCGCCCGAAGCCGCCCCGGTCCAGCTTCCGGCCTATCGCGCCGACGACCGCCACAAGGCCATGGCCAACGCCATCCGCGCGCTCGCCATGGACGCGGTCGAGGCCGCGAACTCCGGCCACCCCGGCCTGCCGATGGGCGCCGCCGACATTGCGACCGTGCTGTTCACCCGCGTCATGACCTTCGACGCCGCCAACCCGCACTGGCCGGACCGCGACCGCTTCGTGCTCTCGGCCGGGCACGGTTCGATGCTGCTCTACGCCGCGCTGCACCTGCTCGGCTACGACGACATGACGCTTGAGGAGGTGAAGCGTTTCCGCCAGATCGGCTCGCGCACCGCCGGCCACCCGGAGTATGGCCATGCCTCGGGCATCGAGACCACCACCGGGCCGCTCGGCCAGGGGCTCGCCAACGCCGTCGGCATGGCGATGGCGGAGCGCCACCTCGCCGCCCGCTTCGGCAGCGATCTCGTCAACCACCACACCTATGTTCTGGCGGGCGACGGCTGCCTGATGGAAGGCGTCTCGCAGGAGGCGATCACGCTCGCCGGGCACCTGAAGCTCGACCGGCTGATCGTGCTGTTCGACGACAACGCGATCTCCATCGACGGCGCGGTGTCGCTGTCGGACTCGACCGACCAGCTCGCCCGCTTCGCCGCCTCCGGCTGGGCCACCGCGCGGGTAGACGGGCATGACCCCGACGCCATCCTCGCCGCCATCGAGGCCGCGAAGACCGCCGGACGCCCCAGCCTCATCGCCTGCCGCACCGTCATCGGGTTCGGCGCGCCGAAGAAGCAGGGCACCGCCGGCGTCCACGGCTCGCCGCTCGGCGCCGAGGAGATCGCCCGCGCCCGCCAGGCGCTGGGCTGGCCCTACCCCGCCTTTGATATTCCCGCCGACATCCGCGCCGCCTGGCGCGCCGCCGGCGCGCGCGGCGCGCGCGCGCGCGAAGCGTGGGAGGCGCGCCTATCGCAGTCGGAAGCGAAAGAGGCGATCGCCCGCGCCATCGCCGGCGACCTGCCCGCAACC
>DAIODI010000152.1:0-6957 GCA_036746875.1 Aestuariivirgaceae bacterium | reverse complement strand
ATCGGCATCGACTTCCGCGACGACGCGGAGGCGCTGGCGATGTGGAAGGCGGCGGGCGCGGATGTGAAGGGCGAGCGCGTCCGCTTTCCCAGGGGGCTCGTGCGGTCGCTGCTCAGGACCGCGCCGCGCGAGTTCGTCCAGCACGCAAGGAACCCGGAACGCAGCGTCGCCATCGGCGGCCGCAACACGGTGTTCGCTCCGGTCTACGGCCCGCCGTTCGTGCGCACCGTGGACGAGGGGCGCCGCTACGCCACCATCGAGGATTTTCGCAACTTCGTGAAGCTCGCCTACATGGCCCCGGCGCTCCACCATTCCGGGGGCACGGTGTGCGAACCGGTGGACATACCGGTCGCCAAGCGCCACCTAGATATGGTCTACAGCCACATTCGCTATTCGGACAAGCCGTTCATGGGCTCGGTCACCGCGCCGGAGCGGGCGGAAGACTCGGTGATCATGGCGAAGCTGGTGTTCGGCGACGACTTCGTCGACCAGAACTGCGTGACGATCAACCTCATCAACGCCAACTCGCCGCTGGTGTTCGATTCGACGATGGTCGGCGCGCTCAAGGTCTACGCCCGCAACAACCAGGCGACGGTGATTTCCCCGTTCATCCTTTCGGGCGCGATGTCGGCGGTGACGGTGATCGGCACGCTGACGCAGATCCTCGCGGAAGCCTCCGTCGGCATGGCGTTCGCCCAGCTTTGCCGTCCCGGCGCGCCGGTGGTGTTCGGCACGTTCGCCAGTTCGATCTCGATGCAGTCCGGCGCGCCGACCTTCGGCACGCCGGAGCCGGCGCACGTGCTGTTCGGCGCGGCGCAGCTCGCCCGCCGCCTCGGCGTGCCGTTCCGCTCCGGCGGATCGCTGTGCGCCTCCAAGCTGCCCGATGCGCAAGCCGCGCACGAGAGCGCCAACACGCTGTGGCCGACGCTGCTCGGCGGCGTCAACTTCGTTCTGCACGCGGCGGGCTGGCTGGAGGGCGGCCTCGTTTCGTCCTACGAGAAATTCATGATCGACGCCGACCAGCTGTCGATGATGCAGCGGTTCGCCTCCGGCGTGGACCTGTCGCAGAACGGTCAGGCGCTTGAGGCGATCCGCGAAGTCGGACCCGGCAGCCACTTCCTCGGCTGCGCGCATACGCAGGCGAACTTCGAAACCGCCTTCTGGCGCTCCGGCCTCGCCGACAACAACTCCTTCGAGCAGTGGCGCGACGAAGGCGGCCGCGACATCGCCCAGCGCGCCAGCGACGCCTGGAAGCGGCAACTGCGCGAGTACGAGGCCCCGCCGCTCGACGAGGGGATCGACGAGGCGCTCAGGGCGTTCATGGCGAAGCGCAAGGAGACGCTGCCGGACAGCGTCAGCTGACGGCGGCTTGCGTGGCCAGGCTGCCGCTGCACTATCGCTCCGCCGTTGATCTCGGGCGCAAACTCGCCCGCCGCAGGATCGACGCGCCGGACCTTCTGGAGTTGATGATCGAACGCGTCGAGCGCCATGACGGAGCGATCAACGCGGTGATCGTGCGCGACTACGCCCGCGCCCGGAGGGCGGCGCGGGCCGCGCACAAGCGCCTCAAGGCCGGCGAAGCGCTTTCACCCATCGACGGCGTGCCCGCCACCGTGAAGGAGTCGTTCGACTGGGCCGGAACGCCATCGACCTGGGGATCGCCGGCGCTCGCCGCCAATGTCGCCCGGGCGACCGCCGTCGCCGTGCAGCGGCTTGAGGACGCCGGGGCGGTCGTGTTCGGCAAGACCAACGTGCCGCTGATGCTCGCCGACTGGCAGAGCTACAACGCCGTGTACGGAACCACCAACAACCCATGGGATGTGACGCGCTCGCCCGGCGGTTCGTCCGGCGGATCGGCGGCGGCGCTGGCCGCCGGCTTCTCCGCGCTCGAGCTCGGATCCGATATCGGCGCGTCGATCCGCAATCCCGCCCACTACTGCGGCGTCTTCGGCCACAAGCCGACCTACGGCGTCGTGCCGATGCGCGGGCACCTGTTGCCGGGAGCCCATGCGTACGCCGACATCTCCTGCGCCGGGCCGCTCGGCCGCAGCGCCGACGACCTGGCGCTGGCGCTGAAGCTGATCGCGGGGCCCCATGGGCCCGAGGCGCGGCAGATGCGCTTCAGGCTGGCGCATGCGCGGTTCGACAAGCTGGCGCAAGCGCGGGTCGCCGTGATGCTCGACGACCCGGCTTCCGAAGTGGACGCGGCGGTGAAGGGTCGCATCGAGGCGCTGGGGCGGTTCCTCGAACCGCGCGTCAGGGCGCTGTCGTGGACCGCGCGGCCGGCGTTCGACACCGCGGAGGCGAACGAGCTTTACATCCGCCTGTTGCGCGCCGCGACCAGCGCGCGTCAGTCCGACGCCGACCTGGCCGCCTACCTGTCGCGGCTTGAGACGCTCGATCCGGCGGATCGCTCCTACCTCGCGCTGATGACGCAGGCCAACACCATGCGGCATCGCGACTGGCTGAAGTTGAACCACCGCCGTCACGAGTTGCGCCTCGCCTGGGATCGCTTCTTCGCCGACTGGGACGTGCTCCTGTGCCCCGCCGCCGCGTCGGCGGCGTTCCCGCACGACCAGACGGGCGAGCGTCACGAACGCACGATCATGGTCAACGGCCACGCCGTTCCGACCACGGACCAGTTGTTCTGGGCCGGTTTTCCGTGCGGGTTTTACCTTCCGTCCACGGTCGCGCCCGCCGGGCTCACGGACGAGGGCCTGCCGGTTGGCGTACAGATCGTTTCGGCCGAACACGCCGACCTGACGGCGATCCGTTTCGCGGCGCTGATCGAGGCGGAAAACGGCGGATTTCTGCCCCCGCCGGACTTCCCGTAACCTGACGATGATTTCATGCGCCCGGCGCTTTGCAACGATCGGACGCGGTGCTAGCGTAGGAGTTATCGGGCGTCCGCAAAGGCGCATCGGCGACGGCTTACGCCATCGTGACTGAAGAACCCAGACGGGAGGAGCAAGGACAATATGGCCGACAAGGAACATATCTGGATTCCGCGCCTGAAGCAGCAGCTGGCCGACCGCCAGATCGATCGTCGCGAATTCATCCGTTATTCGACGCTGCTCGGCATGACGGCGGGCGCCGCCTACTTCTGGGCGGGCAAGATCACCGGCCAGCCGATGGCGCCGCCGGCGGTCGCCCAGGAAATGCCGAAGGGCGGCACGCTCAAGATCGCCATGCGCGTGCCGAAGGTGGTCTCTCCGCACACGTTTTCGTGGATTTATGACTCCAACATCGTTCGCCAGGTGAACGGCTATCTCACCCGCACCGGCGTTGACAACGTTACGCGGCCCTCGCTCGCCTCGAAGTGGGAAGCCTCGCCGGATCTCAAGACCTGGACGTTCACGATCGCCGACGTCGACTGGCACAAGGGCGGGCCGTTCACCGCCGAGGACGCCGCCTGGAACATCAGGCACTGCCTCAATGAGGCCACCGGTTCCTCGGTGCTCGGCCTGATGAAGGGCTACATGCTCAAGGAGGTCGACACCGGCAAGAAGGACGACAAGGGCAACCCGGTGATGACCACCGAGCTCTGGGACGCCAACGCCATCGAGGTGAAGGATCCCAAGACGCTGGTGCTCAACCTCAAGGAGCCGCAGGTCGCGGTGCCCGAGCACTTCTTCCATTATCCCTTCCCGATGCTCGACCCCAAGGAAGAGGGCAAGTGGGGCGTGGGCTCCAACGGCACCGGCGCGTTCACCCCGGTGGAGATCGAGGTTGGCCGCAAGGCCGTCGTCAAGGCCGTGCCCGGCCGTGGCGCGCATCTCGAAGCCATCGAATTCATCGATCTCGGCGACAACCCGTCGGCGCAGGTCGCGGCGCTCCAGTCCCGACAGGTGCATGGCCTCTACGAAGCCAACATCGAGCAGCTGGAGCTGTTCCAGAGCATGGACTTCGTCAACCGCTACGACGCGGTGACGGCCGACACCGCGGTCGCCCGCATGCAGCCGGTGAAGCCGTTCGACGACGCCCGCGTGCGCAAGGCCATGCGCCTCGCCACCGACCAGGCGAAGACGCTTGAGATCGCCCACCGCGGCATCGGGTCGATCGGCGAGCACCATCACGTTTCGCCGATCCACCCGGACTACAAGAAGCTCGAGCTGATGACGCAGAACATCGCGGAGGCCAAGAAGCTCCTGGCCGATGCGGGTTACGCGGACGGCATCGACATCGAGATCTACGGCAAGGCCGACCCGACGTGGGAGGCCGCCGCCATCGAGGCGATGGTCGAGCAGTGGAAGGAAGCCGGCATCCGCGCCAAGATCAACATTCTGCCGTCGGCGAAGTACTGGGACGTGTGGACCACCGTGCCGCTCGGCTTTACGGTGTGGGCGCACCGCCCGCTCGGCTTCATGGTTCTGGCGCTCGCCTACCGCACCGGCGTGCCGTGGAACGAGTCGAAGTACTCCAACAAGGAGTTCGACGAGCTTCTCACCAAGGCCGAGGGCACGCTGGACGTTCCGGCCCGCGCCGAGATCATCGGCCAGCTTGAGAAGATCATGCAGGAGGACGGCCCGATCGTGCAGCCGCTGTGGCGGTCGCTGTTCACCTATTATGACAAGAACGTTCTCGGCTATCAGCAGCATCCGACCCGCTACATCTTCGGCGAGGAGCTGGCGATCAAGCAGGGCTGACCTTCGCCCGTCAGCGGTCATCGTGAAACCCCCGCCGGTCGCCGGCGGGGGTTTCGCCGTTCAGGAGGGAGAGCGCACCCTTGGAGCACGTGGACGCAGTCGTGGCCGGCGCCGGCGTGATTGGCCTCGCAGTGGCGCGGGCGCTGGCGCTGGCCGGGCGCGAGGTGCTGGTGCTCGAAGCGGAGGACGCCATCGGCTCCGGCGTCTCGTCGCGCTCGAGCGAGGTGATCCACGCCGGGCTCTACTATCCGAAGGGAAGCCTCAAGGCGCAAACCTGCGTGCGCGGCAAGCATCTGCTCTACGCCTTCTGCGCGGCGAACGGGGTGCCCCACAGGAATTGCGGGAAACTGGTGGTCGCGACGGCGCCCGAAGAGACGGCCGCGCTCGACCGCATCGCCGCCGCGGCCGTGGCCAACGGCGTGATTGATCTGCGGCGGTTGTCGCGCGCCGGGGCGCTGGCGCTCGAACCGGAACTCGACGTGGCGGCGGCGCTCTTGTCGCCATCGACGGGCGTGGTCGACACGCACGCGCTGATGGTGGCGTTGCAGGGCGAGGCGGAAGCCAACGGAGCGATGGTCGCGCTGCGAAGCCCGGTGGCGTCCGGGCGTATCCGCGACGGCGCAATCGAGATCGTCACGGGCGGGTTGGAACCGGCACGGCTTCTGGCCCGCAGCTTCGTCAACGCCGCAGGGCTCGGCGCGCACGCGGTCGCCTCAAGCCTCGACGGTTTCCCGCAAGATCTGGTTCCCAGGCGCTATCTGGCTCGGGGCTGCTACTTTTCGCTCGCCGGGCGCGCGCCGTTTTCGCGCCTTGTCTACCCGGTTCCCGTATCGGGCGGACTTGGAACGCACCTCACCCTCGATCTCGCCGGCCGGGCGCGCTTCGGCCCCGATGTCGAGTGGATCGACCACCTCGACTATGCGGTGGATCCGGCACGGGGCGCGAGCTTCTACGCCGCTATCCGGCGCTACTGGCCGGGCCTGAAGGATGGTGCGCTGCACCCCGACTACGCCGGGATCCGCCCGAAGATTTCCGGCCCCGGCGAGCCTGCCGCCGACTTCGTCATCCAGGATCGACGCGACCACGGCATCGACGGACTGGTGAACCTTTTCGGTATCGAGAGCCCCGGTATCACCGCCGCCCTGGCTCTCGCCGAGGAAGTGGTGCAGCGGCTCGGCAATATGCGCTGAACCTCAGTCGCGCTCGATCACGGTCCCCGCGCCGGCGCCCTTCAGCAGCGACTGCTCCGTCTCCGGCACGAGCGCCTTCGCCGCCAGCGCCGAGAGCGCGCGCCAGTCGTCCTCGGCCACGTCGAGGCCGGCCTCGATCGCGGCGTCGATCTTGTCCCGGTACGGATCGCCCGTACGTTCTCCGCCGATAGCGAAGCTCGGATCGACCGGGCAGCCGATGGCGAGGCCGGCGCGCACCGTGAACGGCAGCGCGTAAAGTCCGTGGCGGACGTTGGCGAAGAACACCCGGCCCTCGGCCGCGGCCAGATCGACCACCTGCGGCGCGGCGAACACCGCCGAACCGTTGTGCAGATCGACAATGCCGTACTCGAAGACGATCGATGGACGGCGGTCCTCGCGCGGCGTCGTTTCCAGCGCCTCGACCAGCATCTTCACCCCGTCGTATCCGGCGGCCTGGAGCCACGCGCAGGCCCAGCCCGAATCCTCCTCAACCCCCGGCGCCGCCCCGGCGGCCAGCAGCGCCCGGGCGGCGGCGCGGCGCACCTCGTCGAAGGCGAGTTTCATGGCGCAGCCATGCCGAACGCCGGAAGCCACCAGTCGTCGGCGTCGGGCAGGTGCAGTTCGTCCGGAAGCGGCGCGCCCTGGAACATGGTGACGCGGGTCCACAGGTCGGACCTGGGGTCGAACCGGCTCGCCCCGAAGATCGCCAGCTTGAAGCGCAAGAGATCCACCGGCCGCATCCCCTCGCCGATCAGGTTGCCGCGAACATCGGAGTAGGGGAGGGCCGCGGTCGTCATGGCTCGCCTGGCCGCGCGCCGCCACTGCGGTTCGCGCAGCAGAAACGCCGCGACGCTCTGGCGCAGCGCTTCCGGCTCAGCGGATGCGAGCCGCCGCCACAGCCCGGCGACCTCGACAGCCGTGCCGACCGGCATCTCCAGTTCTGCGCCCGCTTCCTCGAAACGATGGCCCAGTCGCGGTTCTTCCTTGTTGGCGGAGTAGTACCAGAAGTACCGCCGCGCGCGCGAGTAGGACGGGGCGATGTGGAGGGCGGAGGCGTAAAAGCGCAAGCTGATGGGCGTGGGCGCCGCCCGCGGCCTGCTGGGCGCGCACCGGCTGACGCT
>DAIODI010000151.1:0-6982 GCA_036746875.1 Aestuariivirgaceae bacterium | reverse complement strand
CCCCCCGGTTCGGCGGAGGAACCGGTGGGCGGCGGGCGCCCACCGTGCCGCCGGCCGCGCGCCGCCGCGCGCCGCCGCCGTCACGCCGATGTCCACCGCCACCGTGCAGAGGCGCCATCGGGCGCGGCGCAAGCCCGCGCTGCAAGCGCGCTCACCAGCCGGACGGGACCCATGGCCGATTGCCAGTCGGCGTAGGGGTGGTATCAAGGGCCGGATGGCGAGGGGACGGCGATGACGCACAACGGCCTGGCGACGCCCCTGCTGGCGGTCATCGCCCTGGTGCTCTCGGTCGCGGCGCTTCGCGAGGCGAGCGCGGTGTTCGCGCCGCTGGCGCTCGCCGTGTTCATCATCTCGCTGGTCTGGCCGCTTCAGGCGGCGCTCGAGGCGCGGCTGCCGAAGCTTGTGGCGCTGCTGCTGACGATGGCGGCGACCATCTTCGTGTGTCTGGCGTTCTCGTGGCTGGTGGCGTGGGGCTTCGGCCGGGTGATCCGGGCGCTGGCGGCCGACACCGCCGGGCTACAGGCGGCGTACGATTCGGCCGTGCTGTGGCTGGAGGCCCGCGGGGTGAGCGTCAGCGGTCTGTTCGCAGAGCACTTCAACGTCCGTTTCTTCATCGGCACGCTGCAGCAGATCACCGGACGGCTGAACACCACCCTCGGGTTCTGGGTGGTGACGTTCGTCTATGTGCTGCTCGGCCTCACCGAGGTGAAGGACGCCTACGCCCGCGCCTCCAGCCTGTCGAACGAAGCGGCGCGCCAGGTGCTGACCGTCGGCGCCGCGTCGATGGCCGCGAAGTTCCGCCGCTACATGATCGTGCGGACGCAGATGAGCGTGATGACGGGCCTGCTGGTCTGGCTGTTCACCTGGTTCGCCGGCCTGCCGTTCGCCGCCGAGTGGGGGGTGATCGCGTTTGCGCTCAACTACATCCCGTTCCTCGGCCCGCTCGTCGCCACGGTGTTCCCGACGCTGGTGGCGATCCTCCACTTCGATACGTGGCAGGCGGTGATCGGCGTGCTCGTTTGCCTCAACCTGATCCAGTTCGTCGTCGGCAACTGGGTGGAGCCGCGCGTCTCCGGCTCGGCGCTTTCGATGTCGCCGACGGTGGTGCTGTTCTCGGTGTTCTTCTGGACGTGGATGTGGGGACTGTTCGGCACGTTCATCGGGGTGCCGGTCACCATCGCGCTGCTGTCGTTCGCGGCCGAACACCCGGCGACGCGCTGGATCGCCGCCATGTTCGGCGCCGGCCCGCCGCAGCGCCGCACCGGCTGATCTACGGGCGTCGCCCGGCCGCCCGGCGCGACCGCGCCATGGAGCGTCATGCCGCCGAGCGACGTCCATCTCGCGGGGGGATTCTGTCGCGGGATGGCGCTCAGGGGTTGAGCCAGCCCTTCACCGTGAACACGCCGGGTTTACCCGCGACGGGCGCGATCACCGCCGCCTCGCCGGACGCCGGCGCATCGCCGGTGAGCGCCGAGATGTTCACCTGATGCGACACCATCACCACCGTTTCGCCAGGCGCCATGCCGGCGAGGAACTGCCGCAACGCCGCCGTTTGCGCCGGTTCGCGCGAGCGGTCGGCGAAGAAGCTGTCGAGCATCGGGGCTTCGGTCACCGGGCCAAGGTCCATCAGCGTCGCCGTCTCGCGGGCCCGGCACCAGCGGCTCGTCAGCACGCGGTCCACGCGCACGCCGTTGGCGCGGAACGCCTCGCCGATGGCTTTCGCCTGGACGCGGCCCGCCTCGGAGAGGTTGCGCTGCGTCGCGCAGTCGTCGAGCCGGAAGCCCGGCGGATCGCCCGTGCCCGGGGCGAGCGCGTGGCGGAAGATCACCGCGTGGCCGCCGGCCTGCAACGCCCGCCACAGCGCCGCCTGATCGGACGCGCCGACGGAGGCGGTCGCCGCGGTCATCGCCAGCACCAGAATGATCGCGCGAAGGAAACCCATGCGCTTTCCAACGCGCGCCCGAACGGCCGGGATCACCTCGGGGGCGGCGATCCCGGCCGGGTCACATGGATGTCAGGCCGCCTTCAGGGCCGCCGATCGTGGTGAGGGAGGCGCTGGCGGCGGGACTGCTGCACGAGGTCGGGGCGCCTGCGGCGACAGGATCGGGCGACCCGTACGCCCTGTCATCCGTACGTCGAAATCCGCTGCGACAACGGACGCGACAGATGAGGACCAAGACACGATGAAAGCGTTTTCCAACAAGGCGGAAGCCTTCGAGGCCTTCGACGATATCCCCACCAACCCCCATCTCGACCGCAGCCTCGGCGCGGTGGTCGCGCGCCGCTACGGCCGCCGCGACGTGCTGAAGGGTCTGCTCGCGGTTACGGCGTCAACCGCGCTGTTCGGCGACGCCGCGCTCACGTCCACGCGCGCGCTTGCCGCCGCCTCGGACGGCTTCACCTTCGAGGAAATCGCGGGCGGGGTGGACGAAACCCACCATGTCGCCCCGGGCTACGAGGCCAAGGTGCTGTTGCGCTGGGGCGATCCGCTGTTTGCCGACGCGCCCGCGTTCGATCCGCTCAACCAGTCGGCGGCGGCCCAGCATCGCCAGTTCGGCTATAACAACGATTACATCGCGGTGTTCCCCGTCGAGGGCCGCAGTGACCGGCTCGTGATGTGCGTCAACCATGAGTACACCTCGCCGGAAGTGATGTTCCGCGGCGTCGGCGAGCCGGCGGAGAACGACTTTGAAAAGATCACGCGCGAGCTTGCCGAGGTCGAGATGGCGGCGCACGGCGTCTCCATCGTCGAGATCGCGTTCGAGAACGGCGCGTGGACGCCGGTCGTCACCTCGCCGCTCAACCGGCGCATCTCGGCTGCGAACACCGAGATCGCGCTCGACGGACCGGCGGCTGGAACGCGGCGCATGGTGACCACCGCTGCTCCCGCTGGCATGCGGGTCGTCGGCACGCTCAACAACTGCGCCGGCGGGGCGACGCCGTGGGGCACCTACCTGACGGCGGAGGAGAACTTCCACGGCTATTTCTGGACCGATCAGAAGGCCGAGAAGGAAGGCAAGCTCGAGCGGCTCACCAAGGGCCTCGGCGGCGCGCAGCAGAAGAGCTACGAGCGCTATGGCGTGCCGGGCGCCTGGTACAACTGGGGCGCCTATGCGGAGCGCTTCAACGTCGACAAGGAGCCGAACGAGCCGAACCGCTTCGGCTGGATCGTCGAGATCGATCCCACCGATCCGTCGTCGACGCCGGTGAAGCACACCGCGCTCGGCCGCTTCCGCCACGAAGGCGCGGAGACGGTCGTCAATCCGGACGGCCGCGTGGTGGTCTACTCCGGCGACGACGCTCGCTTCGACTATCTTTACCGCTTCGTCTCCGCCGGCAGGTACGAGCCGGGCGACCGCACGGCGAACCTGAAGCTGCTCTCGGAAGGCACGCTGTCGGTCGCCCGCTTCAATGACGACGGCACGGTGGACTGGCTGCCGCTCACCTTCGGCGAAGGTCCGCTGACGCCGCAGAACGGCTTCGAATCGCAGGCCGATGTGATGATCGACGCCCGCCTCGCCGCCGACCTCCTCGGCGCGACCGCCATGGATCGCCCGGAGGACGTGCAGCCCAACGCCGCCACCGGCAAGGTTTACGTACTCCTCACCAACAACGCGCGCCGGAAGTCCGATCAGATCAACGCCGCCAATCCGCGCCCCGAGAATTCCTTCGGCCACATCATCGAGATGGCGGCGCCGGAAGGCGACCACGCGGCCGGGCGGTTCGCATGGAACATCCTGATCAAGTGCGGTGACCCGAAGGTGGCCGAGGTCGGCGCGCTGTGGGGTCCGGAGACCTCCGCCAACGGATGGTTCGGCTCGCCCGACAACTGCACCATCGACAACGAGGGCCGTCTCTGGGTGGCGACCGACCAGGGCGAGAACTGGGCGAAGACCGGCAAGGCCGATGGCTTCTATGCGGTGGAAACGGAGGGCCCGGCGCGCGGGTCCTCAAGACTGTTCTTCCGCGCCCCCGTGGGGGCCGAGATGTGCGGACCGTGTTTCACCGCGGACGGTGAAACAGTGTTCCTCGCGGTGCAGCATCCGGGCACGGACGGTACGAAGGAATACGCCCCGTTCGCCCGCCTCTCGACCTTCGACGATCCGGCGACGCGCTGGCCCGACTTCAGGGACGGCATGCCGCCGCGGCCTTCGGTGGTGGCGATCCGCAAGACCGGCGGCGGCAAGATCGCGGGTTGACAGGAGGCGCGCGCCCGGCCTCGCCGGTCAGCCGTCGAGGCGGCTCACTTGCCGTCGATGCGCTTGCCCATGATGGCGATGGCCTGCTGGTAGACACTGGCCGCGTTCCAGCCCTGGATCGCGGCGAAGTTCGGTTCGCCAGGCTGGTAGCCCTGGCCGCGCACCCAGCCGTGGCCCTTCAGGAAGTTCGCCGTGGAGGCGAGCGCATCCGCCATCTTGGTGAGGTCTTCGCGGCCGTCGCCGTTGCCGTCGACGCCGTAGAGGATGACGTTCTTCGGCAGGAACTGCGTCTGGCCGATCTCGCCGTGCATCGCGCCGACCGCCGTTGGCGACAGCACGCCCATGTCGATGAGCTTCAGCGCCGCGACGAGCTGTTCGGTGAAGTACTCCGGCCGCCGGCAGTCGTAAGCCAGCGTCGCCACCGCCGAGAGGATGTTCTGCGTCCCCATGTAGTTGCCGAAGGCGGTTTCCATGCCCCAGATGGCGATCAGCGGCCCCGGGGGCACGCCGTAGCGCTTTTCGAGGGCGGCGAAGAAGGCGGCGTTCTGCGCTTTCAGCTTCTTGCCGCGCGCCACGATCACGTCCGCGCCGCGCTTCTTCATGAAGTCTTCCAGCGACAGCTTGAAGCTCTTCTGCCCGCGGTCCGCCTTGATCGTGGCGGTGGAGTACTGCGTGCCGGCGAGCGCGGACAGGCCCCTCGTCTTCACCCCTTGCGCCTGCGCTTCCTTTGCAAACTGCTTTTTCCAGGCGTCGAAGCCCGCGCCGGTGTCGCCGCAGGGTGCGGCGTTCGCTCCAGCCGGGGCGAAGGCGATGGCCGCCGCCATCGCCAGAGTTGCGATGCTGAGATGCCGTCCGGTGCCCACTGCCTGTTCCTCGCCGATCGTGAATCCGCATTTCCGCCGAAGTTGTGGCAAAGGGCGGCGGGTTTGTCATCCCCGCCGGGGTGACGATCTCGTCAGCCCCCGGAATGGGCGGTCGCCGTGCGCTCGCCGCCAACCGGCGTCACCCGGAGCTGGGTCAGCTGGTTGCGCCGCTTGCGCAGCACCTCGAAGCGGAAACCGTGGAACGTGAAGGCCTGCCCGGCCTGCGGGATCATCTGCGCCTCATGGATGACCAGCCCGGCGATGGTGGTCGCCTCCTCGTCGGGAAGCTGCCAGTCGTTGAGGCGGTTGAGGTCGCGGATCGGCGCCGCGCCGTCCACGATGAACGAGCCGCCGGCCTCGCGGCGGACGCCCGCCGGGGCGACGTCGTGTTCGTCCGCGATGTCGCCGACGATCTCCTCGATGATGTCCTCAAGCGTGATCAGCCCCATGACCTCGCCGTACTCGTCCACCAGCAGCGCCACATGCGCCTTGCGCTTGAGAAACGCGTTCAGCTGGTCCGCCACGGTGGTCGTGTCGGGCACGAACCAGGGCGCCCCCAGCAGGTCGTCGATGTCGATCCTGGCCGCGTCGCCGCCACCCCGGTAGTAGGCCTCGAACAGGTCGCGGGCGTGCAGGATCCCGATGATGTTGTCCGGGCTGTCGCGCCAGACGGGGAAGCGGCTGTGACCGGATTTCAGCACCTCGGCGATGATCTCGGTCGCCGGCATGGCGGCGTCGATGGTGCGCATCTTGGTGCGGTGAACCATGATGTCGAACAGGTCGAGCTCCTTCAGGTCCAGCACGCCGCCCAGCATGTCGCGGTCGTGCTTCACCACGCTGCCCTCGCTGGAATGGAGATCGATGGCGCTGCGCAGCTCCTCCGGGCTCGACAGGATCGATTGCAGGCGCGCCGGCTCGGCCCCCGCCCGGACGAGCGCGGCGCGCGCCAGCCCTTCGATGAGCGAGGTCACGGGGGCGAAAACGCTGCCGGCGAGCAGCGCGAACGGCGCAAGCGCCCGCGCCAGCGTTTCGGGGAAGGCGGCGCCGAGCGCCCGGGGCAGCACTTCGGCGAACACGAAGACGATCAGCGCCATTGCAAGACCGGCGGTGACCGCTCCCATGGCCGGCATCATCCGCATGAGCAGCATCGTGGCGAGCGCCGTGGCGGTGAGGGTGCAGACAAGGGCGGCGGCGACCAGCCCCGACTCCAGCCGTTCCGGCTTCTGCCGCAGCGCCAGCGCGGTGGTGGCCCGCGCGTCGCCACGGCGCTCCATGTCGTGCAGCTTCTGGCGCGACGAGGCGCTGAGCGCGGCGCTGGCGCACGCAGCCGCGGCCGCCAGAAGCACCAGCAGGACGACGGCGAACCCGACCAGCGCGGCTTCCGTTCCGGGCGGCATCATGGCGAGGCCATCGCTCAGCCCATCTCGGCGGCGAGGAACGCCAGCACGTCCCCGTCCGGAACGCCCCGGGCGACGAACGCCTCGCCGATCGCGCGCACGAGAATGAAGGTGAGCCGGCCCGCCTTCGCCTTCTTGTCCTGGCGCATGTAGGCGAGCAGGCCCTCGGGACCGGGCAGCGCGTCGCGAACGCCGGCCACCGATGTCGGCAGGCCGGCCCCGGCGAGGTGGTGTCCGGCGCGGGCGGCGTCCTCGGCCCGGCACAGCCCGAGCCGGTGCGAGAAGCGGAACGCCATCGCCATGCCGATCGCCACCGCCTCGCCGTGGAGCAGGCGCGCGCCGTAGCCGGTCGCCGCCTCCAGCGCGTGGCCGAAGGTGTGGCCGAGATTGAGCAGCGCGCGGTCGCCGGTCTCGGTCTCGTCGCGCGCGACGCTCGCCGCCTTGGCCCGGCCGCTCGTCTCGATGGCGCGGGTGCGCGTCTACGGATCGCCCGCCAGCCCGTCCGCGCCGTTGGCTTCGAGCC
>DAIODI010000150.1:0-7017 GCA_036746875.1 Aestuariivirgaceae bacterium | reverse complement strand
GCAACCTCGAACGCCGCCTGAAGGCCAAGGTGCTCGACCGCACCGGGCTGATCCTGGAAATCTTCGGCCGCCGCGCCCGCACGCGCGAGGGCGTGCTGCAGGTGGAGCTCGCCCACCTCAACTACCAGAAGAGCCGCCTGGTGCGCTCGTGGACCCACCTTGAACGCCAGCGCGGCGGCTACGGCTTCCTTGGCGGCCCCGGCGAGACCCAGCTCGAAACCGACCGCCGCCTCATCCAGCAGCGCATCTCCAGGATCGAGGCGGAACTCGCCGGCGTCGTCCGCACCCGCGCGCTGCATCGCAAGAGCCGCGAGCGCGTGCCGTATCCGGTGGTGGCGCTGGTCGGCTACACCAACGCGGGAAAGTCCACGCTGTTCAATCGCCTCACCGCGTCCGACGTGCTGGCGAAGGACCTGCTCTTCGCCACCCTTGACCCGACCATGCGCGAGGTGAAGCTGGCGCACGGGCGGCGCATCATCCTCTCCGATACGGTGGGGTTCATCTCCGATCTGCCGACGACGCTGATCGCCGCCTTTCGCGCCACGCTGGAGGAGGTGGTGTTCGCCGACGTCATCCTGCACGTGCGCGACATCGCCCACGAGGAGACGGAAGCGCAGGCCGCCGACGTGGACCGCGTGCTCGCCTCGCTCGACATCTCCGAAGCCCGCCGCGATGAGATCATCGAGGCCTGGAACAAGGCCGATCTGCTCGACGACGAACGTCTCGAAGCGGCCCGGCTGGCGGCGGCGCGGTCCAACAGGCAGGTCATGATCGTTTCCGCCGTCACCGGGTACGGCGTGGACCGGCTGCTCGATGTCATCGCGGACCGCCTGTCTCGGGCGCAGTCCACGGTGGAGGTCACGCTCGACGCCGGCGACGGGGAGGGGCTCGCCTGGCTCTATGCGCGCACCGAAGTCACAGCGCGCGAAACGCTGGAGAACGGGCGAACGCGCCTTACGGTGCGCGCCGATCCGGCGAGGCTTGAGACGCTGCGGAGCCGGTTCCCGAACCAGGTCGCGGCGCCGGCTCCGTCTTGCGGTTCCTGAGCACGTGCTCGTGCGCCGCGTCGTAGAGCGCGGAGTCGCGGAAGTCGTGCGCGCCAAGCGCCCGGCCGACGAGGATCAGCGCCGTGCGGGTGAGCTTCGCGGCGCGCACCTTGGCGGCGATGGAGGACAGCGTGCCGCGGATCACCTGCTGGTCGGGCCACGTGGCGCGGTAGACCACGATCACCGGGCAGTCGGCCCCGTAGTGCGGCGTGAGCTGGCGTTCGATCAGCGCGAGATTGCGGATCGACAGGTGGATGGCGAGCGTCGCCTTCGTCCGCCCCAGCGTGTCGAGGTCTTCGCCTTCCGGCATCGGCGAGGCCTGCATGGCGGTGCGGGTGAGGATGACCGTCTGGGCGATCTCCGGCAACGTCAGTTCCTGGTTGAGGAGGGCGGCGGCGGCCGCGTAGGCGGGTACGCCGGGGCACACGTCGTAGGGGATCGACAGCGCGTCGAGGCGGCGCATCTGCTCGGCGATCGCGCCGTAGAGGGAAGGGTCGCCCGAATGGACGCGCGCCACGTCCTCGCCGCGGGCGTGCGCGGCTTCCATCTCGGCGACGATCTGGTCGAGGTGAAGCGGCGCAGTGTCGATGACGCGCGCGCCCTGCGGCGCTGCGGCGACGATCTCCGGTGGCACCAGCGAGCCGGCGTAGAGGCACACCCGGCACGACTGGATGAGCTTCAGGCCGCGCACGGTGATGAGGGCGGCGGCGCCGGGGCCGGCGCCGATGAAGTGAACGGTCATGCGGGCGTTCCTCTCTTCTTCGCGTAACCGCGCGGCGTGTAGGCAAGCGTCGATCCGTCGCCGCGCGCAAACGTGCGGCTGATCGAGGAGCCGACGAGGACGATGGTCAGCATGTCCACCGTTTCAGGGTCGAAGGCCGCAAGCGTGGTGGTGACGATGCGCTCCTGCGGCCGCCCCACGTTGGCGGCGACGATCACCGGCGTGTCGCCGGAGCGGTGCGGCTTGAGGATGGTCATGGCGCGGGCGAGCTGGTCCGTGCGCTTGAGGGAGCGCGGATTGTAGAACGCCACGACGAAATCGCCCGCCGCCGCCGCGGCGAGCCGCTGTTCGATCACCGCCCACGGGGTGAGCAGGTCGGAGAGCGAGATGCAGCAGAAGTCGTGGCCGATCAGCGCGCCCGCCTTCGCCGAGGCCGCCTGGAAGGCCGAGATGCCGGGCAGCACGCGAAGCTCGGCGCGCCGGGCCGCATCGCCGAGCGCCGCGCCCGCGGCCGGGTCCAGCGCTTCGGCGGCGAGCGCCGCCATGGCGTAGATCTGCGAGTCGCCGGAGCAGACCAGCGCCACGTCGCGGCCCTCGCCGGCGAGGGCGAACGCGTGAACCACCCGTTCCTCTTCCGCGCCCAGCGCAAAGCGGTGCTCGCGCTGGCCCGCCAGAAGATCGGCGGCGAGATCGAGGTAGAGGCCGTAGCCCACCCAGTCGGACGCCGCGCGCAGCGCCTGCGCAGCCTCCGGACTGCGCCACGCCGGCCCGCCCGGACCCAGCCCGACGACGGTGACGCCGCCGCGCCCCCGGCCGGGCAGGTCCACAAGGGGCGCAGGCGCGCGTGCGATGGCGCAGGTGGCGCGCGCTCCGCGGGTTTTCTCCACGATGAGCTCGCCATGCGGCCCCGCCGCGGCGAGCGCTGCGCCTTCCGCCACGCCGGGGACGCCGACTTCCGCCTGAACGGTTGCGGACGGGTTCTTCAGGCGCGGCGCTTGCGCCGCGAGCGTCGCAGCGTCGAAGAACCGGGCGGGGACGCCGAGGTGACGGGCGAGCGCATGGACCGCCGGCTCGTCGGCCTTGAGATCAAGCGAGAACACCCCGGCGATCGATTGCCGCGCCAGCCCCTCGGCCGCCAGCGCCCGCTCCACCAGCGCAATGAGGTCTTCCGGCGGCGTTCCCCGTTCGCAGCCCACCCCGAGAGCGAGCGTCTTCGGGTGATAGACCAGCGCGCGCGGCCCGCCGGGCACGGCGTGGTCGGTAACGAGCGCCGACAGCCGCCCTTCGTGCGACAGCGGCAGGGCGGCGAGCCAAGGCGCCTCGCCCTTCAGGCGCACGGTTCCTCCGGCGAGGAGTTCGGCGGCAAAGGTCTTGTGATCGCCGGGGTTCGCCAGCGCATACCCTTCCGGCGGCTCGTCCAGCGCAATCCCGAAGCGCACGTCCGACGCGGTGGTGACGGCGGCGTGGCCGCCGGTCAGCACGGCGATCTCGCGGGCGAGGTCGTTGGCGCCGCGATGCCCGCCGAGCAGGGGCACCACGGAGGAGCCGTCCTCCGCCACCACCACTACCGGCGGCTCGTCGCGCTTGTCGCCAAGGTGGGGAGCAAGCTTGCGGATCACGATGCCAGCGGCGCACAGCGCCACCACCGGGCGGCGCGCGGCGAAGGCTGCCGCAAGGTGATCCGGGCCGGTCAGCACCTCGCCGTCGAGCGCCGCCGCGATCCGGTCCGCCAGCGGCCGGGCGCTGGCGGTGATCGTGACGATGGCCGGGCGGCTCACCACGGCTCGCCCCCCTTGTAGACGAGGATGGTCGAAAAGTAGGGCCGGAAGCCAGGCGGCGCGTCGGCGAGGCGGGTGATCTTCTGGTCGCTGCGGGTGGCCGCCTCGACGACGACCGCCCGCCCGGCCAGCCCAAGCCGGGTGAGCATGGAGGCGACGGCGTCGAAGTGGCGGCCGACCTTGATGATCGCCACCGCATCCGCCGTTTCGATCTCGGCGGCGAGCCGTGAGGGTTCGACGGGGGCGGGCAGCACCTTGAGGCAGTCGTTGCGCGCCGCCAGCGGACGGCGCGCCGCGGCGGCGGCGGCGGTGAGCGAGGAGACGCCGGGAACGATCACGATTTGATATTTCTTTTCAAAGCGTTGCAGCATGTACATGAAGCTGCCGTAGAACAGCGGGTCGCCCTCGCAGAGCACCGCCACGTCGCGGCCCTTGTCGAGGTGGGCGGCGATCGCCGCCGCCGCCAGGTCGTAGGCGGCCTGGCCGGGCGCGCGCTCGCGCGCCATCGGCACGGCGAACGGCAGTTCGACGGCGGCCCCGGGGACGAAGGGCGCGGCGATCCTTCGGGCAAGCGAGGGTTCGCCGTTGGCGGCCGGGTAGGCGATCACCGGCACGAGCGACAGAAGCCGCCACGCCTTCACCGTCATCAGTTCCGGGTCGCCGGGCCCGACGCCCACGCCGTAGAGCGTGCCGGCCCCTGGCGCGGCGTTCACCATGGCTTCTGCGCCCGCCACTGCAGCACCGCCATGCGCGGCCGCATCACCCGCATGCCGCCGATGCGTTCGAGGTGAGAGACATCGATCCGCACCAGATCGCCGCCGTGGCTGGCGTGGAGATCGAGCAGGCGGGCCTCGCCGTCGAGCGACACGCAGTTGGCGACGAGCAGACCGCCGGGCTTCAGCGCCCGCCACACGGCTTCAAACACACCGGCGCGGGTGAGCCCGCCGCCGATGAACGCGGCGTCTGGGCCGGGTTGGCCGCGCAAGCTGTCCGGCAGGTCGCCCGGCGCGATGGCGAGACCCGGCGCGCCAAGGCTTTGGGCGTTGGCGGAGATCATCTCCAGCCGCTTCGCGTCGCGCTCGAAGGCGATGGCGCGGGCGTTGCGGGCGGCGCGCATCCATTCGATGCCGATGGAGCCGCAGCCTGCGCCAACGTCCCACAGCAACAGATCGGGGCCAGGGCCGAGCGCGGCCAGCGTGGCGGCGCGCACCTCCCGCTTGGTCATCTGCCCGTCGTGGCGGAACGCCCCGTCCGGCAGGCCCGGCGCGCGCGGCAGCACGATGGCGTCGGGTCCGGCGATGCAGTGCACCGCCAGCGTGTTGAACGGACCGAAGGCGCGCGCCGTCAGCGCGTGGGCGGCGGCCTCGTGGCGCGCTTCCGCGACACCTCCCATGTTCTCCAGCACGGTCATGCGGCTGTCGCCGAAGCCGCGCCTGACGAGGCGCGCCGCGACCTCGGCGGGCGTTGCGCCATCGTTGGCGAGCGCCAGGATCCGGTTGCCCGGCGCGATCAGCGGTTCGATGAGGCTTGCGGGTCTGCCGTGCAGGGACACCGTGTCAACGTCCTGCACCGGCCAGCCGAGCCGGGCGGCGGCGAGCGCGAACGCCGAGGGAGCGGGGAGCACGCGCATGTCGGCGGGCGTGAAGCGGGTCAGCAGCTTCTTGCCGACGCCGAACGTCATCGGGTCGCCGGTCGCGAGGATGACGACCGGTTCGCCGCGCCAGCCGTTGATGGTGTCGAACAGCCCTTCGAGCGGCGTGGGCCACGGGTGGCGCGCCGCGCCGCTGTCGCCCGCCAGGGCAAGGTGCCGCTGCGACCCGACAAGATGGCGGGCGCCGGCGATGGCCTGGCGCGCCGCCTCGCCCAGCCCGGGAAGCCCATCCTCGCCGATGCCGACGAGCGTGATCCAGGGCGCGCTCACGGGGCTCTCCCGGGGACGCTCAAGGGGGCGGCGTCCGCAACGATGGCGTTGAGCGCCGCGCCCGCCATGGCCGCGCCGCCGCGCCGGCCGAGCAGGGTGACGAAAGGAACGCCGCGCGGGTTAGCCGCCAGCTCCGCCTTCGATTCCCGCGCGCCGACGAACCCCACCGGCATCGCGATGATCGCCGCCGGGCGCGGCGCGCCCTCATCGAGGCGTTCCAGCAGCGAGAACAGCGCGGTCGGCGCGTTGCCGATGACCACGACCGAGCCTTCAAGGCGCGGCAGCCACAGGCGGACGGCGGCGGCCGAGCGGGTCGTGCCATGGCGCGCCGCCAGCGCCGGCACGGCGGGATCGTTCAGGGTGCAGACGATCTCGGTCGCCGGCGGCAGCAGGCGGGCGATGATGGCCGACCTCGCCATCTCGCAGTCGGCGAGCACCGCAGCGCCGGCGGCGAGCGCGGCGCGGGCCGCCTGGCCGATCACCGGATCGAACCGGAGATCGCCGGCGAGATCGGTCATGCCGCTTGCGTGCATCAGGCGGATGGCGATGGCGGCGATATCGGGCGGCAGGCCGTCCAGCGCCGCTTCCTCGCGGATGATGGCGAAGGACCGGCGATAGATGGCGTCGGGATCGCGCAGGTACTCCACGCCGGTCAGGCTTTCCTCAAGGTGCGCGGGCCGAGCGGGTGGTTGGCGTGCGGGTAGGGGCGATGGTGATGCCCGTGATCGTGCCCGTGGGTGTGACCGTGCCCGTGATCGTGCCCGTGCCCGTGATCGTGCCCGTGATCGTGCCCGTGGGTGTGGGGCGCATGACCGTGATGCACATGCGCCTCGCCCTGGCAGGCGCCCGTGCACTCGCCGGAGCACAGGTTGCAACCCGCGCCAACGCCCTCGACGTGGTGATGGTGGCTCTCCTGCGGCGCGCCCACCTCGGCCTCGAAGCCCAGCACCTGCGCGCGGTACTTGCACAGCGAGCAGTTCATGTTGGTGTCGCCGGTGAGCACCTGGTCCACCCGCTCGCGGAAAGTTTCGAGCACCAGCGGGTGGTCGTTGAGGTACCCCGCCTTGACGAACTCGACGCCGGGATGTTCCGCCGCCACCAGATCGGTGTGGCGGTAGATGCGGCTGACCAGAACGCCGGTGAACAGGAAGTAGGGGAACACGACGACGCGCCGGAACCCCATCTTCACGGCGTGCCGCAGGCCCGGCTCCACCAGCGGGAAGGTGACGCCGGAGTACAGCGTCTCGCCCCAGCCGAAGCCGAACCCCTCCCACAGCATCCGCATGACCTTGGCGACGTTGGAGTTGGCGTCCGGGTCGGACGAGCCGCGGCCAACCACCACCAGCATCGTCTCCTCGGCGGGAACGGACGGCCCGGCCCTGTCGAGCGCCTCGCGGATGCGCGCACCCGCGGCCTGGATCATTTTCAGATCGACGCCAAGCTCGCGCCCGTACTGGATCCTGAGCCCGGTTCCGGCGGCGTAGGTGTTGAGCACGGAGGGGATGTCGTTCTTGGCGTGGCCGGCGGCGAACAGCATCCCCGGCACGGCGA
>DAIODI010000149.1:0-7057 GCA_036746875.1 Aestuariivirgaceae bacterium | reverse complement strand
GGATCTTGCGGATGCCGTTGCGCCGGCCGGTGAGGATCTTGTGCGGATAGGCCTGGTGGCTCACGTCCCAGATCAGCCGGTCTTCGGGCGTGTTGAAGACGTAGTGCAGAGCCACCGTCAGCTCGACCACGCCAAGGCCCGCGCCGAAATGCCCGCCCGAGACCGCCGCCGCGTCGATCGTTTCGGCGCGCAGTTCATCGGCCACCTGCTTCAGCTGCGAGCTGTCGAGACGGCGCAGGTCCGACGGGTAGTTGATCTTGTCGAGGAGCGGCGTGGGGACGGGCATGAAGCCTCTGCGTGTCAAGTTCGCTTGTCGTTCGCGTCTGATGACGCAGGTCTGACCGGGCAAGCTAGCACTGCACGCAAGGCTGGCAAACCCCGGTCCGGCGCGGCACTAGCATTATTCCGGCGGTGTGTCTTCTGGGCTTTTCGCACGTGCGAACGATCAGACCGGAGCGGCGTCCACCGGGCGAGGTAGGGCCGTTCCCGCCGAAAACAGCCCGCGGACGGCGCCCTTGACGGCCGAGAGGGCGAACTGCGGCTTGGTCAGTTCCACCCGCTCCGCCACGGGATCGCGCTGCGACAGTTCCTCCAGCAGCCGGTCGGCCACGTCCACGATCACCGCCGATTCCATGGCGAGGCGGCGGTTGCGCAGCACCGAGGGCAGCCGGCGCGCCTCCACCATCAGGCCCAGAGTTGCCTCCACACAGCGGTCGATAACCCGGCGCAGCGGCGGCGGGCTCCGGCGTTCGACCAGCATTGACACGGTTGCGCCTTCCGCCGCCATCCAGTCGCCGGGGAGATAAACGCGGTCGAGGTTGGCGTAGTCCTTTGCGCAGTCCTGAAGGTGGTTGATCACCTGGAGCGCGTTGCACAGCGCATCCGATTGGGTGAACCCGGCCTTGTCCTCGCCGTGCAACTCCAGAAGGTAGCGGCCGACCGGCGAGGCCGAGCGGTCGCAGTAGTCCATGAGGTCGTCCCAGCCGGCGTAACGGCCCTTCACCGAGTCCTGCCGGAACGCCGAGACGAGATCGCGGGCGTGCCGCAGGTCCACCCCCGTCTGAAGCAGGCTCTCGCGGCAGGCCCAAGCCCTGGCGAGGGCAGGATCGCCGCGGCCATGCTCGCCCGCCACCGCCCGGTCCATGGCGTCGAGCCGGGCGAGCTTCTCCTCCGGCGTCGCGTCCGGGTTGTCGGCGATGTCGTCGATGGCGCGGGCGAAGGCGTAGTAGGTGGCCACATGCGGGCGCAGCCGCTTCGGCAGAAGGAACGAGCCGACGGGAAAGTTCTCGTCGCCCGCGCCCTTGCCGGAGGGCGTTTCGATCGCCGCGTCGCTCATGCGGCGCGCGCCAGATCGACGAGCGCCAGCGTCAGCGCGCCGGTGGGCTGGCCGAGGCTTTCGATGACGGTGAAGTGGTTTGCGCCCTCCACCTCCCGGTATACGGTGGGGGCGCCGGCCCCGGTCCACGTCGCCGCCAGCGTGGCGCTCTGGCGGCGGAACTCGCCGCTCTCCAGCGCGCCGACCCAGGCCTCGAAGCGGCGGCCTTGCGGCGGCGGCCACAGCAGCGGCGAGGCCTCGCGCGCCGCGGCGTCGTCGAGGCCCAGCGAGCCGTTGATCTCGGTGGCGATGAGCGGGCGCAGGTCGTAAAGCCCGCTGACGCCCAGTCCGGCGCAGACGAGATCTTCGGGCATCCCGTTGGCGCCCCAGTCGGCGGCAGCGAGGCAGGCGGCGAGGTGGCCGCCGGCCGAGTGCCCGCAGGCGACGATCCGCCGCCCGGTGCGCTGGTGCTGGTGGAGCGCGAACTGCGCCGCGTCGCTGCCGATCTCGGCCATCGTTACGGCGGGGCAGAGGCGATACTCCGCCATGGCGATGGGGATGCCATGGACCGCCAGACCCCGCGCAAGGTGGCTGAAGTGCTCCTTGTCGAGCGAGCGCCAGTAGCCGCCGTGCAGGAAGGCGACAAGCGGGCCGCCCGCATCGTCCTTCGTGTGGAACAGGTCGTAGGTCTGGCGCGGGTCGTCGCCGTAAGCAATGCCGGTCTCGCCTTTGACGGAGGCGCGGAAGGCTTCAGCCTCCGCTTTCCAGCGCGCCACGATATCGGCGAACTCCGGCACGCGGGCGCGGTTGTTGTACTCGGCGTCGAGGTCGATCATCGCTGGTCCGCTCATCGACGCGCACACTGCCCCATCGCGCCGCCCGGCGGAAGCCTCAGGACGGCGGCGCAGGCGGCGGCTGGCAGACGTCCACCCACCCGGCGCCGGTGATCTCGGCCATGCGCTGCGGCGCGATCTTCAGCGCGCTGTTGGTGGAGCCCGCCGCCGGGGCGACGATGTCGAAGGCCCTGAGCGACACGTCGCAGAAGACCGGCAGCGGGGATGCGAGGCCGAACGGGCAGACGCCGCCGACCGGGTGGCCGGTGATTGCGGCGACCTCCTGCGGCGGCAGCATCGAGGCCTTGCCGCCGAACGCCTGTTTCACCTTCCGGTTGTCGAGGCGGACATCGCCGCGCGTCACCACCAGCACCACGCGCTCGCCGATCTTCAGCGACAGCGTCTTGGCGATCTGCCCCGGCGGCACGCCAAGCCCGGCGGCGGCGAGCTCCACGGTGGCGCTGCTGCCGTCAAGCTCGATGATGACGATATCGGGCGCGGCGGCGGCGAGATGGGCGCGGACAGTATCGAGGGACATAGCGTAAACCCAAAAGCAAAGGTTGCCTGCGCATGGGACAGTTTGCCATTAATGACGCGGGCGACCGTCGGCGAAAATCCTTGGTGTGCAGGCCGTGACGAGAACAGCATTCGGGCAGCGCACTGTCAAACCGGGCGAGGCGGACGGGCAACGGCCGGCATACCCGGTGGCGCCCCCGCCTGCGGCTGATGCTTTGCCGGATGCGCCGTTCGGCCGGCGCGAGGGCGTGCGGCCGCCGGCGGATGAACCAACCGGTTTCGGCGGCGCGGCCCGGACAAGCGATCGCGAGGAGATTCACCCGTTTGAGTTTCGCGGCTCGGGCTCCGAATACTTCCGCATCTGGATCGTCAATCTCGTCCTCACGCTGGCGACGGTTGGCGTTTACTCGGCGTGGGCGGCGGTGCGGCAGCGGCGCTATTTCCTCGGCAACACCGTGCTTGACGGCCACTCGTTCGATTATCATGCAAATCCCGTATCGATCCTGATCGGGCGGATGGTGGTTCTGGCCGCCCTGCTGGTCTTCCAGCTGACGAGCGTAATAGCCCCTGTCGCCCAGCTGATCATGACGGTGATCCTGCTGGCGGGCCTGCCGTGGCTCATCAACAACGGGCTGCGGTTCAACGCGGCGATGACCAGTTACCGCAACGTGCGCTTCGGCTTCGAGGGAACCTACCTCGGTGCGCTGGCGAGCTTCATCCTGATGCCGTTGGCGGGGTTCCTCACCTTCGGTCTTCTGCTGCCGGTCGCCTCGCGGATGCAGCAGCGCTACATCGCCGCCAACACCCGCTGGGGAACCGGCGCATTCGGCTTTGAGTCGCCGCTTGGGCCGTTCTATCGCAACCTGCTGGCAACGGCGGGGTTCGCGCTCCTGGTGGGGTTTGTCTTCGGAATTCTCAGCGGCGCCAGCAGCGCGCGGATGCGGGACCTCTTGTCGGGAACGGACCTTAACGATAAAGAGCAAATAGCCTTTCTGCTCATGGTGCTGGTCTTTCTTCTCGCCTTGCCGACGCTTTTGCTGACATCCACGTTCTACGCCGCCGGCGTGCGCAACCTCGGCTTCAACGCCACCACCTTCGAGAGCCGGCATGCGCTGGTCTCCACGGTGGGGCGGCTGCGCTATGTCTGGATCCTCGTCAGCAACCTAATTCTGACCGTGCTCACGCTCTTCCTCTACCGTCCCTGGGCGTCGGTGCGCACCTGGCGCTACCTGTGCGGGGCGACGGCGCTCAATTCGCGCGGCTCGCTCGACGGCATCGTGGAGGCGGCGCAGCGCAAGGGCAATGTGGGCGCTTCGCAATATCTAGACCTCGATGGCTTCAGCTTCGGCATCTGACCGCACCGCGGCCCTCTCCGGCCGCCTGTTCGCCCCCGGGGCCAGCGCCAGCGTCGCGGCGCAGCTTGTCGCCAGCGGCGCAGAGGCGCTGCTGCAGATCGGCGATGGTCCGGCGCGGCGCGTCGCCGTCGTGTCGGTGACGGACCGGGTGGGCAGCATCCCGCGGCGGCTTACGCTTGCGGACGGCAGCATCTTCGAGTGTCCCGATGGCCCTGGCGTCGACGTTCTGCTCGGCCGCAAGGCCGCCGCCGGGCCGCTGTTCTACCGCATCGAACACTCGTGGCGTGTGGCGCGCGTCGCCGTCGCCGCCACCGTCGTCATCCTCGCCGGGCTGACCCGCTACGGCCTGCCGGCCGCGGCGTGGGCGGCGGCGCGCTACACCCCCGCCGCATACCTTGAGACCATCGACGCCGAAACGCTCGCCACGGCGGACGCCATGCTGCTCGCGCCAAGCAAGCTTAGCGCAGAACGGCGCGCGCAGCTCACCGCCATCTTCGACGAACTCTCCGCCCATGCCCACGACCTTCGCCAGCCCGTGCGACTGGAGTTCCGGTGGAGCATCATCGGGCCCAACGCCTTCGCCATGCCGGGCGGAACCATCGTGCTGCTCGATGCGCTGGTGGATCTGGCGAAATCGGACGACGAAATCGCCGGCGTTCTGGCGCACGAGATCGGCCACGTGGCGCACCAGCACTCGATGCAGTCGTTCTACCGCGCGCTCGGCGTCATCGCCATCGCCTCAACCATCAGCGGCGATGGCGGCCAGTTGATCGAGCAAGTGGTGACGCAGCTTTCGGCGTTGCAGACGCTCAGCTATTCGCGCGAGTTCGAGATCGAGGCCGACCGCTACAGCGTCATTCTCATGCGGCGCGCCGGGCGCGACCCGGTGGCGTTTGTGGAGCTTCTGGAACGCATCGGGAGACTGCTCGGCGGCGAGAACCGCGACGCCATGGCGAAGAGCGGGTGGCTGTCGTCCCATCCCGGCAACGAGGATCGCCGCCGCGCTGTGGAGGCGCTCGTGCGCGAGCCGCTGCCGCCGCGCTGAGGCTGGTCGCTAAATCATCCCCTGCGCCTGGGCGCGGCCGAGCGGGTGGGCCGTCGCCGGATCGTGGTGCGCCAGCGCGGCGAGGCGCGCGCGCGCCGCGTCGCAGTCGCGGGTCATCTGGGCGACCAGCGCCTCGACGCTCTCGAACCCGCGGTCTGGGCGGATGAAGTCCACGAACTCCACCATCAGCCGCTTGCCGTAAAGGTCGCCGGCGAAGTCGAACACGAACACCTCGAGAAACCGGCGATCGGTGGCGAAGGTCGGCCGCCAGCCGATATAGGCCGCGCCGGCCATGGCGGGGCGCGGCGCGGCGTCGTCGGCGACGCGCACGCGCACCGCATAGATGCCTTCCTTCGGCTCGCAGCCCGTCTCCAGAGCGATGTTGGCGGTGGGAAACCCGATAGTGCGGCCACGCCGGTCGCCCTCGATGACCGTACCCAGCACGCTCCACCAGTAGCCGAGTTCACGCGCCGCCGCCTCCACATGGCCGTGGCGCAGCGCCTGCCGGGTGGCGGAGGAGGAGAACGGCGCGCCGCCGTCTTCCGCCGTCACCTGCTCGACCACGATGGTCTCAAAGCCGTGCCGCTGTCCGAGTTTCGCCAGCATGTCGGCGTTGCCCCGGCGGCCTTTGCCGAAGTGGAAATCGTGGCCGACCGCGACGGCGCCGACGCCGAGGCGACGCACCAGATGCTCGGCGACGAACGCCTCGGCCTCAAGGCCCGCCAGCGCCGCGTCGAAGCCAAGGCAGGCGGTGTAGTCGGCGCCCAGCGCCGAAATCAGCCGCGCCTTCAGCGGTGGCGGGCTGAGGCGGAACACCGCCTCGGCGGGGCGGAAGACGCTCACCGGGTGCGGTTCGCACGTCACGACTCCCCAAGCGCGGCGATTGCCCGCCGCCCAATCCTGGGCGCGCCGCAGCAGCGCCTGGTGGCCGCGATGCACGCCGTCGAAGTTGCCGATCGCCACCGCCGCTCCGGCCAGAGGCGGCGGCGGCGCGGCCGCGCCGTCGAGAAGGATCACGCGCCCTCCCGGCCGCGCGAGGGCGCCATCACGATCGCCTCGCCGTCGAGGACCACCGTATCGCCGACGCTGCACGAACAGGCGAGCGAGACGCGGCGGCGGCGGGTGTCGATCTCGGTGACGCGCGCCACGGCGCGCACCCGGTCGCCGATCCTCACCGGCGCGCGGAACCGCAACGACTGGCTGAGGTACACCGCGCCGGGGCCGGGAAGCCTGGTGCCGAGCACCGCCGAGATCAGACTGGCGGTGAGCATGCCGTGGGCGATGCGGGTGCGGAACGGCGTCGTGGCGGCGTAGTCCTCGTCGAGATGCACGGGGTTGGTGTCGCCGGAGACCTCCGCGAAGGCGACGAGATCGCTTTCGGCGATCACCCGCTCCAGCGCCGCTTCCATCCCCAGCACGAGGTCTTCAAGGACGTAGCCGGCGCGCGGTCCGGTCGGTTCGTTGGCCATGGGTCAGCTATCCTTCCTCCGGCGCCCGGCTCACCAGGCGAGCGCTTCCATGATGCCGCACAGGCTCACGCCCGGCGCGGCGGCGGTCACCAGATCGGGCAGCGCGCCGTCATCTAGCGCGGCGATCTCCTCGCGGTGGATGCCGCCGGCGATGAACAGGGCGTCGATGCCGTTCCGCGCTGCGCCGGCGATATCGGTGGAAAGCCCGTCGCCGATGGCCAGCGCCTGCCGCGCGGTCACCGGCCGGCCCAGCGCCTCGCCGGCAAGCCGCAGCGCCTCGTGGTAGATCGGCGGATGCGGTTTGCCCGCCATCTCCACTACGCCGCCCATCGCCGCGTAGCGTTCGGCGATCGCCCCGGCGCACGGGTAAAGGCGCTCGCCGACATGCACCACCTTGTCCGGGTTGGCGCAGATCATCGGCAGGGCGCGCTCGCGCATGATGCGCAGGTCGGCGTCATAGAGCGCTGCGTCGTCCTCGTCGCCGGGAAGCCCGGTGCACACCACGGCGTCGGCCTGCCCAAGCG
>DAIODI010000148.1:0-7075 GCA_036746875.1 Aestuariivirgaceae bacterium | reverse complement strand
GGGGCCGTTGCCGGGGTCAAGCCCGGGCAAGGCGGTGGAGGCGTCGCCACCCGGTGCGCCCTTCACTCGTGGCGGAGCGCCTGGATCGGGTCGAGGCGCGCGGCGCGCCGCGCCGGGAAGAAGCCGAACACCACGCCGACGAGCAGCGAGAAGAAGAACGCCAGCGCGACGATCCCCGGCGACATCATGAACGGCACGCCCAGACCGTAGCTCGCGGCGGCGGCGATCGACAGGCCGAGCACGATGCCGATCAGCCCGCCGACCAGCGACAGCACCATCGCCTCGATGAGAAACTGCATCAGCACCTGCCGCTCCAGCGCCCCGATGGCCAGCCGGATGCCGATCTCGCGGGTGCGCTCGGTCACCGACACCAGCATGATGTTCATGATGCCGATGCCGCCCACCACCAGGCTCACCGCCGCCACCGCGCCGAGCAGCCCGGTCATGATGTTGGTGGTGGCGGTCATCGTCTGGATCACCTGTTTCAGGTCGCGGACGTAGAAGTTGGCGGCCTCGCCGAGGCCGATCTTGCGGCGCGCGCGCAGCAGCGCCTCGATGTCGGCCTGCACCGAGGCGGTGTCGTCGCTGGAGAGCGCCGACACCGAGATCGTGTCGATGTCGTCGTTGCCGGCGATGCGGCGCTGGAACATGCGGATCGGCACGAGGATCATGCTGTCCTGGTCGGAGCCGAACGAGGATTGCCCCTTGGCCTTCAGCAGCCCGATCACCTCGCATGAGACGGTCTTGAGGCGAATGGCCTCGCCTACCGGATTCATCGCGCCGAACAGCTCCTTCTTCACCGTCTCGCCGATGATGCACACCGCCTTGCCGGAACGCAGCTCGCCCTCGCTGAAGGCGCGCCCCGCCTCGATCTCCCAGTTCTGGGTGATGAAGTGGTTGTTGTCGGTCCCGGTGATGAGCGTGGACCAGTTGCGCGTGCCGTAGATCGCCGGCAACTGCGTGCGCGAGGCGGGCGACACCGCCTGGACGGACGGAAGCTGGGTACGCAGCGCCTCCACGTCGGCCGCGTTGAAGGCCGGCGCGTTGGTGCGCAGCCCGCCCATCATCGAGGACTGCCCTGGAACGACCACCAGAAGATTGGTGCCGAGCTTGTCGAGGTCGTCTCTCACCTTGAACGTTGCGCCGTTGCCGATCGTCACCATGGCGATCACCGCGCCGACGCCGATCACCACGCCGAGCAGGGTGAGGATCGACCGCAGCACGTTGCGGCGGATGGTGGTCAGCGCCAGCCTGATCGCCTCCCACAGCATCAGGCGGCGCTCCTCATGCTGGACCGGTCGGACTCGATTCGCCCGTCCACGAAGCGGATCATCCGCCGCGCATAGGCCGCCATGTCGGGCTCGTGCGTCACCATCGCCACGGTCAGCCCGCGCGCGCGATTGAGGTCGCTGATAAGGGCCATGATCTCGCGGCTGGTCGCCGTGTCGAGGTTGCCGGTCGGCTCGTCGGCCAGCAGCACGGCCGGCCGGGTGACGATGGCGCGGGCAATGGCCACGCGCTGCTGCTGGCCGCCGGAAAGCTCGGCCGGCGTGTGGTCGTGGCGGCCCGAAAGCCCCACCAGGCGCAGCGCCTCATACGCCAGCGCGCGCCGCTCCTCGACGCCGGCGCCGCGATAGATCAGCGGCAGCTCCACATTCTCCAGCGCGGTGTTGCGGGCGAGCAGGTTGTAGCCCTGGAACACGAAGCCGATGAACGCGCGCCTGAGCAGCGTGCGCTGGTTGCGTGTCAGGCCGCCGGTGTCCACGCCCTTGAACAGGTAACGTCCGGCCGTGGGCTGGTCGAGGCAGCCGAGGATGTTCATGGCGGTGGACTTGCCGGAGCCGGAGGGCCCCATGATCGCCACGAACTCACCTTCGCTGATGGTGAAGTTCACCCCGTCGAGCGCCCGCACCGCCACGTCGCCGCGGCCGTACACCCGGCTCACGGCCTCAAAGGCGATGAGCGCCGGCTCGCTCACGCGCCGCCCGCCGGTTCGGCCAGCCCGGTGATCACCTGGTCGCCGGCCTTGAGGTCGCCTGTCTTGACCTCGGTGAACTTGCCGTCGGTCGCGCCGGCCTCCACCGTCACCTTCGCCGGTTTGCCCTCGCGCAGGACGTAGAGCGTCCGCTTGCCGTGCGGCTCCTCCTGCTTCGACGGCGGCCGGAACGACGGCGGCCCCGGCATGATCGAGCGCAGGAACGAGCGCCTCGGCGTGGCGTCTTCTTCGGGCGGGCGGAAGCGCAGCGCGGCGTTGGGCACGGTCAGCGCGTCGGGAATGTGGTTGACCGTGATCAGCGCCGTCGCCGTCATGCCCGGGCGGAGCTTCAGATCGGAGTTGTCCACCTTCAGGATCGCCGTGTAGGTGACGACGCCCTCGATGGTCTGCGGGGCATAGCGCACCTGCTCGACCACCGCCGGGAAGGTGAGGTCGGGGTAGGCGTCCACGGTGAACGTCGCCTGCTGGCCCTCGCGCACCTGGCCGACGTCGGCCTCGTCCACGTCCACCTCCACCTGCATCCGCGAAAGATCGTCGGCGAGCGTGAACAGAACCGGCGCCTGGAACGACGAGGCGACCGTCTGCCCCGGTTCGACCGAACGTTTCAGAACCACCCCGTCGATAGGCGACAGGATCGCCGCCTTGTCGAGGTCGGTTTCCGTCAACTTCAGATCGGCGGCCGCCACCTTCACGGCGGCCTGCGCGGAGGCGAGGCCCGCCACCGCCCGGTCGTGCGCGGCCTGCGCCGTCTCCAGCGCCTGCTCGGAGGCGATGCCGCCCACCGAAAGGCGCTTGGCGCGGTCGAGGTCGCGCTGGCGTTCGGCGATGGTCGCCTGCGCCGTCGCCACCTGGGCCTCGGCCACGACGAGACCTGCGCGCGCCCGGTCCACCTGCGCCTTCAGGCGGTCGGTGTCGAGTTCGGCCAGCGGCTCGCCCTTCCTCACGCTGGCGTTGTGATCGACGAACACGGTGCGGACGATGCCCGACAGTTCGCTCGAGACGTCCACCTGGTTCACCGGCTCGATGGCGCCCGTAGCGGTGGCTTGCACGGTCAGCGGCTGGCGCTGCGCCGGTTCGGTCACGAAGGATTGCGCCGGCGCCGGCCCGGCGAGCAGCCACCAGCCCGCCGCCGACAGCATGAGCGCAAGGGCGGCGACCGGCCACACAAGCCGCCGCCACAGCCGGCGGCGGCCGACGCCGAGCGCCGAGCGCACGTCGTCGCCTGAAATTCGCCCGGCATCAGCGCCGTCCGGCATCGCTGCGAGCCTCCCGAAACATGACCGCTGACGACCATATGGTCGCTATCGCTCGAAGTTCCCATGGGGCGGGTCGCCGCGCAACCGGACGATCGGCCAACCAAAAGAGCCGGCGTGCGAGACGCCGGCTCCCCCTGGAGCTGCCGAAATACGGGAGAAATCAGCAGCTGTAGTACATGTCGTACTCAACCGGATGCGGGGTGTGCTCGTAGCGGATCACCTCCTCCATCTTCAGCTCGATGTAGGCGTCGATCTGGTCGTCGGTGAACACGCCGCCCTTCTTCAGGAAGTCGCGGTCCTTGTCGAGGCTCTCCAGCGCCTCGCGCAGGCTGCCGCACACCGTGGGGATGTTCTTCAGTTCCGCCGGCGGCAGGTCGTAGAGGTTCTTGTCCATCGGGTCGCCCGGATGGATCTTGTTCAGCACCCCGTCGAGGCCCGCCATGAGCAGCGCCGAGAAAGCGAGGTAGGGGTTGGCGGCGGGATCGGGGAAACGGACCTCCACGCGCTTGGCCTTCGGACTCGTCGTATAGGGGATGCGGCACGACGCCGAACGGTTGCGCGAGGAGTAGGCGAGCAGCACCGGGGCCTCGTAACCCGGCACCAGACGCTTGTAGGAGTTGGTGGACGGGTTGGTGAAGGCGTTGCACGCCTTGGCGTGCCTGATCACGCCGCCGATGAAGTAGAGACACGTCTCCGACAGGTCGGCGTACTGGTTGCCGGCGAACAGCGGCTTGCCGTCGTTCCAGATCGAGAAGTGGCAGTGCATGCCGGTGCCGTTGTCGCCCTTGATCGGCTTCGGCATGAACGTGGCGGTCTTGCCGTAGGCGTGCGCGACGTTGTGGATCACGTACTTGTAGATCTGCATGTGGTCGGCCATGCGGGTGAGGCTGGCGAACTTCATGCCGAGTTCGTGCTGGGCGGCGGCCACCTCGTGGTGATGCTTCTCGACGACGACGCCCATCTCCGCCATCACCGAGAGCATCTCGGAGCGCATGTCCTGCGCCGAATCCATCGGGTTGACGGGGAAATAGCCGCCCTTGGTCCGCATCCGGTGGCCCTGGTTGCCCATCTCGTACTCGGTGCCGGTGTTGGTCGGCAGCTCGATCGAGTCCACCTTGAAGCCGGTGCTGTACGGATCGGTTGAGAAGCGCACGTCGTCGAAGATGAAGAACTCGGCCTCGGGGCCGACGAACACCGTGTCGCCCACCTTGGTCTGCTTGACGTAGGCCTCAGCCTTTTTCGCCGTCATGCGCGGGTCGCGTCCGTACGCCTCGCCGGTGCCCGGATCGAGAATGTCGCAGAAGATCACCGCCGTTGTCTGGGCGTAGAACGGATCCATGTGGACGGAATCCGGGTCTGGCATCAGCGTCATGTCGGACTCGTTGATCGCCTTCCACCCGGCGATCGAGGAGCCGTCGAACATGATGCCGTCGGCGAACGCGTCCTCGTCGATGAGCGACACGTCCATCGTCAGGTGCTGCATCTTGCCGCGCGGATCGGTGAAGCGAAGGTCGACGTACTTGACGTCCTTGTCCTTCAGCATTTTCAGAACGCCGTCGGCGCCCTTGGATTTACCCATGATTGTCTCTCCCGTCGTTCAATGGGTGGCTGCGTGAAAGGTTGGGTCGCGCTCAGAGCGCGTCGTTGCCGGTCTCGCCGGTGCGGATGCGGATCGCCTGCTCCACGGTGGTGATGAAGATCTTGCCGTCGCCGATCCGCCCGGTGCGGGCCGCCTGCTGGATCGCCTCCACGGCGCGGTCCACCAGCTCGTCGGCGATCACGATCTCGATCTTCACCTTGGGCAGGAAGTCCACCACGTACTCGGCGCCGCGGTAGAGCTCGGTGTGGCCCTTCTGGCGGCCGAAGCCCTTGGCCTCGGTCACGGTGATGCCCTGCAGGCCCACTTCCTGCAGCGCTTCCTTCACCTCATCGAGCTTGAAGGGCTTGATGATCGCTTCGATCTTCTTCATCGGCTCCCTGCGCTGTTATGGACAATCGGCCCGTCGCCGCCGCCCTTCGCGTTGATCCCTTGGAAGCGTTCGCTCCGCCCACCGGTAGCTGCATGGGTCGTGCCAAGTGGAAAACCGCAGAAAACCCGCGACTTCTTACCATCTGCGTTGAAGGTGGAAAGCAAGCGCTGCCTGAAAGTCAGGCGGCTGCCCAAGAATTCATCGCCCGCCGCTCCTTGCGGCGCACCCGAATGCAAGCATTGACGGTTCATGCCCGCCCCTGCAACCGTCGCCGTGATGTCCGCCGACCATGTCCTCCTGACGCCCGCCGAAATGAGCGAGGCCGACCGCCTTGCGGTCGAGGCCGGCGTCGCCTCTCTCGATCTGATGGAGCGGGCGGGGGCGGCGGTTGCCCAGGCGATCCGCGACCGCTTCTCGCCGTGCCGCACGCTGGTCCTCTGCGGTCCCGGCAACAACGGCGGCGATGGGTTCGTCGCCGCCCGCCACCTCTCGGAGGCGGGATGGCCGGTCACGCTGGCGCTTCTCGGCGAGCGCGCCAAGCTGGCGGGCGACGCGGCGGCCATGGCGGCGCGCCATCACGCCCCTGTCCTCTCCGCCGAACCCGGCCTCGTCGCGGGCCACTCGCTGATCGTCGTGGCGCTGTTCGGGGCGGGACTGTCGAGGCCCATCGGGGGCGACGCCGCCCGCCTTGTCGCGGCGGTGAACGCAGCCGGCGTTCCGGTGGTGGCGGTCGATCTCCCGTCCGGCGTCGACGGCGCGACCGGGGCGGTGCGTGGCGTTGCGGTGGAGGCGGCGCTCACCGTCACGTTCTTTCGCCTGAAGCCGGGGCATCTGCTTTTCCCGGGCCGCGGCCGGTGCGGCGAGGTCGTGCTGGCCGACATCGGCATCCCGCCTGCGGTGCTCGATGAGCTGCGCCCGCAGACCTTCCGCAACGTGCCGGGGCTGTTCGCCGCCGAGCTGAAAGCGCCCCACGTCACCGGCCATAAGTATACGCGCGGCCATGCGCTGATGCTCTCGGGCGGGCCGGCCGCCACCGGAGCGGCGCGGCTTGCGGCGCTGTCGGCGCTGAGGGCCGGGGCGGGGCTGGTCACGCTGGCCTCCCCGGCGGCGGCGCTCCACGTCAACGCCGCCCACCTCACCGCCGTCATGCTGTCCCGCGCCGACACGCCGCGCGAGATCGCCGCCATCCTCGCCGACCGGCGCTTCACCGCCGTGGGGTTGGGCTGCGGCCTCCCCGAAGGCGAGGCGACCAAGGGCAAGACGCTCGCCTGCCTCGGGTCCGGCGCGGCCGCGGTGCTCGACGCCGGCGGGCTGACCTCCTTCACGGGCGACGCGGAGTCGCGGTTCGCCGCCGTGCGGGGCCGCGCGGCGGCCGTCGTGATGACTCCTCACGAAGGCGAATTCGGTCGTCTTTTCAGGGGTATGGACGCAGGATCTGACTCACGGTGCGAACGCGCCCGCGCCGCCGCCGCCGCCTCCGGCGCAGTGGTGATCCTGAAAGGCCCCGACACCGTGATCGCCGCGCCCGACGGCCGCGCCGCCATCAACGCCAACGCGCCGCCGACGCTCGCCACCGCCGGCTCGGGCGACGTGCTGGCGGGCATCGTGCTGGGGAATCTCGCGCAAGGCGCGCCCGCGTTCGAGGCGGCGTGCGCGGCGGTCTGGCTGCATGGCGAGGCGGCGGCGGCGTTCGGGCCGGGGCTGATCGCGGAGGATCTGCCGGGCCTCTTGCCGGCGGCGTTGCGCGCCCTCGCCGGCACGAAATGACAGTTCTGCAAATCGGTGGATTCGGCGCTGGAACGGCCGGAGTCGGTTTGCTATAGAGGCGCGCCTTGGTCTCGGGCCGCCCTCTG
>DAIODI010000147.1:0-7133 GCA_036746875.1 Aestuariivirgaceae bacterium | reverse complement strand
GCCACATCAGGCGGTCCGTCATGTCGGCCGCCGGGGCCACCAGCACCAGACCGCGAACCCGCACGTCGCCGAGGCCGCCCTCGCCCTGGAGCTGGCGCAGCATCAGCAGCGCGATCCATGCGCCCATGCTGGAACCGATCACGACGCGCGGGCCGTCCGCCAGATCGAAGGCCATGCGGGCCTCCTCAAGCCAGCGGCTGATCGTTCCGTCGAGGAAGTCGCCGCCTGATTCGCCGTGCCCCGAGTAATCGAACCGGAATGTCCGCCGGCCGTTGGCGACCGAGGTCTTCGCCACGGCTTCGGCCTTGGTCCCGGCCATTTCGGAGCGCAGGCCGCTCATCCAGAAAAAGCCGCAGCGGTAGGGATCAACCCCCGCCGAGGCGTTCGACCGCCACTTGATGTGCACGCCCTCCGGCGATGCAAACGTTCCCGACGTCGCAATCTCGCGCATATCCCGCCCCGCATCGGCTTGACTTCCGCGATGCGATCACCGTCTATACTGCAAGGTCAATAGGCCAAGTCGCGGTGCCGTTCGCGTTCTGGCCTGAAGGGAGGAGCCGAACCATTCGCAAACCGATAAGGGGCCCGCAACCGCCCCGTGACGACGGTCCGCGCGTCAACCAGTTCATCGACGCCAGAGAAGTGTTGCTGATCGACGCCGCAGGCGAAAAGCGCGGTGTGATCCCCACCCATGAAGCGATCAGGATTGCCGAGGAGTCCGGGCTCGATCTCGTCGAGGTTTCCCCGAACGCCAAACCGCCGGTCTGCAAGATTCTCGATTACGGGAAGTTCAAGTACCAGGCGCAGAAGAAAGCCGCCGAGGCGCGCAAGAACCAGAAGGTCATCGAGATCAAGGAGATCAAGATGCGCCCCAACATCGACACGCACGACTATGACGTGAAGATGCGCTCCATCCGGCGGTTCTTCGAGGAAGGCGACAAGGTCAAGGTCACCTTGCGCTTCCGTGGCCGTGAAATGGCGCACACCGAACTGGGCGTCGAACTCCTCAACCGGGTGAAGTCGGACACCGGCGAAATCGCCAAGGTCGAATCCGAACCGCGCCTTGAAGGCCGCCAGATGGTGATGGTTCTCGCGCCGCGCTGACAGGCGGGCGTTGCATCGTCGCGGGGTTTGCGCCTATAACGCGTCGCTCGACGAGCAAAGCCGCCCGGCAGGGCATGCCGTGGCGGCTTTCCATGCTGACACATGTAAGGACAGGCAAAATGCCCAAGATGAAGACGAAGTCGTCGTGCAAGAAGCGGTTCTCGTTCACGGCGACCGGCAAGGTGCGCGCCCCCCAGGCCGGCAAGCGGCACGGGATGATCAAGCGCACCAACAAGCAGATACGCAACCAGCGCGGCACCATGATCCTTGAGCCCGGCGACGCCGGCCTGCTCAAGAGCTTCATGCCCTATCGCTGAGCGGATCGAAGAGGAGAACCGACCATGGCACGCGTCAAGCGCGGCGTGACGGCACGGGCCCGTCACAAGAAGATCATCAAGCAGGCGGCGGGCTACTACGGCCGCCGCAAGAACGTGTTCCGCGCCGCCGTCCAGGCGGTGGAGAAGGCCGGGCAGTACGCCTATCGCGACCGCCGGGTAAAGAAGCGCAACTTCCGCGCGCTCTGGATCCAGCGCATCAACGCGGCGAGCCGGGAGCTTGGCCTCACCTACGCCCGTTTTATCGCCGGGCTTGGCAAGGCCGGCGTCGAGGTGGACCGCAAGATGCTGGCCGACCTCGCTGTGCGCGAACCGGCGGCGTTCAGGACGCTGGTCGAGAAGGCGCGCGCCGCCCTTTGACGTTTTGGAGCGGCGCCGGGGATTTTCCGTCACGCCGCCCGATCCTGCCGAACGTCCGCGGGGAGATCCGTCCGTGCCCGACCACAACGATCTGAGCGCGCTCGGTTCGTCGCTTCTGGCTGAAATCCAGGGCGCCGTGACCGAAGCCGGCCTTGAAGCCGTCCGCGTCAGGGCGCTCGGCAAGAAGGGCGATATCTCCGAACGGATGAAGGGGTTGCAGGCGCTCGACCCGCACTCCCGCAAGGCGGCCGGCGCGCTGCTGAACGACCTCAAGGAGCGCGTCGCGGCGGCGATCGCCGATCGCCGGGCCGCGCTGCGCGCCGCAGCCCTCGACGAGCGGCTCAGAACCGAGACGGTGGATGTGACGCTTCCGGTTCGCCCGATCGCCGCCGGAACGGTTCACCCGGTGAGCCAGGTGTGGGAGGAGGTCGTCCAGATCTTCGGCGATCTTGGTTTCCGGGTCGCCGAAGGCCCCCATATCGAAACGGACTGGTACAATTTCGGCGCGCTCAACATTCCCGCCGAACATCCGGCGCGCCAGGAACACGACACGTTCTACCTGTCGCCGAAGGCTGACGGCTCGCGCATGGTGCTGCGGACGCACACGAGTCCGGTGCAGATCCGCAGCATGGAAGCGTCGGCGCCGCCCATCCGCATCATCGCGCCGGGACGGACCTTCCGCAGCGACAGCGATCAGACGCACACGCCGATGTTCCACCAGATCGAGGGCCTCGTCATCGACGAGACCACGCACCTCGGCCACCTGAAGTGGATTCTCGAGGAGTTCTGCCGCGCCTTCTTTGAGCTCGACGATGTAAAGATGCGCTTCCGTGCTTCGCACTTTCCCTTCACCGAACCGTCCATGGAGGTGGACATCAACTGCTCGTGGAAGGACGGGCAGGTGAGGATCGGTCAGGGCGAGTCGTGGCTGGAGATCCTCGGCTCCGGGATGGTGCATCCCAACGTCATCCGCGCCGGCGGGCTTGATCCCGAACGCCACCAGGGCTTCGCCTTCGGCATGGGGCTCGACCGCATCGCCATGCTGAAGTACGGCATCCCCGATCTGCGCGCCTTCTTCGAAGCCGACCTGCGGTGGCTTCGTCATTACGGTTTCCGGGCGCTCGACGTGCCGACGCTGGCGGGAGGGCTGACGTGAAGTTCACGCTCTCGTGGCTCAAGGACCATCTCGACACCGACGCGAGCCTCGACGCCGTTTGCGAAGCGCTCGTCGGCTGCGGCTTCGAGGTCGAGGCCGTCACCGACCGCGTGAAGGACCTGGCGGCGTTCTCGGTGGCGCGCGTGATCGAGGCGCGCCGGCATCCGGACGCCGACCGGCTGCGCGTCTGCGACGTCGAAACCGCGCAAGGGACGGTTCAGGTGGTGTGCGGCGCCCCCAACGCCCGCACCGGCATGTATGCGATCTTCGCTCCCGTCGGCAGCCATATCCCCGGCGCCGGGCTCGACCTCAAGGCGGGGGTGATCCGCGGCGTCGCCTCGAACGGCATGCTCTGCTCGGAGCGCGAGCTTCTGATCTCGCAGGAGCATGACGGCATCATCGACCTCGGCGACGCCCAGCCGGTGGGAACGCCGGCGGCGACGGCGCTCGGCCTCGACGACCCGATGATCTACATCAAGGTGACGCCGAACCGGCCCGACGCGCTGGGAATCCACGGCGTCGCCCGCGATCTCGCCGCCAAGGGGATCGGCCGGCTCAAGCCGCTTGACGTTTCGCCCGTCGAGGGCCGCTATCCTTCGCCCGTTTCGGTGACGATCGCGGACGACGGCAACAGCTGCGCCACGTTCGTCGGGCGACATTTTCGGGGCGTGAAGAACGGGCCGTCGCCCGTCTGGTTGCAGCGCCGCCTCAAGGCGATCGGTCTGCGCCCGATATCGGCCCTCGTCGACATCACCAACTACATCACCTTCGCCTTCGGCCGCCCCCTGCACGTGTTCGACGCCGCCAAGGTTAAGGGAAACGCGATCATCGCCCGCCGCGCCCGCGACGGCGAGACGATTGCGGCGCTGGACGGGCGGACTTACGCGCTCGATCCCTCGATCACGGTGATCGCCGACGCCGTCGACGCCGAAGGCGTCGCCGGGATCATGGGCGGCGAGGCGTCGGGCTGTTCCAGCGCGACAACGGATGTGTTTCTCGAAGCGGCGTGGTTCGATCCCGTCCAGACCGCCGCGGCCGGGCGCAAGCTCGCTATTCAGTCTGATGCGCGCTATCGCTTCGAACGCGGCGCTGACCCGGCGTTCGTTCGCCCCGGCGCCGAACTCGCCACGCGCATGATCCTCGACCTGTGCGGCGGCGAAGCGTCGGACGTGGTTGTCGCCGGAACCGCCCCGGTCGAACGGCGGACCGTGCGGTTGCGTCCCGACCGCGTGGCGCGGTTGGGGGGGCTCGACGTGCCCGTGGCGCGTCAGATGGTGGTGCTGTCAGACCTCGGCTTCGGCGTGGCCGAACAGGGTGACGGGCTGCTCGCCTGTAAGGTTCCCACATGGCGTCCGGACATCCACGGCGAAGCCGATCTGGTGGAGGAGATTTGCCGCATCGTGGGTTTGGAGCATGTCAAACCCGTGCCGTTGCCGCGCGACCTCGGCGTGGCGAAGCCCGTGCTCACGGCGCTCCAGCGGCGGATGATCGCCGCCCGCCGCACACTCGCCGCGCGCGGCCTCAACGAGGCGGTGACGTGGTCGTTCCTGCCGGAAGCGCAGGCCGTCCTGTTCGGCGGCGGCAAGCCGGAGCTGAAGCTCGCCAATCCGATTTCGTCGGAGCTCTCCGACATGCGCCCCTCGCTGCTGGCGAACCTCATCGCAGCGGTCGGCCGCAACGTCGCCCAGGGCTACCCGGATGTGGCGCTGTTCGAGATCGGCCAGGCGTACGGCGGCGACCGACCCGAGGATGAGACCCTCAACGCCGCCGGCGTTCGCCGTGGCGACGCCGCGCCGCGCCACTGGGCCGTGAAGCCCCGCGCCGTGGATGGGTTCGACGCCAAGGCCGACGCGCTCGCCGTGCTGGAGGCCGCAGGCCTTCCCGCCTCAGGCGTTCAGGTCGTCGCCGGCGGCCCGGCGTGGTTCCACCCCGGACGCAGCGGCACGCTGCACCTGGGGCCGAAGCTGAAGCTCGGCGCGTTCGGCGAACTGCATCCGCGCATTCTCGAGGCGATGGACGTGAGGGGGCCGCTCGTCGGCTTCGAGGTGAACCTCTCGGCGCTGCCCGCGCCGCGCGGCGGCCGGCAGGCCACGCGCCCACCGCTTCCGGCGTGGACGTTCATGCCGCTCAGGCGCGACTTCGCCTTCGTGGTGGCGAAGGACACCGCGGCTGCGGCGATCGTCAAGGCCGCGCAGGCCGCCGACAGGACGCGGGTGGCGGACGTTTCGGTGCTCGATCTCTTCGAAGGCGCCGGACGTGAACCGGGAGCGAAATCGGTGGCGGGCGAGGTGACGATCCAGCCGCGGTCGGCGACCCTCACCGACAAGGACATCGAGGCGCTGGCGGCGCGGATCGTCGAGCAGGTGGGGAAGGCGACCGGCGGCCGCCTGCGCCAGTAGGCCCCGGCTGCGAAACGGCAGGCTGGCTTGATTTCCGCCGGGCCTGATGTCAAACCCCGCCCATGTCCGACCTCAGCCATATCCGCAATTTCTCCATCATCGCCCACATCGACCACGGCAAGTCGACGCTGGCCGACCGGCTGATCCAGCATTGCGGCGCGGTCTCGGACCGCGAGATGAAGGACCAGATCCTCGACTCGATGGATCTCGAGCGCGAGCGCGGCATCACCATCAAGGCCAACACGGTGCGCCTGAATTATCGCGCCAACGACGGCCGGGACTACGTTCTCAACCTGATCGACACGCCCGGGCATGTGGACTTCGCCTACGAGGTGAATCGCTCGCTCGCCGCCGTCGAGGGATCGCTTCTGGTCGTGGATGCAAGCCAGGGCGTCGAGGCGCAGACGCTGGCGAACGTCTATCAGGCGATCGAAAACGACCATGAGATCGTGCCGGTCCTCAACAAGATCGACCTTCCGGCCGCCGATCCGGCGCGCGTGCGCCAGCAGATCGAGGATGTGATCGGGCTCGACGCCGCGAACGCCGTGGAGATTTCGGCGAAGACCGGCCTCGGCATCCCCGACGTGCTGGAGGCCATCGTCACCCGGCTTCCCGCGCCCCGGGGCGACGCGTCGGCGCCGCTCAAGGCGCTGCTCGTCGACAGCTGGTACGACGCCTATCTCGGCGTCGTCGTGCTGGTGCGCGTGGTCGACGGCGAGCTCCGCAAGGGCCAGCGCATCAAGCTCCTCTCCACGGACGCGACATATCTCGTCGATCGCGTTGGCATTTCGCGCCCGAAGCAGGAGGCGGTCGAGAAACTGGGCCCAGGGGAAATCGGCTTCTTCACGGCCGCCATCAAGCAGGTGGCGGACACCCGCGTCGGCGACACCATCACCGACGAGAAGCGCCCGTGCCTTGCGCCGCTGCCGGGCTTCAAGCCGGCCCAGCCGGTGGTGTTCGCCGGCTTCTTCCCCGTCGATACGGCCGAGTTCGAAAACCTGCGCGAGGCGATCGGCAAGCTTCGGCTCAACGACGCGAGCTTTTCCTACGAGATGGAGAGCTCCGCCGCGCTCGGCTTCGGTTTCCGGTGCGGCTTCCTCGGACTTCTGCACCTCGAGATCA
Source organism: Aestuariivirgaceae bacterium (assembly GCA_036746875.1). Classification (GTDB taxonomy): domain Bacteria; phylum Pseudomonadota; class Alphaproteobacteria; order Rhizobiales; family Aestuariivirgaceae; genus DAIODI01. The sequence goes on along the minus strand of DAIODI010000147.1, from coordinate 657 downwards.
TTCGCGAGCGCCTTGAGCGCGAGTTCAACATCAACCTCATCACCACCGCGCCCTCGGTCATCTACAAGCTGCATCTGACCGGCGGGGAGCGCATGGAGCTTCACAACCCGGTCGACATGCCGGAGGCGCACAAGATCTACGAGATCGAGGAGCCGTGGATCGAGGCCCGCATTCTTGTGCCCGACGAGTATCTGGGTTCGGTCCTCAAGCTCTGCGAGGACAGACGCGGACGGCAGAAGGAGCTGACCTACGCCGGATCGCGCGCCATGGTCGTCTACGAGCTGCCGCTGAACGAGGTGGTTTTCGACTTCTACGACCGGCTCAAGTCCGTGTCGCGCGGGTATGCGAGCTTCGACTACCACATGATCGGCTACGAGGCGGGCGACCTCGTGAAGATGTCGATCCTCGTCAACGACGAACCGGTGGACGCCCTGTCGATGATCGTGCATCGCTCGCGGGCGGAACAGCGCGGCCGGGCGATGTGCGAGAAGCTCAAGGAGCTGATCCCCAAGCACCTGTTCAAGATCCCGATCCAGGCGGCGCTGGGGGCGAAGATCATCGCCCGCGAAACCATCTCGGCGCTGCGCAAGGACGTGACCGCGAAGTGCTACGGCGGCGACATCACCCGCAAGCGCAAGCTGCTCGAGAAGCAGAAGG
>DAIODI010000146.1:3414-7168 GCA_036746875.1 Aestuariivirgaceae bacterium | reverse complement strand
CACGCGGAGCAGCTCGTCACCGCCACGGGGCTCGTCCGCGTCTACATCGCCACCGCCGAACAGCGCGACGCCGAGATGACCGAGCGCGTTCGCCTGCACCGGTCGCGGCGCGGCGACGGCTGGCGCACCGTGGAGGAGCCGCTGGCGCTCGCCGCCCGCCTCGAACGCGAGGCGTCGCCGGCGCACGCCGTGCTCGTCGATTGCCTGACCTTGTGGCTCTCCAACCTGATGTTCGCGCAAGCCGACGTCGAGGCGCAGATCGAGGCGCTCGCCGCCACGCTCCCCGCGCTGCCCGGAACCGTCTGCGTTGTCTCCAACGAGGTGGGGCTGGGGATCGTGCCCGACAACGCGCTGGCCCGCCGCTTCCGCGATCTCGCCGGCCTCGCCAATCAGCGCCTGGCGCAGGCGTGCGGGGAGGTGGTGTTCGTCGCCGCCGGGCTGCCGCTCCGGCTGAAGTAGTCACCAGAACAGCGCGACCAGCGCCACCAGCGCCATGAGCGCCGCGCCCAGCGTCAGCGTGCGGCCATAGAGCGCCAGCGCAAGGCGAATGTCGTCTGCGCCGAGTTCTGTCCGGCCGGAACCGAACCACGGCAGGTCCACCATCTCGCCCTGGTAGGCGCGCGGGCCGCCCAGCCGAATGCCGAGCGCGCCGGCGGTCGCGGCCTCCGGCCACCCGGCGTTGGGCGACTGGTGCTTGCGGGCGTCCTGCCACATGGCGGCGAGCGCGGCGGCCCCCTTGCGCGGCGAGGTGAGGCTCGCGGCGGCGGCGATCAGCAACCCGCAGAGGCGGGCGGGGATCAGGTTCACGAGATCGTCGAGCCGCGCCGCCGCCCAGCCGAACGCCCGGTGACGGTCGTTCTTGTGGCCGATCATGCTGTCGGCGGTGTTGATCGCCTTGTAGAGAGCGATCCCGGGAAGGCCGCCGAGCGCCAGCGCCAGCACCGGCGCCACCACGCCGTCGGACGTGCTCTCGGCGAGGCTCTCGATGGCGGCGCGGGAAACGCCCGCCTCGTCGAGCGCGTTCGGATCGCGCCCGACGATCATGCTCACGGCCCTTCGTCCGTCGGCGAGGCTTGCGCGCAACCCGTCGTGGACCGCGCGCACATGCGCCTTCAGCGACTGCTGTGCGATCAGCGACGTGGCGATCACCGCCTCCGCCAGCCAGCCCCAGACCTCGCCGCGCAGCCACACGCTCACCGGGACGGTGGCGAAGGCGACGACGGCGAGGAGCGCCGCCAGCGCCGCCACGCCCTTGGCCCGGCGCAGCCAGAACGGATCGCGTTCAAGGTTCATCGCCTCGTCGAGGCGGGCGATCAGCGCGCCCATCCACTCGACCGGGTGGCCGATGGCGTCGTGCACGATCTTGGGATAACCGGTCAGCCGTTCGATCAGCACGGCCACAAGCGCAATCTGGAGCGAGAGCGAAAACATTTTTTAGTCAGAGATTTGTGCTGCGAGGTTAAGAAATCGATCGAGGTCGATGGCGGCTTCGAGATGGGCCGCCAGCCCGTCCAGCGCCGCCTCGACCTCGGCCTCGAACGCGAGATGTCCTGGCGCAACGCCAATCGCTCCAAGGAAGGCGCGGCGGAACCCGTCGGAGGCGAGACAGCCGTGCAGATAGGTGCCGGCCACCCGCCCCGAGGCCGACACCGCGCCGTCGGCCCGGTCGCCGATGCGCGCGAACGGCCGCGCCGTGCCGGCGCCGGTGGTGCGGCCGAGGTGGATCTCGTAGCCGGTGAGCGGTTGGCCTGTGGCGGAGTGCGTCCCGGCGACGGCCGTCAGCGTCTTGTCGCCGGTGAGCGTGGTTTCAACATCGAGCAGACCGAGGCCCGCCGCCGATCCGGGCGGTCCCTCGTAACCTTGCGGATCGTGTACGGCGCGGCCCAGCATCTGGTAGCCGCCGCACAGCCCCAGCACGTGGCCGCCGCGACGGACATGGGCGGCGAGATCGATGTCCCAGCCCTCGCCCCGCAGGAAGGCGAGGTCGGCTATGGTCGTCTTCGATCCCGGCACGATGACGAGCGCCGCGTCGCCGGGAATCGCCTCGCCGGGCTGAACGAACGTCAGCGTCACGCCCGGTTCGAGTTTGAGCGGATCGAGGTCGTCGAAGTTGGCGATCCGCGACAGCCGCAGCGCGCAGATCCTCACCGGCCCGGTTCCGCTCGCGCCCGCCCTCTCCAGCGCCACCGCGTCCTCGGCCGGGAGTCTGCGGGCGGCGGGGTAGTGCGGCACCACGCCGAGGCAGGGGACGCCGGTCTTCGCCTCGATGATCCGCACGCCGTCCTCGAACAGCGACGGATCGCCGTGAAAGTTGTTGACCAGGGTCGCCCGGATCATTGCGGCGTCCGTCTGGTCGAGCACCGCGAAGGTTCCCGCCAGCGCGGCGATGACGCCGCCGCGGTGAATGTCGCCGACGAGCACGGCGGGCACGCCGGCCGCTTGCGCGAACCCCATGTTGGCGAGGTCGCCCTGCCGCAGGTTCACCTCCGCCGGCGAGCCCGCGCCCTCCACGATCACCAGATCGGCCTCGCGGGCGAGGCAGCGGAAGCTGTCGAGCGCCGGGGCGAGGAACTGCGCGCGCGCCCTAAAGTACTGCCGCGCCCCCATCGAGGCGTGGCGCCTGCCCTGCACGATCACCTGCGCGCCGGTCGCCGTTTCCGGCTTGAGCAGCACCGGGTTCATGTGAACGCTGGGCGCGATCCGCGCCGCGCGAGCCTGCAGCGCCTGGGCCCGGCCGATCTCGCCGCCGTCCGCCGTGACGGCCGCGTTGTTGGACATGTTCTGCGGCTTGAACGGCGAGACCTTGAGGCCACGGTCGGCGAAGGCGCGCGCCAGACCGGCGGCGATCAGCGATTTGCCGACATCCGAGCCGGTGCCCTGGAGCATGATCGCGCGCGCCATCCGACGCCTCTAGCCTTCCGCATCGACGACATGGGCGTACGACCCCATCACCCGGCCGCGGCGCAGGCCCATCGGCGGCAGGGGAACGCCTGCCGCGTCGTGCGCGGCGAACAGCGGCTCGCCGTCGCCGCGGCCGACCAGCGTGGAGTGGTGGAACTCGTGCCCACGCAACCGCGACGGCCATGGCAACGCGCCGTCGTGAACGAGGGCGCGGTAGCCGAGCCTAAGACGGCGGTCGGCGAATGTCGTCTCGATCGGCAGCAGGCCCGCCATCGCGTGCGCACGGCCCCCGGCGTCGGTCAGCGCCTCGCCCAACACCATGAAGCCGCCGCACTCGCCGTAGACCAGCGCGCCGCGCCGCGCCGCCGCGCGAAGACCGTCGAGGAAGCGGGTGTTCGCCGCAAGCCTGCCGGCGTGCAGTTCGGGATAGCCTCCGGGAAGATACACAGCGTCGGCCGCCGGGTCGGGCGCCTCGCCGGCGAGCGGCGAGAACGGCGTCAGCGCCGCGCCCTGCGCGCGCCAGCCGTCAAGGAGATGCGGGTAGGCGAAGGCGAACGCCGCGTCTGCGGCAATCGCAATCCGCTGTCCGGGCGGCCCCAGCGGGCGCGCCGCCGGGGCCGGGGCGATCGGCGCGGCGAGATCCATCAGCGCATCGAGAGCGACATGCGCCGCAATCGTGGCGGCGGCGGTGGCGATGAAGCTGTCGAGGCTTGCGTGCTCTTCGGCCTGGACCAGGCCGAGATGGCGCGAGGGCAGGGCCAGCGCGGCGTCGCGCGGCACCGCGCCGAGCACGGCGATCCCGGCGGCGTCCATCGCCCCGGCGACGAGGCGGCGGTGGCGGTCTCCGGAGACG
>DAIODI010000146.1:0-3404 GCA_036746875.1 Aestuariivirgaceae bacterium | reverse complement strand
CAGCTTGAGGCTCCGGTAGCGGTCGAAGAAGCCATCATACACCATGCGCGACACCGCGAGCGTCGTGTCCCACATGACGCCCACCGCCGCGACGAGGTTGTAGCTCTCGAGCGCCATCTCGGCGTAGCCGGGCGGTACCGTCGGGTGCAGCAGGGCGGGCCGGCCGCGGCGGTAGATCTACTCCCACCCCGGCGCGATAGCGGGCGACGCCCTGCGACAGCGCCGCCGCCGACTGCGCCTGACGGCTGACGTCCACCACCAGCACGACGGGAAGCCCGAGCATCGCCGCGAGGTCGGCGGTCGAGCCCGCGCCGCCGGCCGCGCCGTCGAACAGGCCCATCACGCCCTCGATCACCAGAAGATCGCCCGCGCCGCCCGCGGCAAGCGTGCGCACCAGCGCCGGCCGCATCGCCCAGGGATCGAGATTGACGCAAGGCCGCCCGGTGGCGCGTTCGTGAAACCGCGGGTCGATATAGTCCGGCCCCGCCTTGGCGGAGACGACGTTGACGGCGCGCGCCTTGAGCGCCGAGAGCAGCGCCAGCGTGACGACCGTCTTGCCGGACCCGGAGGCGGGCGCGGCAATCACCAGGCCGTCAGCCAACCGGGTTCTCCCGCAGCTGGCCCTCGTACCAGGTGAGGATGTCGCGCCAGCCCGCCACGGTCCCAACCACGACGATGGCGGGCGTGGCCGGCGTGCGGGTTTCGAGAAATGCCTCGACGCCGCCAAGCGTGGTTTCGAGGATGGACTGGTCCGGCATGGTGGCGTTGGAGACGAACGTGACGGTGTCGGCCGGGTCGCGCCCGCCGGCGATCAGCGCGCGGGCGATCTCCACCATGTGCTTCACCGCCATGTACATGACGAGCACCGGCGACGCCGTGGCGACCGCCGCCCAGTTCACGTTCACCGGCATGCGGCCGGTGGCGTCGTGCCCGGTGAGGAACAGGATCGAGTGGTTCGAATCGCGATGCGTGGCGGGAATGCCGGCGTAGGCGAGCCCGCCGATGCCGGAGGTGATGCCCGGCACGATGCGGAACCGCACGCCTGCGCGCGCCAGCATCTGGCTCTCCTCGCCGCCGCGCCCGAACATGAACGGGTCGCCGCCCTTGAGCCTGAGCACGCGCTTTCCGGCGCGGGCGAGTTCGATCAGCCGCTCCGAGATGTCGCGCTGCTTCGGCGACGGTTTGCCGCCGCGCTTTCCGGCGTACTCGAGCTCCACGCCCTTGCGCACCCAGCGCAGGATGTCGGGGTTCACCAGCGCGTCGTACACCACCACGTCGCAGGTCTGCATGGCGTGGTAGGCGAGCAGCGACAGAAGGCCGGGCGCGCCAGGCCCCGCGCCGACGAGCCACACGGTCCCGGCCTCGAACGGCGGAAACGGTTCGGCGTCGAGGCGGGCAAAGCCCGGCGCGGGCGCGCCTGCGCCGATCCACGCCTGCGGTGTCCGCTTCACGCCCTTGTCCATCGTTCTCCCGTCGCCTCGGCCTTGTCGATCCAGTATATCGTGGCGGCCGTGAACACACCAACGCCCGAACAAAACCTTAGACGCGGCTGGACCACGGGCGCGTGCGCGACAGCGGCAACCAAGGCGGCGTATGCGGCATTGCTCACCGGCTGCTTTCCCGATCCGGTGACCATCACCTTGCCGAAGGGCGAAACGCCGGCGTTTGCGCTGGCGCTCGAGGTGCTGAAGCCGGGCTGGGCGCAGGCCGGCATCGTCAAGGACGACGGCGACGACCCGGACGTGCAGCACGGCGCTATGATCGTGGCGACCGTCACGCCTGCGCCGCCGCGCTCGGGCGTCACGTTCCGGGCGGGCGAGGGGGTCGGCACGGTGACGCGCGCCGGGCTGCCGATCCCGCCTGGCGAACCCGCCATCAGTCCCGTGCCGCGCCAGATGATCCGCGCCGTGGTGGCGGAGGCGGCCGCCGCGCACGGCGCCAGCGGCGACGTGATCGTGGAGATTTCGGTGCCGGGCGGCGCGGCGCTGGCGGCGAAAACCTGGAACCCCCGTCTCGGGATCGTCGGCGGCCTGTCGATCCTCGGCACCACCGGCGTCGTCCACCCGTTCAGTTGCGCCGCCTGGATCGCTTCGATTCATCGCGGCGTCGACGTCGCCCGCGCCATGGGACTGTTGCATGTCGCAGGCTCCACGGGCTCGACCTCGGAAGCGGCGGTTCAGTCCGTGTACGCGCTGCCCATCGAGGCGCTCATCGACATGGGCGACTTCGTCGGCGGCATGCTGAAATACCTGCGCGACCACCCGATTGAGCGCGTCACCGTGGCGGGTGGGTTCGGCAAGATGACGAAGATGGCGCAAGGGGCGATGGACCTGCACTCGGGGCGCAGCCAGGTGGACTTCGACTGGCTCGCGGCGCGCGTCGCGGCGCTCGGCGGCGATCCGGCGTTGGTCCAGGCGGTGAGGACCGCAAACTCGGCGCTCGAGGTGGAGAAGCTGGCGCGCGGCGCGGGGCTTGCGCTCGCCGCCGAGATCGCCCGGTCGGCGCGCGCGCAGGGGCTGCGCGTGCTTCGCGGCGCGGCGGTGGCGCTCGACACGCTGGTGGTGGACCGTACGGGCGAGGTGATCGGCCGTGCCGGGTGAGCGTATCCTCGTGCTGGGCGGCACGGGCGAGGCCCGGGCGCTGGCGGGCGCGCTGGCGGGCGAGGGCTTCGCGGTGACAAGCTCGCTCGCCGGCGTCACCGCCTCGCCGCTGCTGCCGCAGGGCGAGGTGCGGATCGGCGGTTTCGGCGGTGCGGAAGGGTTGGCGCAGTATCTGCTTCGGCAGGGGATGGCGCTCCTGTGCGACGCCACCCACCCGTTCGCGGCGACGATCTCGCACAGCGCCGTCGAGGCCGGGCGGCTGGCGGGGGTGCCCGTCGTGCGGCTTGAGCGCCCGGCGTGGACGCCCGGCCCTGACGATCAGTGGACGGAGGTTTCCGATCTCGCCGCCGCCGCTGCGCTGGTCGCGCCGGGCGTGCGGGTGTTTCTCACCACCGGCCGCAAGGAGTTGGCCGCGTTCCGGGCGCGCGGCGATATCGCCGTCGTCGCGCGCGTCATCGAGCCGCCCGATCCGCCGCCGCCGCCGTCGTGGACGCTGGTCGCGGCCCGCCCGCCCTTCACCTTCGATAGCGAGCGGGCGCTGCTGCGTCGCGAGCGCATCGACGTGGTGGTGTCGAAGAACGCCGGCGGCCGGCGCGAGAAGCTCGACGCCGCGGCCGCGCTGGGCCTTCCGGTGATCATGGTCCGCAGACCCTCGAAACCGCCGGCGCCGGTCGCCGCCACCGTTCAGGAAATGCTGACCCTGGTCGGCGCGGTGTTGTGAGCAAAGTCGCCCCCCGGCAGGCGCCTGTAGCATCATCCCGCCAAGTGGATACCACTTGGCGGAAAAAGATGATGCGAATACAA
>DAIODI010000145.1:0-7333 GCA_036746875.1 Aestuariivirgaceae bacterium | reverse complement strand
AGATGATGCACCGGCGCGCCGCCCGCCGCCCGCAGACGGTCGGCGTCGCCGCCGCCCGAAAGCTGCAACAGCTTCGGCGAGTTGATCGACGACGCCGAGAGGATCACCTCGCGGCGGGCGCGCGCCACGGCGATCCTGCCGCCCTGCTCGTACTCCACGCCCACCGCGCGCTTGCCCTCGAACACGACGCGACGGGCGAGCGCGCGCGTCTTCAGCGCCACGTTGCCGCGCTTCAGCGCCGGCCGCAGATAGGCGGCAGCCGCCGCCCAGCGCCGGCCCTTCCACACCGTCATCTCCATGGCCCCGAACCCTTCCTGCTGGCGGCCGTTGTAGTCGGCGGTGACGGGATAGCCCGCCTCGCGCCCGGCGTCCACGAAGGCCTGGTAGAGCGGATTGGCGCGAGGGCCCCGGGTGACATGGAGCGGCCCGCCCCGGCCGCGCCAGCCCTCCTCGCCGCCGTGGCTGTCCTCCATGCGCCTGTAGTAGGGGAGCACGTGACGGAAGCCCCAGCCGGCGGCGCCCATCGCCTCCCAGGCGTCGAAGTCCTTCGCGCCGCCGCGCACATAGACCATGCCGTTGATCGACGACGAGCCGCCGATCACCTTGCCGCGCGGGGTGACGAGGCGGCGCCCGCCGAGGTGCGGTTCGGGCTCGGTCATCAGCCCCCAGTCGTAGAGCGGCATGTTCATGGGGTAGGAGAGCGCCGCCGGCATCTGGATGAACGGCCCGGCGTCGGCGCCGCCGTATTCGAGCACCAGCACGCGATGCCTGCCGTCCTCGGAAAGGCGACAGGCAAGCGCCGATCCGGCCGACCCCGACCCGACGATGATATAATCGGCCTCCGTCACAAGCGTCCCTCCCGGTCGAGAACAGCCGCCGCATAGCCCTTGGCCAGCGCCAGCGAGCGGGCGCGTTCGGCCGCCGTATCGGGCGGCGCGAGCGCCACGTCGCCGGCGAGCGCGCAGCGCAGGTAGAGCCCGTCGATCATGGCCGCGAGCCCTTCCGCCAGCGCCTCGGCTTGCGCCCCGGACGCCAGTTCGCGCAGCGGCCCCAGCAGCATCGAGCGCAGGCGGCGATGGTAGAGCCGGACGATGCGGGCGAGCTTAGGCGACTGCCCGGCGTTGCCGTAGAGCGCCAGCCAAGCCGCCATAACGTCGGGCGAGAATTGCGCCGGCGCGAAGCTCGCCTCGATCACCGCCTCGATGCGCCCGTGCGCTGAGCGGGCGGCGGCGCGCGCCAGCGCGGTGATGAGATCGGCGCGCAGCTCCGCCAGCATGCGGCGCATGGTGGCGAACAGGAGATCGTCCTTGTCGGCGAAGTAATGGTGCACGATGCCGGGCGACACCCCCGCCTTGGCGGCGATGCGCGCCACGGTGGCGTCGGCGAAGCCGTACTCGTGGATCGAGGCGATGGCGGCGTCGATCAGCTGGCGGCGGCGCACCGGCTTCATGCCCACTTTCGGCACTCGCTCGTCTCCTGAAATCCCATCCGGACCGGAAGCGAGATTTTCACTTGGTCTTTGGTTGGTCAATCAATTAAAAAAGCGGCGAGGGACTGCCGGGTGCGGCAGCCCCGGCAAGGTTCACGTGCCGGCCCGAAAACGGGCCACCCGGGAGGAGTTTCAGGCAATGACCGTGTTCAAATCGCTTGCCGCCGTCGCGCTGGCCGCCATGTTGGCCGCCGCCCCCGCCCATGCGGCGGGAGATCCGGAAGCCTGCAAGACCGTGCGCTTCTCCGATGTCGGCTGGACCGACATCACCGCCACCACGGCCACCGCTTCGGTCATCCTCGAGGCGCTGGGCTACACGCCGGAGGTGCAGGTGCTTTCGGTGCCCGTCACCTACGCCTCGCTCAAGAACAAGGACATCGACGTGTTCCTCGGCAACTGGATGCCGACCATGGAAGCCGACCTCAAGCCCTACAAGGAGGACGGCTCGGTGGAGGTGACAGGCGCCAACCTCGAAGGCGCGAAGTATACGCTCGCGGTGCCGAAGTACCTGCACGAGCAGGGCCTGAAGAGCTTCGCCGACATCGCCAGGTTCAGGGATCAGCTCGGCGGCAAGATCCACGGCATCGAGCCCGGCAACGACGGCAATCGCCTGATCCTCGGCATGATCGAGAAGGACCAGTTCGGCCTCAAGGGCTTCGAAGTGGTGGAGTCGTCGGAAGCCGGCATGATGGCGGCGGTGGCCAAGGCGACCAAGGACAACCAGCCGATCGTGTTCCTCGGCTGGGAGCCGCACCCGATGAACGCCAACTTCGAGATGGCCTACCTCGAAGGCGGCGACGACGTGTTCGGGCCCAACTTCGGCGGCGCCACCGTCTACACCAACGTGCGCGGCGGCTACGCGAAGGAATGCCCCAACGCCGGCAGGTTCGTCTCCAACCTGAAGTTCACCCTCGACATGCAGAACCAGGTGATGGGCGGCATTCTCAACGACGGCAAGGACCCGAAGGTGGCCGCCACCGAGTGGCTGAAGGCCAACCCGGCGGCCATCGAGCCGTGGCTCGCCGGCGTCACCACCCTCGACGGCGGCGACGCGCCGGCCGCGGTGAAGAAGGCGCTGGGCCTGTAGAGCGGAGCCCGGCCTGTCTGAAATCAGGCCGGCCGCTTCCCTTCCGGGCGACACCGGCCCAAGATCGCCGCCACGGGCGACGGGGCGAACACGGCCCTGGGCACGCTTCGGGGAGGAGCGACGATGGAGTGGCTGACGGAGCACAAGATCCCTGTGGGCCGATGGGGGAAGGAGTTCTTCGGCTTCCTCACCACCTGGTTCGCCTGGCTCTTCGACGGCCTGTCGCGCGCCATCACCTTCGTGCTCGACGGCGTCATCGCCGCCCTGCTGTGGCCGCACCCGTTGGTGGTCGTGGCGCTGTTCGTGGCGCTGGCGTGGGCGATCCAGCGTTCGATCCCGATCGCCGTGGGCGTCGGCCTCGGCTTTCTCTTCTTCATCAACCAGGGACTGTGGAAGGAAACCATGGAGACGCTGGCGCTGGTGATCGGCGCCGCCGCAACCTCCATGGCGATCGGGGTGCCCATCGGCATCGCCGCGGCGCACCGCGAGTGGCTGTTCAGGCTGCTGCGTCCGGTTCTCGACCTGATGCAGACCCTGCCCACCTTCGTCTATCTCATTCCGGCGCTGGTGCTGTTCGGGCTCGGCATGGCGCCGGGCCTCATCACCACCGTGGTGTTTGCGATCCCCGCGCCGATCCGCCTCACCCATCTCGGCCTCACCACCGTGCCCAAACAGCTCATCGAGGCGGGCGAGGCGTTCGGCGCGACGAAGCGGCAGCTCTTGTGGAAGGTGGAGCTGCCGGCGGCGCTGCCCTCGATCATGGCGGGGCTCACCCAGTGCATCATGCTTTCGCTCTCGATGGTGGTGATCGCGGCGCTGATCGGCGCCAACGGCCTCGGCAAGCCTGTGGTGCGCGCGCTCAACACCGTCAACATCCCCATGGGCATCGAGGCGGGCCTCGCCATCGTGGTGCTCGCGATCATCCTCGACCGGGTCTGCCGCATCGAGCCGGCCAGGGGAGGCGCGAAGTGACCGCCGCCGTCTCGTTCCGCAACGTCGATATCGTCTTCGGCGAGCGCGCGGCGGAAGCCCTGCCGCTGCTCAACGCGGGCGCGACCCGCCAGGACATCCTGCAGAAGACCGGGGCGGTGCTCGGCGTCGCCGGCGCCACGCTGGACGTGGAGGAAGGCGAAATCTGCGTGCTCATGGGGCTGTCGGGCTCCGGCAAGTCCACGCTGCTGCGCGCCGTCAACGCGCTCAACCGGCCGGTGCGCGGCGAAGTGCTGGTGCAGCATGGGGCCGCCAGGGTGGACGTCGTGCGCTGCGCGCCGGAGACGTTGCGCGACATCCGCATGCGCTCGGTCGCCATGGTGTTCCAGCAGTTCGCGCGCCTGCCGTGGCGCACGGTGGCGGAGATCGCAGGGTTCGGCCTTGAGATCGCCGGCGTGCCGGACGCCGAGCGCCGCGAGCGCGTTGGCAAGCAGCTGGCTCTCGTCGGCCTCGACCAGTGGGCGGGAAAGTACGCCCACGAGCTTTCGGGCGGCATGCAGCAGCGCGTCGGCCTCGCCCGCGCCTTCGCCACCGAAGCGCCGATCCTGCTCATGGACGAGCCGTTCTCGGCGCTCGATCCGCTGATCCGCACGAAACTCCAGGACGAGCTTCTGGAGCTGCAGCGCAAACTCAAGCGCACCATCGTGTTCGTCAGCCACGATCTTGACGAGGCGCTGAAGATCGGCACCCACATCGCCATCATGGAGGGCGGCCGGATCGTGCAGCATGGCGTGCCGCAGGACATCGTGCTCAAGCCCGCCAACGCGTATGTGGCCGAGTTCGTCCAGCACATGAATCCGCTGAACGTGCTCACCGGCGACGTGATGATGCGCCCGCTCGACGGGCTGGCGAAGCGGGGCGGCGCGCTGGTGCTCGACGAGGCGCGCGCTCTGACGCTGCGCCTGTCGCCCAAGGGCGCGGCGGCAACCGTGGCGATGGGGCCAAAACCGGTGCCGGTGGCGCACCAGTCGGGCGACGGCGGGCGCTACCCGCCCGGCCACATCGCCGCGCTGCCCGCCAGCGCGCCGATGCGGGCGGTCATCGAGGCCCGCCGCCAGACCGGCCTGCCGGTGGTGCTCGTCGATGGCGGGCGCGTCGTGGGCGTCGTGCGCGACGAGGAGATCTACGCCGGGCTTCTGGCGCGAACGACCGCCCAGCCGGCCGCCGTCTGAGATTTGACAGCCGGCGGGCGGTCTGGAACACATCGGGACCGGTCCGGCGCCGGCCCGCCATCAGGGATCCGACAGAAAATGGCCCAAACGCTGCTCGCGGACGACGAAATCGACCCCTTCGAGACGGTCAATCCGCTCGGCGACTGCGACATCTGCCTGGTGTGCGAGCACGCCGGACGGCGCGTGCCGCGGGCGCTCGGTCGGCTCGGTTTGCCGGAACCGGAGTTCGACCGCCACATCGCCTTCGACATCGGGGCGGAAGGCGTGGCGCGCAGGCTGTCTTCGCTGCTCGACGCCCCGCTCGTCCTTCAGCCCTATTCGCGGCTGGTCTACGACTGCAACCGCCCGCCAGACGCGCCCTCCGCCATGCCGGAGGTGTCGGAGATGACGCAGATCCCCGGCAACCGCAATCTCACGCCGGCCGAACGCAAGGCCCGCGTGGGCGAAATCTACCTGCCGTTTCACGCCGCTGTCGGCGACGTGCTGGACGAGATCGAGGCCCGCAAGGCGATCCCGCTGCTGGTGACGATCCACAGCTTCACGCCGGTCTACAAGGGCGAGCGCCGCACGCTCGACCTCGGCGTCCTGCACGACGCCGACAGCCGCCTCGCCGATGATCTCCTGGCGCTGGCGAAGCGGCACGACCCGAACCTCGACGTGCGGCGCAACGAGCCCTATGGACCGGCCGACGGCGTCACCCACACGCTGCTGGTCCATGCCGGACCGCGCGGCATCCCCAACGTGATGGTCGAAATCCGCAACGATCTCATCGCCGGGGAAGCGGGTCAGCAGGACTGGGCGGCGCGTCTCGCCCGGCTGCTCACCGCCGTCCAGGCGCACGGCGCGGGCGCGCGGCGCTGGGCGACGCTTCCGGCGAGCGCCGTATCGCCGCCTCCGGGCCAAGGCGGCGGCCGGTAAACCTCTGCGAAGACGGTGAAAACCGGGGCTCGCATCTGTACACGCGCCGCAAGGACGGCTACTCCGTCACTGAAAGGGCGCGGTTACGCCGCGCCGCTCAGCCGCAGGGGACCGACCGATGAAGGGCATGCTCACGTTCGAGGCGCTGAAGAAGGCCGTGGCCGAAGGGGCCATCGACACCGTGGTCGCCGCGTTCCCGGACATGCAGGGCCGGCTCATCGGCAAACGCTTCCAGGCGGAATTCTTCTGCGAGGGCGCCTACGAGGAAACCCACGGCTGCAACTATCTCCTCGCCTGCGACATCGATATGGAGCCGGTTCCGGGTTACAAGGCGGCAAGCTGGCGTCAGGGCTACGGCGATTTCGTGCTGAAGCCGGATCTCTCGACCATCCGCGTCACGCCCTGGGCCGAGAAGACCGCGCTGGTGCTGTGCGACCTGCTCGACCATCACCACCACGAACCGCTGGCGCACGCGCCGCGCACCATCCTGAAGCGGCAGCTTGAGAAGCTGCACCGCCTCGGCATGAAGGCCTATATGGCCTCCGAGCTCGAGTTCTTCCTGTTCGACGAGACCTACGACACGGCGCGCGAGAAGAACTACGGCGGGCTGAAGACCGCCGGGCAGTACATCGAGGACTACCACATCTTCCAGACCGCCAAAGAAGAGGGTGTGATGCGGGCGATCCGCAACGGCCTCAACGGCGCAGGAATCCCGGTTGAGAACTCCAAGGGCGAGTGGGGGCCGGGGCAGGAGGAGATCAACGTCCGCTACGCCGAGGCGCTGGACATGGCCGACCGTCACGTGGTGATGAAGAACGGCTGCAAGGAGATCGCCTGGGGACTTGGCAAGGCCATCACCTTCATGGCCAAGTGGAACTACGGCCTCGCCGGAAACTCGGCGCACATCCACCAGTCGCTGTGGTCGGCCGACGGCAAGACGCCGCTGTTCTTCGACGCGGCGGGCGAGCACGGCATGTCAACGACGATGCGCCACTACATGGCGGGGCTTCTGGCGCACGCCAGCGAGATCACCTACTTCCTTGCGCCCTACATCAACTCCTACAAGCGCTTTCAGGCCGGCACGTTCGCCCCGACCCGCGCCGTGTGGAGCTTCGACAACCGCACCGCCGGGTACCGGCTGTGCGGCGCAGGCTCGAAGGCGATCCGCGTCGAATGCCGCGTCGGCGGCGCCGACCTCAATCCCTATCTCGCGTTCGCCGCGCTGATCGCCGCCGGGATGGACGGCGTCGAGCGCAAGCTCGAGCTGGAGAAAAACTTCGAGGGCGACGCCTACACCGGCAAGCGGCTGCGCGAGATTCCGAAGACCTTGCGCGAGGCGACCGAGCGTCTCGACGCGTCGAAGTTCCTGCGCGCCGCCATGGGCGACGATGTGATCGACCACTACGTCCACACCGCCCGCTGGGAGCAGTTCGAATACGACCGCCGCGTCACCGACTGGGAGCTGAAGCGCGGCTTCGAGCAGTACTGATCATCTGGAAGGGGAACGATCTTGGCCGACAGGATCCGCTGCATTTCACCCGTGGACGGTTCGATCTACGCCGAACGCAAGCCCGCGAAGACCAGGGACGTGCACCACGCCTTCCGGCTGGCGCGGCTCGCCCAGGATGGCTGGAAGCGCCGCGCCATCGAGGAACGCGCCGCCTTCTGCCTCAAGGC
>DAIODI010000144.1:0-7356 GCA_036746875.1 Aestuariivirgaceae bacterium | reverse complement strand
ACCGCAAAGGTTCACGCTCAACCCGATCCACCAAATGCCGGGACTGAACATATAGAGCGTTAAACTGTCTCGGCGCCCGGCGTGCCGATGCGCGCCACCCGCAGCATGTTTGTCTTGCCCGGCGTTCGCAACGGAACGCCGGCGGTGATGACCACCCGCTCCTCCGGCGCGCCAAACCCCTCCTCGCGGGCGATGCGCGTGGCGCGCGACACCATGTCGTCGAGGTTCTTTGCGTCTTCGGTCAGCACGCAGTGGATGCCCCACACGACGGTCAGCCGGCGGCCGGTCGTGGCGTTCGGCGTGAGCGCGATGATCGGCACGAACGGCCGCTCCCGCGCCACCCGCAGCGCGGTCGACCCCGACCCCGTGTAGCACACGATGGCGGCGGCCGAGATCGTTTCGGCCACCGTGCGCGCGGCGTTGGCGATGGCGTCGGCGCTGGTCGCCTGCGGTTCGCTGCGGCGCGAATTGCTGAGGTTCTTGTAGATCGGGTCCTGTTCGACAGCGCGGGCGATCTTGTCCATGGTGGCGACGGCCTTCTCGGGCCAGGCGCCGGAGGCCGACTCGGCCGACAGCATGATCGCGTCGGCGCCCTCGTAGACGGCGGTCGCCACGTCGGACACTTCGGCGCGCGTCGGCACCGGCTCGACGACCATCGACTCGAGCATCTGCGTCGCCACGACCACCGGCTTGCCCGCCGCCTGCGCCGCCCGCGTCAGCCGCTTCTGCCAGCCCGGCACGGCTTCGAGCGGCAACTCCACGCCGAGGTCGCCGCGCGCCACCATGATCGAATCGGCGATGTCGAGAATCTGGTCGATCTCGCGCAGGGCGGACGGCTTCTCGATCTTCACCATGATGGCCGCACGCCCGTCGATCAGGCCCTTCGCCTCGGCCACGTCCTGCGCCCGCTGCACGAACGACTGGGCGATCCAGTCGACGCCGAGGCTCGCCGCGAACTCCAGGTCGGCGCGATCCTTCGACGTCAGGGCGTCGAGCGGCACCACGGTGTCGGGCACGTTCAGGCCCTTGCGCGCCGACAGCCGCCCGCCGAACACCACCTTCGTCTCGATGCGTCCCGGCGATACTGCGGAAATCTCAACGCGCACGCGGCCGTCGTTCAGCAGCAGATGATGGCCTGGCTTCGCTGCGGCGAAGATCTCCGGGTGCGGCAGATGCACCCGCGACTGGTCGCCGGGAGAAGGATCGGCGTCGAGCGTGAACGTGTCGCCTGTGCGGATCGTCACGGAGTCTTCGGCGAACGCGCCGATCCGCAGTTTCGGTCCCTGGAGGTCGGCGAGGATGCCGATCGGCCGGCCGTGCCTTGCCTCGAGGGCGCGCACAATGCCGTGATAGCGCGCCAGCGTCTCATGGCTCGAATGGCTCATGTTGACCCGGAACATATCGACGCCGGCCACGAACAGCTGTTCGATGGTGTCGGGCTCCCACGACGCCGGCCCGAGAGTGGCGACGATCCTGACCTTTCTGTTGCGCCTCAAGCCCTCGCCTCCCTTTGGCGGTCAATCGCCCGCCGCAGTCATTGGGCGGGCGCCGACGTCGCCGAGCCGGGCGGCGCCATCGGCGACCGGTTGGCGCTGGAAATCTCCACCGTCCAATCGATCGCCTCGCCGGTGTCCACTTCATAGAAGCCTTTGCGGTCGAACCCGCGCTCCGCGCAGTTGTCGATGCCGCGAATCGTAAACAGCTTGTTCTGGATGCACATCTGCGCCGGGCCGCCCCAGGCGCCGCCCTTGTCGTAGTCGATGGCGTACACGTAGTAGTAGCGGGCGTTGAGCGGCCCTTCCTTGAGCTTCACGCATCCGGCCGGCGCGACGTTCCACCAGCCTTCGCTGGTCCAGCCCTGCTCCAGGTCCTTGTAGCCCAGCGCCACGCCCACCTTGCTTTCAGAGCGATTGCACAATTTCAGGTCGGCCATCGCCGGCGACGGCGAGGCCGTCAGGACCGCGACAACCGCAACGCCGCCCGCCAGCGCCATCGCCAGCGGAGCGCGGCCAACAACGAGCATTCCCTTGGCCATGCTTCCTCCTAGGGCCGAAGCCTATTTCTGTTTCCCCCTACCATCCGGCCGCGCGCGAGGCAAACGAACGGATGGTAATGTTCGCGCGCTCGTCAACCGCCGCGCCCGAATCGCCATGGTTCGTTCATGTTTCGCCCGGACTCTTCCGCAATGACCGCTCCCGAACTCGTGACCGTGCCTTCCCGCATCATCAAAGACGCCGAAGGTTTCCCCGTGGCGGAGGTGATCGGCGGCGAATTCCGCGCCCGGCTCGTCATTCTGTGCGACCATGCGCGAAACGCCCTGCCGCGCCGGTATGGAACGCTCGGGCTCGACCGCGCGGAGCTTGAGCGGCATATCGCCTTCGATATCGGCGCGCAGGCCGTCACGCGGGCGCTGGCCCGCCGTCTCCACGCGCCCGCCGTTTTGTGCGGGTTCTCCCGCCTGCTGATCGATCCCAACCGCGGCCTCGACGACCCGACGCTGATCATGCGGCTCTCCGACGGCGCGATCGTGCCGGCGAACGCCGCCATGGACGCCGCCGAACGCGAGGTGAGGATCGCCCGCTACCATCGCCCGTACCACGCCGCGGTGGCGCAGGTGCTGGCGGCGCGCCCGGCTGGCGGTCCGTTCGGGATTGTCTCCATCCACAGCTTCACCCCGTACTGGAAGGGCGCGGCGCGGCCCTGGCACGCCGGCGTGCTTTGGGCGAAGGACCGGCGGCTGGCCGGCCCGGTTCTGTATGCGCTCGCCGCCGATCGGGCGCTGACGGTGGGCGAGAACGAGCCCTACGCCGGCGGACTTGCCGGCGACACGCTCGACACCCACGCCATCCGCGCCGGCATTCCGCATGCGCTGGTGGAGATCCGTCAGGATCTGATTGCGACCGATCCCGGTGCGGAAGCATGGGCGCGGCGGCTTGCGGATATCCTGCCGCGCGCCGTTGAAACGCTGATCGGCCGGGTCTAGAACCAAGCCTCGACGGGCCGGGCGGCGGGCCTGCAGCCTTGGGAGTCACGGCATGAAGGAACTCGACGAGAAGACCCGCACGGAGCTTGAGGCGGCGGCTTTCCGCAAGCTGGTGGAGCATCTGCGCAACCGCACCGACGTTCAGAACATCGATCTGATGAACCTGGCGGGATTCTGCCGCAACTGCCTCGCCAACTGGATGAAGGCCGCCTCCGACGAGACGGGAGCGGGGCTCTCGGGCGAGGATTCGCGCGAGCTCGTCTACGGCATGCCGTATGCCGAGTGGAAGCAAAAGCACCAGCGCGAGGCGACCGCCGAGCAGAAGGCGGCGTTTGAGACGTCGCACCGGCACTAGCGCATCATCCCGCCAAGCGGATACCACTTGGCGGAAAAGGATGATGTTTCAAACGGCCGGCCTTGAAGGGGGGAACCGGAATGGACGCCAAAACGGCCTTCGCGCAAGGTCAGCTCAAGGCGCTCGTCGAGCGCATCGAGCGGCTTGAGGAAGAGAAGAAGTCGATCGCGGGCGACATCAAGGAGGTCTACGCCGAGGCGAAGGCCAACGGCTTCGACACCAAGGTGCTGCGCAAGGTGATCTCGCTCAGGAAGAAGGACGCCGCCGAGCGCCAGGAAGAGGAGGCGATTCTCGACCTCTATCTTGCGGCGCTGGGGATGACGCCGAAGGGCTGAGCCGTTACCGCATCTTCCCACCGGGTGAAATCCCCTCGGTGGGAAGATGCGCCTGCCCTCGGACCGCCTGGATTGCGGTTCCGGGCGGCCTCGATCAGGACGAGAACGACTTGCCGATGCTTTCCACCATCTTCTTGGCGTCGCCGAGCAGCATCATGGTGTTGTCGCGGTAGAACAGGCTGTTGTCGATGCCGGCGTAGCCCGAGGCGAGCGAGCGCTTGACGAACATCACGGTTCCCGCCTTCCACACCTCCAGCACCGGCATGCCGTAGATCGGCGACTGCGGGTCTTCCTTCGCGGCGGGGTTGGTCACGTCGTTGGCGCCGATCACGAATACGATGTCGGTGTTGGCGAACTCGGAGTTGATGTCCTCAAGCTCGAATACTTCGTCGTAGGGCACGTTGGCTTCGGCGAGCAGCACGTTCATGTGGCCAGGCATGCGGCCGGCGACCGGATGGATCGCGTACTTCACCGTCACGCCGTGCTTCTTCAGGTGGTCGGCCATCTCGCGCAGCGCGTGCTGGGCCTGCGCGACCGCCATGCCGTAGCCCGGCACGATGATGACCTTCGAGGCGTTCTTCATGATGCAGCCCGCATCGTCGGCCGCACCGGCGCGGACCGAACGGTCACCCCCCGGGCCGCCGGCCGCACCGGCGGCCGAGGTGTCGGTGCCGAAGCCGCCCAGCAGGACGTTGATGATCGAGCGGTTCATGCCCTTGCACATGATGTAGGAGAGGATCGCGCCCGAGGCGCCGACCAGCGCACCCGCGATGATCAGCATCAGGTTGCCGACGGTGAAGCCGATGCCGCAGGCAGCCCAGCCCGAGTAGCTGTTCAGCATCGAGACGACGACGGGCATGTCGGCGCCGCCGATCGGGATGATGATCAGGAAGCCGATCGCGAAGGAGAGCAGCGCGATCATCCAGAACACCGCGCGGCTCTCGGTCGAGACGAACACGATCACCAGCAGCACCAGCACCGCGCCGAGCCCGGCGTTCAGCAGATGCTGCTTGGGGAAGGTGATCGGCGCGCCGGACATGATGCCCTGGAGCTTGGCGAACGCGATCACCGAGCCCGAGAAGGTGATGGCGCCGATCGCGAGGCCGAGGCTCATCTCGACGAGCGAGGCGGCCTTCATCGTGCCCGGCATGCCCAGCCCGAAGCTCTGCGGCGCGTAAAGGGCCGCGGCGGCGACGAACACGGCGGCGAGGCCGACGAGGCTGTGGAAGGCCGCCACGAGCTGCGGCAGCGCCGTCATCTGGCTGCGGGTGGCGATGTAGGCCCCCGCCCCGCCGCCGATGACGACCGCGAGCAGGATCCAGTGGAACCCGCCCATGCCGGGCTTCAGCAGCGTCGCGAACACCGCGATCGCCATGCCCGCGATGCCGAGCATGTTGCCCTGCCGCGCCGTTTCCGGGTTGGAGAGGCCGCGCAGGGCGAAGATGAAGCAGACGGAGGCGATCAGGTACGCGATCGCCGTCAGGTTCGCGCTCATCGCCTCACTTCCCCTTCTTGCGGAACATCGCGAGCATGCGTTGCGTCACGATGAAGCCGCCGAAGATGTTCACGGAGGCGAGCAGCACCGCGATGAAGCCGAACACCCGCGCAAGCGGATCATCGGCGAGCCCGACGGCAAGCAGCGCGCCGACCACGATCACCGACGAGATCGCGTTGGTGACGCCCATCAGCGGCGAGTGCAGAGCCGGCGTCACGTTCCACACCACGTAGTAGCCGACGAAGCAGGCGAGCAGGAAGATCGAGAGCAGGAAGAGGAACGGCTCGATCATCTCGCCCGTGCCGGCTGCCGCCCCGGCGGCCTGGGAGGCGAGCGCCTGGGCGCGCTCGGCGAGCGAGGCGGCATCGCGAGCGATGCCTCCGGCGGTCTCAGCGACCTGGCTCGGGTTCATGCTGTCTGTCTCCCCCTGTCGAAGGAAGCGATTGGATGGCGGAAGCGATTGGGTGGCTCAGGCGACTGGGTGGCTCAGGCGACCGCGGCCGTCTTCGGCGCGAAGGCCGGGTGGACGATGACGCCGCCGCGCGGCAGCGCCACACCCTG
Source organism: Aestuariivirgaceae bacterium (assembly GCA_036746875.1). Taxonomy (GTDB): domain Bacteria; phylum Pseudomonadota; class Alphaproteobacteria; order Rhizobiales; family Aestuariivirgaceae; genus DAIODI01. Next base: position 1,627 of record DAIODI010000144.1, on the reverse strand, counting down.
GATGATCTCGTCCTCCGGCTTCAGCGCAGGGGCCTTCGCCTCCTTGTTCCAGAACGCCGTGAGGAAGGTGAGCAGGTTCCGCGCATAGAGGGCGGAGGAGGCGACCGCGATGCGGGACGGCCAGTTGCGGTAGCCGAGGATGGTCACCCCGTTCTCCGTCACCGTCCTCTCGCCGGGCACGGTCAGCGCGCAGTTGCCGCCGGCGTCGGCGGCGATGTCGACGATCACGCTGCCCGACTTCATCGAGGCCACGTGCTGCGCCGTCAGGATCTTCGGCGCGGCGCGGCCCATCGTCAGCGCGGTGCAGACGACGATGTCCTGCTTCCTCACCGTCTCGGCCATCAGTTCAGCCTGGCGGCGCTTGAAGTCCTCGCTCATCTCCTTGGCGTAGCCGCCCGATGTCTGGGCCGCTGCCGTCTCCTCGCTCTCGACGCCGATATAGGTCGCGCCGAGCGACTTGATCTCCTCCTTGGCCGCAGGGCGGACATCGGTCGCCGACACCTTGGCGCCGAGGCGGCGGGCGGTGGCGATGGCCTGCAGCCCTGCCACGCCCGCGCCGAGGATGAACACCGCCGCGGGCGGCACGGTGCCGGCGGCCGTCATCATCATCGGGAAGCCGCGGCCATAGGCCGTCGCCCCCTCGAGCACGGCGCGGTAGCCGGTGAGGTTCGCCTGGCTCGACAGCACGTCCATGCTCTGCGCGCGGGTGATGCGCGGCAGCAGTTCCATCGAGCAGGCATCGATGCCGCGGCCAGCATAGTCCGCGATGCGGCCCTCGTTGCCGTAGGCGCCGAGGATGCCCACGAGCAGGGCCCCGCGCGGGATGAGGGAGACCTCGTCCACCTCGCCCTCGCCGGCCGCGAGCGGGGCCGGGACCTTGAAGACGATGCCCGCTCCGGCGCAGGCGGCGGCCGCGGCGGCGGCGATCTCGGCGCCCGCGGCGGCGTACTCGGCATCGGGGATCGAGCTTCCGGCGCCGGCACCCGCCTCGACGGCGACCTGAAGCCCGAGCGCGGACAGCTTCTTGACCGTCTCGGGCGTGGCCGCCACCCGGGCCTCGCCGGGACGGCGTTCCTTCAGCACCGCAAGGCGCATCGGCGATGTTCCTTCTCGTGGTCCCAAGCGCGGCGGGGGCCGGCCCTGCCAAGGGGGGGTGGCAGCGCATATGCGTCAATCCCCCCCCGCGCGCAAGGGCATGCGGCACGACAGCGCTGCGTTAAGCTTCGCAGACCGCTGCGTAAACCAATGATGGCGCTTCTATCGACAACCGGACTGGACAGCACTGCCCGGCTTCCGGAAGAGTTATGCTGCACTGCACCCGGAAGGCCCGAGCACGGAATGTCAGGCCACGGGGAGAGGAGGGTCGCGCGATGACGGCACGGGTGGAGCTCGGCGGGCTCAAGGTTGCTTCGGAACTGGCCGCGTTCGTCTCAGACGAGGCCGCCCCCGGCACGGGGATCGACCCCGCCGCGTTCTGGGCCGGGTTCGCCGCGCTGGTGGCCGACCTCGCGCCCCGCAACGCGGCCCTGCTGGCGGAGCGTGACCGCCTCCAGGCCGAGATCGACGCCTGGCACGCGGCACGCCGCGGCCAGGGGCACGCCCCCGCCGCCTGCGAGGGCTTACTCCG